>BEIA01000004.1 GCA_002898715.1 bacterium HR24 | reverse complement strand
GATGAAGGGCGACATGTCGGGCGGGGCCGCCGTCATCGCCGCCATGTGGGCGCTGGGCAAGCTGCGCCCGCCCATCAATGCCGTGGCCCTGGTGCCCGCAACAGAGAACATGCCCTCCGGCTCGGCCACCAAGCCCGGCGACGTGCTGCGGGCCCGCAACGGCAAGACCATCGAGGTCATCAACACCGACGCCGAGGGGAGGCTCATTCTGGCCGACGCCATCTGCTACGCCAAGGAGCAGGGCCTCTCGCCCCTCATCGATGTGGCTACCCTCACCGGCGCCATGGCCGTGGCCCTGGGGCCCGCCGCCACTGGCTTCTTCGCTACCGACGATGCCCTGGCCCAGAAGCTCATCGCTGCCGGGGAGCGTACCGGCGAGCGGATGTGGCGCTTTCCTCTCATCGGCGAATACCGGGAGATGCTGCGCAGCGAGGTGGCCGACATCAAGAACGTGGGCGACCGCTATGGTGGGGCCATCTCGGCGGCGGAGTTCCTCCATTTCTTCGTCGAGGACACGCCCTGGGTGCACATCGACATGGCGCCCACCGACAACGTGGACCGGGACAAGGGCATCTGGGTCAAGGGGGCAACGGGCATCCCCACCCGCACCCTGGTGCAGCTGCTGCTGGACCTGGCCGGGGAGGGGGTATAGGGGTGGCCGGGGCCGCCGTTAGCCCCGAGGAACTGGCGGCCCTGCACCGTCAGATGGCCCAGCGCTGCTTCCGCTACGGGGACTTCGTGCTGGCGTCGGGCCGCCGCGCCCGCTACTACTACGACGGCAAGCAGGTGACCCTCCACCCTCGCTGGGCCGAGGTCATCGGCCGGCTGCTCCTGGGCCCGGTGCTATCTGCCGGCGCCCAGGCGGTGGGGGGCATGGCTACGGGCGCCATACCCATCGCTGTGGCCGTCTCCCTGACGGCATTGGGCCAGGCAGGACGGGAGCTGCCCGTGTTCTACGTAAGGGAGACTCGAAAAGGGCACGGCGGCCGGGACGAGGTGGCCGGTGCCGACCTGGTGCGGGGCCTGCCCGTGGCTATCGTCGAGGACGTGGTCACCACCGGCGGCTCTTCCCTGCGGGCGGCCGCCGCTGTAGAGAGCCTGGGCTGCCGTGTGGCGCTCGTGGCCACGCTGGTAGAGCGGCATGAAGGGGGCGGCGGCGGGATCAGGGCCCGCGGATACCCCTTCTTCCGCCTCTTCTACACCGACGAAGAGGGAAATCTGTACGTGGACGAGGCTGCCCGCGCCCTGGCCGTTACGACAGGCTGAAGAAGAAGACCCCAGGCGCTATCCCGCCGGCCCCCCTCACCTCGCCCACCGAGCCCAGAAGGGACATCACCAGCGTGAAGAAGGTGAAGCCAACCAGATTGGCCACTGCCGCCTTGCCCGCGTCCAGGCCGGTGGCCGTCTGCAGCGCGGCCTGGGCCATGAAGGCCACTCCCCCTACCGCCAGCACGCCCAGGCCGATGGCCAGCGGCTCCAGGAACATGGCCACCGCTATGACCATGGGCACAAACCCAAGGGCCATGGCACGAAAGACGGCCATCAACTCCCCCGCGCCACCTAGCACCCGGGTGGCCAGCAGGTACGACACGTAGAGCCAGCCCAGCCACACAAGCACCTGGAGCCCGCCCCCGGCCAGGACGGCCTTCACGAAGGCCTCGTCCTTGCTGGGGAAGTCCTGGAACACCCACCAGAGCCAGGGGCCCAGCCCGGAAATGAAACTGCACGCCACGACCACGGCTACCAGGGGCCCCGTGGCGGCGGCCGTGGCTGCCGCCTCCCCCAGGACTGTCGTGTCCATGCGGGCTAGGCGCAACAGCCAGCCGCCCAGCGTCTGGACGCTCATACCTCCCCCACTCCCCCGCGCGCAATGTCTTCAGCAATTATAGGGGGCTCAGGCGCGGCTGGCCACCACCAGCAGCCAGTTGCGGGGCGAGACCGACAGCCCCAGTTCCTTGAAGGTCTCGCGCACGCTCTCCTTGAGGACGGCGCTGCCCGTCTCCAGCGGTATCCCGGGCAGGATGCCCTCGATCCAGAGCTGGTACTCGGAGATGTCCTCGAAGCTCTCCAGGTCCATCTCCACCTGCATGATCTCCTTGTGCTGGATGCGAAAACCGTTCTGCTCCAGAAGGGCGATGTACTCCTCGGCCGAGAGCCGCTCTCGCGCCGGCGTGCGCTCGTCGGTAGGGGTGAGGCCGTAGTGGGTCTTGAGCAGCCGCAGGGCCTTGATGAGCCAGCGGCGATAGAACTGCTGCGACTCGGGCGGCTCCGCCCCCAGATAGAACGAGGTGTTGAAGGAGAACGTCCCGCCCTCGCGCAGCACGCGCCGTACCTCCTGCACCACCTTCGCCTTCTCCCGCACCAGGTGGATGGCGTTGCAGAACAGGACGGCGTCCACCGGCCGCTTCACCAGCTGCGACAGGCGCTCGGCGCCGCCCTGGACGAAACGCACCACGGCCTCGGACACGTTGGCCAGGTTGCGCCGGGCCGCCTCCAGGGCGGAGTCCGAGGGCTCCACGGCGATGATCTCTGACCCCTTGCCCGCGCCCAACTCCTCCAGGATGAGGCGGGTGACGGCGCCGGTGCCGGCGCCCAGGTCTACCACGCGCTGGCCCGGACGCAGGCCTGTCAGCTTCACCAGGCGCCGGTTCACTTCCTGGTAGAAGGGGTGGCGGGCGAACTTCTCCAGCGAGAACCGCTCCGAGATGGAGGTCATGTCAGGTCTTCCTCCCTTCCAGCAGGCCGGCCACGCGGTCGAGGACGTGCCAGGCCACTTCGTACTTGCCCATGATGGGCAGCTCTTCCCGCTTACCGCTCCTGTCCAGGATCACCACCTTGTTGGTGTCGGCGCCGAAGCCGGAGCCGGGGGCGGTGACATCGTTGGCCACGATGAGGTCCAGGTCCTTCTCCCGGAGCTTTTTCTCGGCATTGGCCACCAGGTCCTGGGTCTCGGCAGCGAAGCCCACCTTCACCAGCCCCTCCACGTCCTTCAGCTCGCCCAGGATATCGGGGTTGCGCACCAGCTCCAGCGTCAGGGCCTCGGCGGTGCCCCGCTTTATCTTCTGGGGGGCGGACACGGCCGGGCGGAAATCGGCCACGGCCGCCGCCATCACCAGGGCATGGGCATCGCGACAGGCCTCCAGCACTGCGTCGCGCATCTCGCAGGCGGTGCGCACGCGGACCACTTGCACCCCGTAAGGGTCGGGGAGCGCCGTGGGGGCCGTCACCAGGGTCACCTGGGCGCCGCGGTCGCGCCCCGCCTCAGCCACAGCATAACCCATCTTGCCCGAGGAGTGGTTGCCCACGTACCGCACGGGGTCGATGGGCTCCTGGGTGCCTCCAGCCGTGACGACGATGCGCTTCCCCTGCAGGTCCCCGTAGCGCTGGCCCAGCGCGTGGCGCACGGCGCCCAGGATGGTCTCCCGCTCGGCCAGCCTGCCCGGCCCCACATGCCCGGAGGCGAGGCGGCCTACCTCGGGCCCCACCACCAGCGCGCCGCGCTGCCGCAACCGGGCCACGTTGTCCTGGGTGGCCGGGTGCTCCCACATATAGGCGTCCATGGCCGGGCAGACCACCAGGGGCGCCCGAGTGCAGAGGGCGGTGAGCGATAGGAGGTCCTCGGCCATACCCAAGGCCAGGCGCGCCAGTGTGGTGGCCGTGGCCGGGGCCACCAGCACCAGCTCCGCCTGGTGGCCGAGCTGGACGTGCAGCTCGGGGGCCGTCTCGGAGGCGGCGAACATGTCGGTATAGGCGGGGCGGCCAGTGACCGAGGTGAAGCTCAGGGGCGTGACGAAGCGGCCGGCTGCCTCCGTGAGTACGGTGTCCACCCTCGCGCCCATCTGGGTGAGCTGGCTGGCCAGGTCCACTGCCTTATAGGCAGCGATGCTGCCCGCCACCCCCAGCACGATGCGCCGCCCCGTCAGGTTGTACATGACCCTAGTCCCGGTTCATCTCGTAGATCAGGCGCAGTCCGACGAGGGTCAGGTCGGGGTTCACGTGGTCGATGGCCCGCGTCTCGGCGGCGATGAGGTGGGCGTACCCGCCGGTGGCAACTACCTTGGCGTCGGCCCCCAGTTCTTCCCGGAAGCGGGCCACCATCCCCTCCACCAGCGCCACATAGCCGTAGACGATGCCCGACTGCATGGCCGCCACCGTGTTGCGGCCGATGACCGCCCTGGGCCGCGTCAGCTCCACCCGGTAGAGCCTGGCCGCCCGCTGGAAGAGGGCCTCGGCAGCGATGCCCAGGCCGGGGGCGATAGCCCCGCCCACGTAGTCGCCGTCGCGGTTGACCGCGTCAAACACGGTGGCCGTGCCCAGGTCGACGATGATGACCGGCGCGCCGTAAAGGTGCAGGGCGGCCACGGCATCGGCCACGCGGTCGGGGCCGACGTCGCGGGGGGCGTCGTACAGCACGCGCAGGCCGGTGCGGACGCCCACGTCCACCAGCAGGGGACGCACGCCCAGGTACGAGCGGCAGACGGTCTCGAACACGGGCTCCAGGTCCGGCACCACCGAGCACATGACCGCCGCCTTGATCTCGCCGGGGGCGATGCCGCCGTGCTGGAGCAGGGTGAGGAGGAGTCCGGCGTACTCGTCGGCCTCTCGCCGCACGTCCGTGGCCAGACGCCAGGTGCGCCGTAGGCGTGCGTCCTCGAACACGCCCGCCGTCACATTGGTGTTGCCGATGTCCAGGGCCAGCAGCATATCGGGACGGCCGTCCTCCGGGGCGTGGCCATTATAGTGGAGCTCTATCACCAGGGCAAGCCAGCCCCGGCGCGCGCCGCATGCGGAACCAGCCAGGGGGCCGTCGCGGCCGACGCCCGGCAGCGAGCGCCGGAGAGGGCTCGCCTCACACCAGGCGGTGGGCGGCCACCACGGCCGCCATGCCCAGAGAGGCGATGCCGCCGAACTCGGTGGCCGTGCGAACGTCGAGGCGCTCGCCCAGGTACTGGTGCAGGAGGCCCGTGACCAGGTAAAAGGCCAGGAGCAGGAATACGGCGGCGGAGTTGCTCTCCAGGGGCAGGAAGTGCGTGCCCCACGCGGCCTGGCTCACCAGCGCCCCCACCACGAGGGAGTACAGGAGCGTGCGCGACGCCTCCAGGGCCTCTTCCCGCAGCACGTCTACCGCCAACAGCATGGCCACCACCCCCACCGCCACTGTGCGCACCAGCAAGTTCAGCTCCACGTCCTCGCGATAGATGGTGGCGAAGAAGAGGAAGGCGGTGAGGTAGGTCACCATATTCAGCAGGACGCGGGCAGTGTGATAGCCCTCGTCTGCCTGGTCGACGCTCACGTACTCCGAGTGCACCACCCCAGCGAAGGGTATAGCCATGGCCAGCGCCGCCGGCACGGACCAGTAGCTGCCCACCACGCTCTCCAGGAAAATGGCCGAGCCGAGGGCGTACATGACGGGCAGGAACAGGTGCAGCGTGGTGTCGTCCAGGCGGCGGAAGGCAGAGTGGGGGTGCGCCCTGACGATGCCGTCGGTGCCGAGGGCTGCCAGCAATGCGAGGAGAAGGAGCAGCCAGACCTGGGTCGGCTCGATGGCCAGATAGGCCATCAGGGCCAGGCCGTAGGCGCCGGTCAGGAGGAAGACCCGCGCCCGGTGCTCTCTATGCCCCTCTTTGCTACCGCCACCGCCCCTCCCTCCCCTCTCAGGGGCCTCCGTGACGGCCTTCACGACGGCCCATCTTACGGAAGCCCCCTGAACGTGTCAACCGCGAAAGTTGCAGCTCTGCTTGCCTCTGGCGGGCGGGACAGTATGTTATTTCCCCATTTTTTCCCCAGATGCCTCGACAGCCCGAATGATGCCGTTGAGCACCTGCTCGACGAGCTTGCGCCAGTCGTCCTCGAGGGCCAGCGGGTTCAGCCAAACGGTGCTGGGGCCCGCCTCCACGCCCCGGGGCAGCGGCCGCGGCAGCGCCCCCGCGGGCAGCGAGCGACCCTCGGCCATCCGCAGCACGATACGTCCGCCCTCCACCGCCAGCGAGCGCACCCCCGCCTGCCGGGCCAGGGCGCGCAGCCTCGCCAGCTCCAGGAGCCCCTGGGTAGGTGGAGGCGCAGGGCCGAAGCGGTCGGCCATCTCCTGTGCTATCTCTTCCACGGCTTCCGGCGATGTCGCCTCGGCCAGCCGCTGGTAGAGGGCGAGCCTCTGGTTCAGGTCGGGCACATATGAGTCGGGCAGGTAGCCGGTGATGGGCAGGTCCAGCACCACGTCGGGCCCCTCCCTGGGCGGCGGCGGCACCTCGCCCCGCATGGCGGCCCGCATGCGCCGCGCCGCCTCGGCCAGCAGCCGCGAGTACAGGTCCAGCCCCACGGCCGCCACGTGGCCGCTCTGCTCGGGCCCCAACAGGTTGCCCGCGCCGCGTATCTCCAGGTCGCGCAGGGCGATCTGGAAGCCAGCGCCCAGCTCGGTGGCCTCGAATATGGCCTCCAGCCGCTTGCGGGCGGCGTCGGTCATGCGCTCCGGCGATTCGTATAGCAAGTAGGCGTAGGCGCGGTGGGTGCCACGGCCCACCCGCCCGCGCAGCTGGTAGAGCTGTGCAAGCCCCAGGCGGTCCGCGTTCTCGATGATGATGGTGTTGACGTTGGGAATGTCCAGGCCCGACTCGATGATGGTGGTGCACACCAGAACGTCCACCCGCCCGGCCACGAACTCCTCCATCACCAGGGCCAGCTCCTCTTCGTCCATCTGGCCGTGGGCGATAGCGATGCGCGCCTCGGGCACCAGCTCCTGTACCCGCCGCGCCGCCTCGCCGATGCTCTGCACCCGGTTGTGGACATAGAAGACCTGGCCGCCGCGGGCCAGCTCGCGGCGGATGGCCTCGCGCACCAGCCGGCCGTCGTACTGGGCGACATAGGTCTTGATGGGCAGCCGCGACTCGGGCGGCGTCTCCAGCAGCGACATGTCGCGCACTCCGCCCAGGGCCATGTACAGGGTGCGGGGGATGGGCGTGGCCGAAAGGGTGAGCACGTCCACCTCCCGCCGCAGCTTCTTCAGGTGCTCCTTGTGGGCCACGCCGAAGCGCTGCTCCTCGTCGATGATCACGAGCCCCAGGTCGCGGAAGTGCACGTCTTTCTGCAGCAGGCGGTGGGTGCCGATGACAATGTCTAGGGAGCCTTCGGCCAGGGCCTTCACCACTTCCTGTTGCTCCCTCTCCGAGAGGAAGCGGGAGAGGAGGCCCACCCTCACCGGGAAGGGGGCTAGACGGCGGCGGAAAGTCTCGTAGTGCTGTTGGGCCAGCACCGTGGTGGGCACCAGTACCGCCACCTGCTTGCCGTCCATAGCTGCCTTGAAAGCGGCCCGCAGGGCGATCTCGGTCTTGCCATAGCCCACGTCGCCGCAGATGAGGCGGTCCATGGGCCGGGGCGACTCCATGTCCCGCTTCACCTCAGCTATGGCCACCAGCTGGTCGGGCGTCTCCAGGTAGGGGAAAGACGCCTCTAGCTCCAGTTGCCAGGGGGTATCGGCCGGGAACGGGTGCCCCGGGAACACCTCCCGGGCGGCGTAGATGGTGACCAGCTCCCGTGCCAGGTCGGTGACGGCCTGGCGCACCCGCTGCTTGGTCTTCTGCCACTCGCCCGAGCCCAGGCGGGTCAGGCGGGGCTCGTGGTCGCTGGGCCCCAGGTACCGGGCCACCCGGTCCATCTGGTCGACGGGTACCAGCAGGCGGTCGCCCTCGGCGTACTCCAGCTCCAGGTATTCGCGCTCGACCCCGTCGCGGGAGGAGCGCACCAGCCCGCGGAAGCGAGCGATGCCGTGGTCCACGTGCACCACGTAGTCGCCCGGCGCCAGCTCGGACAGGAAGGCCTGGACGGTGAAGTAGCGCCGGGGCTGCGGGCGGCGCTCCTTGCTGGTGCCGAAGACCTCGCGGTCGCTGAGGAGCAGGAGGCGCGCGTCGCCCTCTTCCAGCCGCCATCCGCCCGAGAGGGCGCCGTGGACGACGGCCACCCCCTCCGGTGCGCCCTGCTCGGCCAGCAACTCCGAAAGCCTCGGCGCCTGATGGGAGACGATGACCACTCTGGTGCCCCGGCGCGACTCGCGAATGACCTCGTTGACCAGGCGGCGGAGCTGACCGCCGTAGCCCTGAGCAGGGGAGAAGGGCAGTCGCAGGGAGCCCTCGGCCTCGTCGGCCGCCCAGCGCGAGAGCCACACCAGCCTGGGCGCGCCCTCCAGGGCTGCCATCAGTTCGGCTGCTGTCAGGTGGGGCAGGGGCAGGCCGCGGGGCAGCTCGCCTCGCTCCTCCAGCTCTCGGCGGGCATCGCGGGATTGGTGCTCCAGCTCGGCCAGCACGGCCCCCAGCTCTTGGCGCTCGTCGGCCACTACCACCGCGTCGGGGGGCAGGTGCTCCAGGAGCGTGCCCCGGGCGAAGAAGGGCACCCAAAAGTGCTCGCCGGCGCTGGCCTGGCCCTGGCGCAACTCGTCCAGCTCCCGCTGGCAGCGCTGGCGGGACTCGGGGGACAGGGAGTCGAGGTCCAGGGACTCCGTCCAGGGCGGCCAGGGCGGGGCGAACAGGGCCTCCCGCGCCGGCGTCACCTCCACTTCGTCGGCGGGGCCGCGGGAGCGCTGGGTCTCGGGGTCGAACAGGCGCAGGCTGTCCACCTGCCGCCCCCACAGCTCGATGCGCACGGGCAGTTCGGACGCGGGCGGGAACACGTCCACGATGCCTCCTCGCCGGGCGACCTGGCCCGGGCGCTCCACCGCCGGCTCCAGGGAGTACCCCCAGGACAGGAGGCGCGAGAGGAACCGCTCCAGGTCCAGTTCGTCGCCCGGTCGCAGACGCAGCGACGAGGCCGCCAGCTCGGGGCGGGCCAGGGTGCGCTGGGCCAGCGCCCGCGCCGAGGACACCACCAGCGCGGGGCCTGGACGCAGCAGCCGCGACAGGGCGCGCAGGCGGGCAGCCACAGCCTCGTAGTCAGGCGTCAGCCGCTCGTAAGGGAGGGCCTCGCGCTCGGGGAAGACCAGCACTTCGGCAGCCGCGCCCAGCCAGGCCGAGAGTTCGTCGGCGAGGGCCTCGGCCTGCTCGGGGCGCGGCAGCACCAGCAGGAGCGGACGGCCCAGGGAACGGAAGAGGGCGGCCACCGACGCCGCCTTGGCGGCGTCGGGCAGCCCGAGGACCAGGCGCAGCGAGGGGGAACGGGCGAGCTGCGCCACCCGGCGCAGGGTGGGCGCAGATGCGACTTCCTCCAGAAGGCCCGACAGGTCCATGCCAACGCCACAAGGGGCCCCGCGGTTCCACGGGGCCCCTGCGAGACCTATTCTACCAGCGCCACCCTCAGGGGTTGTAGCGGTTCATGGCCGCCTCCAGCCCCTCCGCCAGCAGCAGCTCGATGGCGTCGCAGGCCAGCTCCAGGGCCTCCTCCAGCAAGGGACGCTCCTGGGAGGTGGGCACCGCGAGCACGTACTGGGCTACCAGGTCGGGGTCGGTGACGGGGCGTCCGTCCCTCACCGGCCTGCCGATGCCGATGCGCAGGCGGGGGAAATCGTCGCTGCCCAGGTGGGCGATGACGGAGCGGAGCCCGTTGTGGCCGCCGTGTCCGCCGCGGGGACGCAGGCGCAGCTTCCCCAGGGGAAGGTCCAGGTCGTCGCACACCACCAGCAGGTGCGAGGTGGGCACGCTCTCCTGCCGGACCAGGGCCGCCACCGCTCGACCGCTCTCGTTCATGAACACGCGGCTGCGGGCCAGCACCACCTCGCGGCCCCCTATCTGGCCGCGGCCCAGAGAATAGAGGCGGTGGGGTCGCAGGTCGACGCCGTGGCGGCGGGCGAGGCGCGCCACGCAGCGCGAGCCAGCGTTGTGGCGGGTCTCGGCGTATTCGGGGCCCGGGTTGCCCAGGCCCACCACGACCCATTTCTCGGACGCCATGGCCTAGGAAGCGCCGAGGGCGCGGGCGGAGCGCTCCAGCGCCCGCCGGGCCCGGGCCATGGCGTGGGAGATCTCGTCCCGTCCGGGGGAGCGCCCTCGCTGCAGGGCCTCCAGCACCGGGGCCAGGGCGCGGCGCACCGCCGCCTCGGCCAGGAAGCGCCGCACCTGACCTATCAGGGCCTCGTCCAGCACCTCGGGGAGGGAAGCGACCTGGCTGGCCTGGACTGCCTTCAGCAGCCTCTCGGCCGCCGGTTCGGGCCCGGCGGACAGGACGTCCGCCACCAGGGCTCGGGCCAGCCTCGACGTCTGCCGCGAGAGGGCCCTGTCCACCCGGTTCAGGCACTCTTCTGCTTCCCGCCTCGGCAACTGGGCATCGGGCGGCAGGTGGCAGAGCCGGCAGCGGACGTCCCGCTCGTCCGTCAGGGACGGCACGTCCGACGGGCAGGGGGACAGGCGGCCGCACAACTCCTCCCAGCCGGCGGCGGCCTTCATCCCCACCGGCGGCCCCAGCTCCAGCAGCGATGCCAGCAGGCGCAGGGCGCGTACCCTGGGCGCCGCCTCCAGCAAGCGCTCTTGCAGCGCCCGCGCATCGCGCCAGTAAGAGCGGTGATGGGAATCGTAGGCCTGGCGGTACCGTCGCTGGAACGAGCTGAAGGCCGCTCGGGCTGTGGCCAGCCGCTGGGGCTCCAGCACCAGAGCGGCGTAGCCCAACTGTTCCCGGGCGAGGGCCCGGTCGAGCTCCAGTTCCGGGTCGGCTGAGGCGGCCCGAGACAGGAAGCAGCGCATGCGCGCCACCTCCAGCGCCTCCTGCGGGCGCTCGGCCAGGGCGCGCACCGCCCAGATATCGCCGGCCAGCGAGACAGGGCCTTCCCGGAATCGTCGCCACGCCCGCACCTCCGCCACCGGGCCGCGGGCGGCGAGCCAGGCCTCTACCCGGGCCAGCGAGTCGGCGAGCGCCGCCGGTGCACCGGGGGGAAGGGCCGCGCGGGCACGGGCCGCCACCTCCTGGAGCCGGGACCCGGTCTCGGCCGCGGCCGCTGGCGGCTCCTGCGGTGCCCACAGGGCACGCGCCGCTGCCTCCAGCATGAGCTGGCGCTGGTGCCGGTGGACGAGGTGACGGGCCAGCCGCTGCCAGCGAGGGCCCCTCGGGCCGAACACCTGCCGTGGCGCGATGCCCAGCGCCAGGCCGGCGGCGACCCTGCCCCGGGCCAGCCGTTCCAGGGTGCGGGCGTCGAGGCCGACCTCGCCCTCGGCAGCGTAGGTGGCGGGTGGCTCGGCTGCCCTGCCCGGCCCGCCTGGGGCCGGGACGCAGACCGCTACCGGCCCCGTAGGCCTCACGTCATCGCACGGCTCGAGCAGCACCACGATGCGGAACTCCTCGTCCGCGGAGGCGCGTCCCAGCTCCTCGTGCCAGCGTTCGGCCACCAGCAGCCGGCCGTACCGCTCCCTGCCCGTGGTGTCGCGGACATGCAGGGGCGACTCATGAACTAGGGCGCACACCGTCCGGGCCTCCCCATGGGCGCCCCCATGATATAGGCGCTGGCGACGGCCGGAAAGGGCCCGAGGGCGCCTACAGGGGCGTGACGATGCTGCGGGCTACCTCGCCCCGGCGCAGCGCATCGAAGGCGTCGTTGATGCCCTCCAGCGGGTAGACGCGGCTTATGAGCTCGTCCAGCTTCAGTCGTCCGGACATGTACAGCTCCACCAGGCGGGGCACATCCACAGGCATGCGGGCGCCGCCGTAGGCAGAGCCGGTGATGGTCTTCTCGGTCAGGAAGGCGCCGGCAGGCAGGGAGACCTCGGCGCCGGCGGGCGGCACCCCCACCACCACTGTCAGGCCGCCCCGCCGGGCCATGTCGAAGGCCTGGCGCACCGTCTCCGGCCGGCCGATCACCTCGAAGGCATAGTCTACCCCGCCGGGCGAAATACGGCGCACGGCCTCCACCGGGTCCTCGCGCGAGGCGTCCACCGTGTGGGTAGCGCCGAACTGGCGCGCCAGCTCCAGCTTGTGGGCCAGCACATCGATGGCTATGATGCGGCCTGCTCCGGCCAGGGCCGCCCCCTGGACCACGTTCAGCCCCACGCCGCCGCAGCCCACCACCGCCACGTCGCTGCCCGCCTGCACCCGCGCCGTGTTGATGACCGCCCCCACACCGGTCATGACGCCGCAGCCCAGCAGGGCCGCCCGGTCCAGGGGCATATCCTCGCGTATCTTCACGCAGCCCGCCTCGGGCACCACCGTATAGCTAGCGAAGCCGCCGATGCTGCCCATCTGGTACACCGGCCGCCCTTCCCGGGCGAAGCGGGGCGTGCCGTCCAGCATGGTGCCCCGAGACATGGCCCTGTTGCCGATGGTGCACAGGTTGGGACGGCCGACGACGCAGTACTGGCAGCGCCCGCAGGAGGGGATGAAGCTCAGTACCACGTGGTCGCCCGGCTGGACGGAGGCCACTCCGGCGCCCACTGCTTCCACCACCCCGGCCGCCTCGTGCCCCAGCACCGAGGGGGAGGCGATGGGCACCAGCCCATCGATGAAGTGCAGGTCCGAGTGGCACACGCCGCAGGCGGCGATGCGCACCAGCACCTCCCCTGCCCTCGGCCCCTCCAGCTCCAGCTCCTGCACGGCCAGGGGCTCGTGCGGTCGATAAAAGACTGCTGCCTTGACCTGCACCTTGCCCACCCCCTATTCCAGCTCCTGGCGAAAGCGCCAGTAGTCGATGGCCTTGCGCAGGGCCCGGGCCGCCTGCTGGAAGGTGGCGAACACGGGCAGGCCCCGCTCCACGAACCGGGCCCGGATCTGAGCGCTCACGTCCTCGGCGTGGCCGGGGTGCACCACCGTCACCAGGGCCTTGGCCGACCCGTCCCTGAACCGGGCGAGAGCATCGGCCAGGGACTCGGCCAGCGCCGGGTCCTGGCGTATGCGTCGCACCAGGAAGCCGGTGCCCACCTCGAAGGCGATGGCGTCCACGTTCTGGTCGTCGTCCAGCACCTCCAGCAGCCGGCGCACGTTGTCCACGGCGAAGCCCATGGCCACCGTGCCCCCCGCGTCCAGCGGGTTGCGGTAGCTGCCGCCGATGATGTTGAAGAAGGACGCCAGCCGGTCGTAGGAGCGCTGGCTCAGGCGCGGCACCTCCAGGCCCTCGCGGGCGAAAGCGTCGGTGATGACCACCGACTGCCCGCCCGTCATCGCGATCAGTCCCATGCGCCGACCAGTGGTGGGCCGCGCGTAAAGCAGGGCCTTGACGACGTCGATGGTCTCTTCCAGGCTATCGGCCTCGATGGCGCCCGCCTGCCGCATGGCCGCCCGCCACACCTGGGGCGCCGTGGCCAGCGAGGCGGTGTGGGAGTAGACGGCCCGCGCCCCGGGCTCGGTCACGCCCCCTTTCCAGACCACTACGGGCTTGCGGCGGGCAGCCTCCTGCAGCACTTGGAAGAAGCGGCGGCCATCCCGCGGCCCCTCCACGTACATGGCGATGACCTCGGTGGCCGGGTCGTGCAGGAAGTAGTCCAGGTAGTCGGGGATGTCCAGCAGCTCGCAGTTGCCGACGCTGACGGTCTTGGAGCAGCGCACGCCGTGCAGGTAGCCTACCAGCGAGAAGTTGATGCAGTGGGTGCCGCTCTGGGAGATGAAGGCCACGCGGCCGTCGTCGTAGACCTCCTGCTCGGCGCTGTGACGCACGCCTGCCGCCGGGCTGTAGATGCCCATGCAGTTAGGGCCGATGAGCAGCAGGCCGCTGCGGCGGGCGATGTCGCCGATCTCCCGCTGCAGACGGACGCCCTCCTCCTGCTCGGTCTCGGCGAAGCCGGAGGTGAACAGGGCCACGGCCGTGGCGCCGGTCTCGGCGCAGTCAGCCACGATGCGGGGCGCCACCTGCCGGGGCACGGCGCAGACCACATAGTCCACGGGGCCCGGCAGCTCCCTGAGGCTGGCGTAGTTGGCAAAGCCCATGGCGGCGATGGCCGCCGCCTCCTGGGGGTCGATCTGCACCGAGTAGACAGGGCCCTGGAAGGTGCGCATGGAGTTGAGCCACAGGTAGCCGTTGGCCCGCTTGTCCCCCACCACGGCCACGGCACGGGGGTTAAAGGCGCGGTCTAGGCGGGCCCTCAACTCTTCCGGCGAGTAGGGGAGGCCGCCCACGCTATAGCTCCCCCCGCAGCTCCATATAGATCCTCTCCATGTAGACGGGTATGCGCTCCTGGCCGGCCCACGCCCCGAAGTACCCTCCCAGCCTGAGGCGTCGGGCCGCCTCCGCTGGCGGGAGCCCCTCGCGGTACGCCTTGCGCGCCTCCCGCCGCAGGAGCGAGAGCAGCTCCCGCATCTCCGAGATGGCCTTCCGGTCGGCTACCGGCCCGTGGCCGGGCACGACCATCTCCACGTCCAGCCCGCCGAGCCTGTCCAGAACTCGCAGCCAGCCGGTGACGTGGGCATCGGGCGGGCCGGATACTACGTGCACGCACACCACATCGCCAGCGAAGAGCACCTTCTCCTGCGGCAGGTAGACCAGGGTGTCGCCGCGGGTGTGGGCACGCCCCAGGTGCAGCAGGTGCACCTCCCGCCCGCCCAGGTACAGGACCATCCGGTCCTCGTATGTGAGGGAGGGCGGCCTCGGCTGAAGGGCGCGCAGGTCATCGGCGAAGCGAGGCAGGCGTCGGGCCCACATCTCCATGTCGCTGCCGATCTCCAGGGCCTCGCGCCGGCACTGGGCGTGGGCGATGACGGTGGCCCTGGGGAAGCCGCCGTTGCCGGCCATGTGGTCGATGTGGTAGTGGGTGTTGACCACATATCGCACCGGCGCGCGGGAGGCGCGGCGGACAGCTCGCCGCAAGGCCCGGCCGAAGGCGGGGAGGAGAGAGTCCACCAGTAGGACGCCCTCGTCGCTTGTCACCAGGCCGGCGTTGGCCATTCCGGGCTCGCCGCTGCCGGACAGGTAAGCGAACACGCCGGGGCCCAGCTCTACCAGGCCCCTGGGCCAACGCCTCGGCACCCTGCGGCGGCGGGGCATGGGCCGCTCCTCGCGCTCAGCCCAGCAGGACGCGAGCGTCCACTGCCACGGCTCCGTCGGGGTAGGCGAAGACGGGGTTCAGGTCCAGCTCTTCCACCTCGGGGTGGGCCTGGGCGAAGTCGGACAGGCGCAGCAGCATGCGCTCCAGCGCCTCCAAGTCGGCGGGGGGCTGGCCGCGGTAGCCCTCCAGCACCGGAAAGGCCTTGATCTCGCGTACCATTTCGCGGGCATCCCTGGGAGCGATGGGGACAATGCGGAAGGACACGTCCTTCAGCACCTCCACCAGGATGCCGCCCAGGCCGAACATGAGCACTGGCCCGAACTGGGGGTCCTTGCTCATGCCGAGGATGACCTCGACGCCCGGCCGCGCCTGGGGCTGCACCGAAACGCCCTCGATGCGGGCCTGGGGCACGTGCCGGCGCGCCGAGTCGACGATGTCCTGGAAGGCCTGGGCCACCTCTTCGGCGCTGGCCAGGCCCAGCCGCACGCCGCCCACATCGGTCTTGTGCACTATATCGGGGGACACGACCTTGAGGACCACCGGGAAGCCCAGCTCTCTGGCAGCGGCCGCTGCCTCCTGGGCGGTGGTCGCCAGCCGGGCGGGCACCACCGGTATGCCCGCTTCGGCCAGCACCTGCTTGGACTCCACCTCGGTGAGGACGCGGCGGCCCTGGGCGCGGGCCCGTTCGATGACATCGGCGATGGACATAGCCGCCCTCGGTCGGGAAGTCGCGCCCATCATAAGCCAGGTAGACGCTGACGTCAACGCGAGGCAGGCCGCCCCGAGGGCGCAGGCTCGCTCGGGCGTCGCTGCGGGCGCCTGGCCGGGGCCATGCTCCCCTTGCGCCCGCCTGGGGCCTGTGCTAAACTTGACCTCGGCTAAGGGAGATTTTGACAGTCAAATGTTGTCAAAAAATGCCGCCCTTAGCCCGAGGGAGGGCAGCATATGCCGCCGGCGCGCAAGGTCATATCCCGAGAGACGGGCATCGAGGAGAAGGAGTACAAGTGGGGCTTCGTCATCCCCGTCGCGGCCGACGTAGCCCCCAAGGGGCTCAATGAGGACATCATCCGCCTCATCTCCAGGAAGAAGGAAGAGCCCGAATGGATGCTGGAGTGGCGCCTGCGGGCCTATCGCTACTGGCGCTCCCTGGGCTACGTGGAGCCCAAATGGGCCAAGATCCACCACCCGCCCATCGACTTCCAGGACATCGTCTACTACGCGGCGCCCCTCTCTCGGGACGGCGACCGGCCCAAGACGCTAGACGACATCGACCCTGAGCTGAAGCGGGCATTCGACAAGCTGGGCATCCCGCTGGAGGAGCAGAAGCGCCTGGCCGGGGTGGCGGTGGACGCGGTGCTGGACTCGGTATCGGTGGCCACCACCTTCCAGAAGCGGCTGGAGGAGCTGGGCATCATCTTTTGCCCCATCTCCGAGGCCATCCAGAAGCACCCGGAGCTGGTGCGCAAGTACCTGGGCTCGGTGGTGCCCTACACCGACAACTTCTACGCCGCCCTGAACTCGGCCGTCTTCTCTGACGGCACCTTCGTCTACGTGCCGCCCGGCGTGCGCTGCCCCATGGACCTGATGACCTACTTCCGCATCAACGAGGCGGAGGCGGGACAGTTCGAGCGCACCCTCATCATCGCCGACCGCGGCTCCTACGTGAGCTATCTGGAGGGGTGCACGGCGCCTATCCGCAAGAAGCACCAGCTCCACGCGGCGGTGGTGGAGCTCATCGCCCTGGAGGACGCCGAGATCAAGTACTCCACCCTGCAGAACTGGTACCCGGGCGACAAGGAGGGGCGCGGCGGCGTCTACAACTTCGTCACCAAGCGGGGCATCTGCCTGGGCAAGAACTCCAAGATCTCCTGGACGCAGGTAGAGACGGGCTCGGCCATCACCTGGAAGTACCCCAGCGTCATCCTGCGGGGCGACAACTCGGTGGGCGAGTTCTACTCGGTGGCCCTGGTCAACAACTACCAGCAGGCCGACACCGGCACCAAGATGGTCCACATGGGCAAGAACACCCGCAGCACCATCGTGGCCAAGGGCATCTCGGCTGGCCACGGCCAGAACACCTACCGCGGCCTGGTCAAGATCATGCCCACCGCCGACGGGGCGCGCAACTTCACCCGCTGCGACTCGCTGCTCATCGGCAGCAAGTGCGCCGCCCACACCGTGCCCTATCTGGAGGTGCGCAACCCCACCGCCCGCATCGAGCACGAGGCCACCACCTCCAAGATCTCCGACGAGCAGCTCTTCTACCTCATGAGCCGCGGCATCAGCGAGGAGGAGGCCCAGTACATGATCGTGCACGGCTTCTGCCGGGGCGTCTTCCAGGAGCTGCCCTTCGAGTTCGCCATGGAGGTCACCCAGTTGCTGCGCGTCAGCCTGGAGGGCACCGTTGGTTAGGCGGGAGACGGACATGGCGGAGAACAAAAGGGAGCCCGTCCTCGTCCTGCGGGGCCTCAGGGCGGGCATCGGTGGCGTCGAGATCCTGCGGGGTGTGGACCTCACCGTCCACCTGGGCGAGGTGCACGCCATCATGGGGCCCAACGGTTCGGGCAAGAGCACGCTGGTGAACGTCCTCGCCGGCAAGCCCGACTACGAGGTCTACGCCGGTGAGGTCTACTACCGGGGTCGCGACCTCCTCTCCATGCCCCCCGACGAGCGGGCGCGGGAAGGGGTCTTTCTGGCCTTCCAGTACCCGGTGGAGCTGCCGGGCGTCCGCCTGCGCGAGTTCCTGCGCGCCGCGCTGGACGCGGTGCGCGAGCACCGGGGCCTGGAGAAGCTCGCGGTGCGGGACTTCAACCGCCTGGTGCAGGAGAAGCTGCGCGAGATGGGCATGGACGCCGAATTCCTGAAGCGCAACGTCAACGAGGGCTTCTCCGGCGGCGAGAAGAAGCGACACGAGATCATGCAGCTCTTGCTCCTCGACCCTACCCTGGCCCTCCTGGACGAGACGGACTCGGGCCTGGACATCGACGCCCTCAAGGTGGTGGCCCAGGGCATCAACCGCTTCCGTGGGCCCGACAAGGCCGTGGTCCTGGTCACCCACTACCAGCGCATCCTCAACTACGTCCAGCCGGACTACGTGCACGTGCTCATCGACGGGCGTATCGTGGCCTCGGGAGGCCGGGAGCTGGCCCAAGAGCTGGAAGCCAAGGGCTACGAGTGGCTGCGGCAGGCAGCGGAGGCAGGGCGGCGCGACTAGGCCCGCCGCCGCAGCCAGCGGTAACACGGATATGACGCAGGCACCGCCGGTATACGAGACCTATGCCCGCCGCTTCCGCGAACTGGAGGCCGGGCGGAGCGAGCCCGATTGGCTCCGGGAGCTGCGCCGGGAGGCGCTGGGGCGCTTCCTCGATCTGGGCTTCCCCACTGCCCGCCGCGGCAATGAGCCCTGGAAGTACACCGATGTGGGGCCTGTCGCGCGCACCGTCTTCGGGCCGCCGCCGGCGCGGCCTCCGCTGCCTCTGGAGAGGCTGAGGCGCACCCTGCCCTGGCGGCCCACGTGGCGTCGGGCCGTGTTCGTGGGTGGACGCTACCGGCCCGAGCTGTCCCACTTGCCTGCCGCCGGCGAGGAAGTCACCGTCTTGCCCCTGTCCCGCGTCCTCTCTCAGGGGGACGACCTGCTGGAGCGCCACCTGGCCCGCTATGCTACCTACCAGGACGACGCCTTCGCCGCCCTCAACACCGCCTTCTTCAGCGATGGCGCCCTGGTAGTGGTGCCCGACGGCGCCGAGCCCGAGCGTCCCCTGCATCTGGTCTTTGTCTCGCCCGAGTCGGAAGGTCCCTACGTGCACTACCCCCGCGTGCTGGTGGTGCTGGGGAGGCAGTCCCGCCTGTGTCTGGTGGAGTCTTACCTGGGCCTGGGCGACGGCCCCTACCTGACCAGCGCCGTGCGCGAGTTCTACCTGGGCGAAGGCGCCGCGCTGGAGCACTACCACCTGCTGCTGGAGGGCGAGGCGGCCTACCATGTCGGACAGGCCCGCTTCTACCAGGAGCGGGACACCTCCCTGCGCTCGGTCTTCTTCGGCCGAGGCTGCGCCATCGGCCGCAACGACGTGCGGGTGGACCTGGACGGGCCGGGCAGCGAGGCCTATTTGCACGGGCTGTACGTCACCACCGGCCGCCAGCACCTGGACAACTACATCAACATCGACCACATCAAGCCCCACTGCACCAGTCGCCTGTTCTATCGCGGGGTGCTGGACGGCGAGTCCCACGCCATCTTCGGGGGCACCGTCTACGTACGGCCCGGGGCGCAGAAGACGGACGCCGAGCAGGAAGACAAGAACCTGCTCCTCTCCCGCGAGGCCGAGGTGGACTCCAAGCCAGCCCTCGAGATTTACGCCGACGACGTGAAGTGCGGCCATGGGGCCGCAGCCGGCGCCGTGGCCGAAGAGGCCCTGTTCTACATGCTCTCTCGCGGCATCGGCCCGGTGCTGGCCCAGACCCTGCTCATCAAGGGCTTCGCCTCGTCCGTCTTGGACGAGGTGCGCCTGCCGGCCCTGCGCACGCAGCTCGACCGCCTGCTGGTGGACTCGCTGCCCCGGCTGCGCACGGAGGAATGAGGGTAATGGCCAGCGGCCAAGGCAACAACCCCTACCTGCGCCCCGATGGCAGCCTGGACGTGGCCCGCATCCGCCAGGACTTCCCCATACTGGAGCGGCAGGTGCACGGCCGCCCCCTGGTGTACCTGGACAACGCGGCCACATCCCAGAAGCCGCGCCAGGTCATCGACGCCCTGGCCGACTATTACCGGCGCTACAACGCCAACATCCACCGGGCCATCCACTGCTTGGGGGAGGAGGCTACCGCCGCCTACGAGGGTACGCGGGAGAAGGTGGCCCGCTTCATCGGCGCCCCCGGTCCCGAATGCATCGTCTTCACGCGCAACGCCACCGAGGCCATAAACCTGGTGGCCTACACGTGGGGAAGGGCCAACGTGCGGGAAGGGGACGAGATCGTACTCAGCGAGATGGAGCACCACTCCAACCTGGTGCCCTGGCAGAGGCTGGCCAAAGAGAAGGGCGCTCGCCTGCGCTGGATAGGTGTCACCCCGGAGCTGACCCTCGACCTGGACGGCTGGCCCGAGCGCTACCTGGGCGAACGCACGCGGCTGCTGGCCATCGGCCACGTCTCCAACGGGGTGGGCACCATCCACCCTGTTCGGGAGCTGGTGGCGGAGGCCCGGCGCCGGGGCATCACCACCCTGGTAGACGGGGCCCAGAGCGTGCCCCACTTGCCGGTGGATGTGGCCGAACTGGGCTGCGACTTCCTGGCCTTCTCCGCCCACAAGATGCTGGGGCCCACGGGTGTGGGCGTGCTGTACGCCCGCCGCGAGCTGCTGGAGGAGATGGAGCCCTTCCTCTCTGGCGGCGAGATGATCAGCATGGTCACCCTGGAGGACACCACCTGGAACGAGGTCCCCTGGAAGTTCGAGGCCGGCACCCCCAACATCGCCGACGTGGTGGCCTTCGGCGCTGCCATCGACTATCTGCAGGCCCTGGGTATGGAGCGCGTGCGCGCCCACGAAGTGGAGCTGACGGACTACGCCCTTTCGCGCCTGCGCCAGTTCGAGGAGCTGGTTATCTACGGCCCCCCTGACGGACAGCGGCGAGGGGGAGTGGTCTCGTTCAACTTCCCCGACATCCACCCCCACGACCTGGGCACCATCCTCGACCGTTACGGCATAGCTATACGCACCGGCCACCACTGCAACCAGCCCCTCATGCGCCGCCTGGGGGTGTGGGGTACTGCCCGCGCCAGCTTCTACATCTACAACACCCGCGAAGAGGTGGACGCCTTGGCCGAGGCGCTGGCCGCCGCCCGGGCCTACTTCCGCGACCGCTGAACTTGCCAGCCCTGCCGGCCCGTGCCACACTGGGGTTGATAGCTATGCTGGACAGAGAAGAGCTGAGGCGCCAGGAGCAGTCCCTGGACGACCTCTACCGCGACATCATACTGGAGTACTACCGCAGCCCCCGCAACCGCGGCCGCTTGCCCTCGCCCACCGTCAGCCGCGACGGCCAGAACCCCCTGTGCGGCGACGAGGTCTATCTGGACCTGCTGGTGGAGGACGGTGTCATCAAGGAGGCCCGCTTCCAGGGGCAGGGCTGCTCCATATCCCAGGCCTCGGCCTCCATGCTGACCGAAGCCGTGCGGGGCCTCAGCCTGGACGAAGCGGAGGCCCTGTACGACCGCTTCCACCGCCTGATGACCGGCGACGAGACGGTGGACCCGGCGGAGCTGGGCGACCTGGAGGCCCTCTCGGGGGTGCGCAAGTTCCCGGTGCGGGTCAAGTGCGCCACCCTCGCCTGGCACGTGCTGGACGAGGCCATAAAGTCCCTGCGCAAGGCCTAGGCCAGGGCGGCTGCAGCCCTCGGCAGGGCCGCTGACACGCTGTCCGCGCGCTCGGTGAACGACTCCAGGGGAGTGGTAGGCCAGCGCCTGCCGCTGGGGTGACACCGGTAGGGTGGTGCCGGGGGGCGGAGTCGAACCGCCGACACCGCGGTTTTCAGCCGCGTGCTCTACCGCTGAGCTACCCCGGCATCAAGTCCCAGTCTAGGTAGGCTCCGAGGGGCGGTCAAGGGACTCGCAGGCTGCCCTCGCTAGCTGGCCGACGGGTGGGCGTGGTCGTGTATGTGCCCCTCGTGCTCGTGCTCCCGCTGAGGGTTCTCGTGCGGGGCGTGGGCATGGGACACCGCCGGGTGGTTGTGCTCGTGGGTGTGCACAGCCACCAGGTGCTCCACCTCGCCGCCGACCCCGCCCTTCACGTGGTGGACGATATGCACATGCTCGTGGCTGTGGACCATCTCATCGTGCTGGTGCTCGTGGAACTGCCTAGTCACGACCCCCTGCCTCCTCCCGTCACCTGTCTCGGAACTATTTTATCCCGTTTCCGCCCGCAGGCGGCCCAGCGCGGCCTCCAGCCGGCCCAGCGTCCGTTCCCTCCCCAGCAGTTCCATGCTCTGGAAGAGAGGCGGCGACACGGTCCGCCCGGTTACAGCCACCCGCAAGAGCATGAACAGGTCGCCCGTCTTCAGGCCCAGTTCGGCGGCCAGGGGCCGCAAGGCCCCTTCCAGCGCTTGGGCTGTCCACTCCTCCAGCCCTTGCAGCCTCTCCAGGGCCGCCAATAGCGCTCGCCCGGCCTCCCCGGGCGTTCCCGTGAACTTCTTGCCCAACAGGTCGCCCAGGGAAGGCTCCACCCGCTCCGCGAACAGGAAGCCCGCCATATCGGCCGCCTCGGCCAGGGTGCGGATGCGCTCTTGCAGGAGGGGCACGGCGCGCGCCACCAGCCCCCGGTCTACCCGCCCGAAGCTCCGTTCCAGGTACGGGAGCAGGCGCGTTGCCAGCTCTTCCGGCGGCAGGGAGCGGATGTAGACCCCGTTCATCCAGTCCAGCTTCTCCTGGTTGAAGATGGCCGGACTGGGCGAGACGCGGTCCAGGTCGAAGTGGCGTATGAAGGTCTCGCGGTCGATGATCTCGGTGTGGTCATCCAGGGACCAGCCCAGCAGGCCCAGGAAGTTGAACAGCGCCTCGGGCAGGTAGCCCCGCTCGCGCAGCTCCCTCACCGACATGTCGCCGTGGCGCTTGGAGAGCTTCGACCGGTCGGGGCCGAGGATCATGGGCAGGTGGGCGAACTGGGGCGGCTCCCAGCCGAAGGCATCGTACAGCAGCACGTGCCGGGGAGTGGATGGTATCCACTCCTCGCCTCTCAGAACGTGAGTGATGCGCATGTGGTGGTCGTCCACCACGCTGGCCAGGTGGTAGACCGGGTAGCCGTCGGACTTGAGCAGCACGAAGTCGTCCAGGGTGTCGTTGCGCACGACGATCTCGCCGCGGATGAGGTCGTGGAAGCTGGTCTCGCCCGAAAGGGGCGTGCGGAAGCGCACCACCGGCGTTACGCCCTGGGCCTCCATCTCGCGCCGCTCGCCCTCGGAGAGGTCGCGGCAGCGGCGGTCGTACCGGGGTGGCTCCCGGCGGGCCATCTGCTCCCGTCGCACCTGCTCCAGCCGCTCGGGCGAGCAGTAGCAGTAGTAGGCATGGCCGGCCTCCACCAGGCGGCGTGCCTCCTGCTGGTACAGCTCCAGCCGGCGCGACTGCACATAGGGGCCGTAAGGCCCTACGTCCCGCGAGGGGTCGCGAGGATCGGGGCCCTCGTCCCACTCCAGGCCCAGCCAGAGGAGGGCGTCCATGATGGCCTCCACCGCCCCCGGCACCAGCCGCTCGCGGTCGGTGTCCTCGATGCGCAGGACGAAGGCGCCGCCGTGGTGGCGGGCGAAGAGCCAGTTGAACAGGGCGGTGCGCAGGTTGCCCACATGAGGTTCGCCCGTGGGCGAGGGCGGAAAACGCACCCGCACGCTCATGTCGAAACCCATTCTAGCAGGGGGCGCCCTTAGGGTGTGGGCGCCTTGCCCGGTGGGCCGTAGTGCTTGTATCTTCGTGCTTGGGGGCCACGATGGTCAGCGAGATCGCGGTGCCCGAGGACCGCATAGAAGTGCTGGAGGTGGACGGGCGCGAACTGCCCTATGTGGAGTTCCACCGCCGCCAGCCTGCGGTGAAGCTCGTCCTGGACGGCGAAGAGTACTTCTTTTACAAGACTTTCCCCCTGCGCGGCTACGCCCCCGCCTTGCTCAAGGCCGTGCGACAGCTAGAGGCCGAGGGCAAGAAGGTGTTGGTGGCCTACTTCCCGCCCGGGCGCAACTTCCCCACCTCCCACCACTGGGACAGGCTGTATCTGTACGCCACAGGCATCCGCCCCATCGGCATGGGCAAGGCGCCCGGGCTTTAGGCCCGCTCGCCGCGGCGTACCGCCTCCAGGGCCTGCCGAAGGTCAGCCGGCAGGGGCGACTCGAACTCCACGGCCCGCTCCCGTCCCGGCAGTACGAAGGCCAGGCGGTGCGCGTGCAGGAACTGCCGGGGCAGCAACGGCGAGCGCCGCCCGTAGACCGCATCCCCCACCAGCGGATGACCGATGGCGGCCATATGCACCCGTATCTGGTGGGTGCGGCCGGTAACGGGCTCCACCTCCAGCAAGGCGTAGCCGCCGATGGCCTCCACCACTCGGTAGCGGGTCACAGCCTGGCGGCCCTCGTCCACCACTGCCATGCGCTTGCGGTGACGAGGGTGGCGGCCGATAGGGGCCTCGATGACCCCGCGCTCCGGGTCGGGAACGCCGTACACCAGGGCCAGGTAGGTCTTGCGCACCTGGCGCTCCTTCAACTGCTCCACCAGGTGCCGGTGCGCGCGGGGCGTCTTGGCCACCACCATGAGGCCGGAGGTGTCCTTGTCTAGCCGGTGCACGATGCCCGGGCGGAAGGCCTCTCCCACCTGCCGCAGCTCAGGGAAGCGGGCCAGGAGAGCGTTCACCAGGGTGCCGCGAGGGTGCCCAGGGCCCGGGTGCACCGGCATCCCCGCCGGCTTGTCCACCACGATGACCTCTTCGTCCTGATAGAGGACAGTCAGGGGCAGGGGCTCGGGCTCCACCGATACAGGCTCGGGATCTGGCAGATGCACCGCCACCGCCTCGCCCGGACGTACGATGCGCGATGCCCTGGCCGGCACCCCCTCCACGGTCACCAGCCCTCGCTCGATGAGGCGCTGGGCCTGGCTGCGAGAGATGCCTTCCACCCGTCGGGCGAGGAAGACGTCCAGCCGCTCGCCGCCCTGGTCAGCCGTCAGCTCCAGGGTCCTCACGGCCCACCCCTTCCGGGACCTTCTGGCGCTCCTTCTCCTCCCACAGCAGGTGGTAACCGATGAGCACCACGAAGGCCACCACGATGGACGAGTCGGCTACGTTGAAGGAAGGGTAGTGGGGGAAGGAGAGGAAGTCCACCACGTGGCCCAACCGCACCCTGTCCAGCAGGTTGCCGGCGGCGCCTCCCAGCATCATCCCCAGGGCCAGGGCCGTGGGCCAGGGCTGGCGCTGGCTGAGCCAGTAGTAGACGATGGCGGCGATGCCGATGATGGAGGTGACGATGAGGAACGCCGTCTGGTCCTGCAGTATGCCGAAGGCGGCGCCGGTATTGGTGACGTAGTGCAGGCGCAGAGGCCAGTCATCGCTGGGGAAGTACTGGCCCACTTCCATGGTGCGGCTGACCACCGCCTTGGTGAGCTGGTCCAGGCCCAGCACGGTCGCCGCCGCCGCCAGGAAGGGCAACTCCCGACGCTTCAGTCCCCTCACCCCTGCCCCGATGATAGCTGCCTTTTGACCGCCAGCGCCACTCCCTGATATCCTGAGCATACGAGGGTTGTGAAACTTTCCCCAATCGCGGAGGGGAGCAGAGGGCTATGTCGCTGTTCGACATCTACCGTCGCCGCCAGCGCGACCGTGAGCTCTACGGCGACCGTCTGCCGCCCAACCAGAAGGTGGTGGACGACTGGCCCGTGCTCACCTACGGCGCGACGCCCCGCATAGACCTGGAGAAGTGGCGCCTGCGCCTCTTCGGCGAAGTGGAGGAGGAGAAGGAGTTCACCTGGCAGGAGTTCCTGGCCCTGCCCCGGGTCACCGTCCGCTCAGATGTGCACTGCGTGACCGGCTGGAGCAAGATGGACAACGAGTGGGAGGGTGTCCTGGTCAAGGAGTTGCTGAAGCATGTGCGCCTCCGTCCCGCCGCCAAGTCGGTCATGGTGCACTGCTACGGCGGTTACACCACCAATGTGTTGCTGGACGACTTGCTGCGTGACGATGTGCTCCTGGCCTACCGTCACAACGGGCAGGACTTGACCCCCGAGCACGGCTGGCCCCTGCGCCTGGTGGTGCCTCACCTGTACTTCTGGAAGAGCGCCAAGTGGGTGCGGGGCCTGGAGTTCCTGCCCGAAGACCGGCCCGGCTTCTGGGAGACGTACGGCTATCATATCCGGGGCGACCCCTGGAAGGAAGAGCGCTACTCCTGACCGTCGCCTTTACGCCTACTCGCGCCTGTGGGACAATGGCCCTGGGAAGGCCAGGGCGAGAGCGTGGACGACTACGGCATCGACATCGAGGAGGCCCTCAAGGCCATCGACATGGCCGAAGTGCTGGTGGTGCGCTTCGCCATCCTTTCCAAGCGCCTGCTCATCGACTTCCGCACCAGCCCCACCGAGGGCCCCATGGTGGCGGTGGTGCCCAGGGCCGAATCATTGGAAGAGCGCTACAAGAGCCTCAAGCGCATGCGCCCCCGCTTTCCTTTGCCTGACCGCATAGTGGCCTTCATGTGGCCGCGCACCAACGTGGCGACGCTGTATGCGTCCCCCATCTGGCAGCGCATGGTGGAGCGCCTCGTCTCCCTGGGCGGACCCGAGATGGCCCAACGGATGGAAGAGGCCTACCACCGCCTGTTAGAAGAGGAGCGGCAAGAACTGGTGGCCGCCATCCGCGGCGGCGAGTCGTATCACTCCCTCTGGGAGCGGCCCCGCTAGTCCCCGTGGACACCATCGACCTGCGCAGCGATACCGTTACCCGGCCCACCCCAGCCATGTACGAGGCCATGGCTTGCGCGGAGCTGGGGGACGACGTGCTGGGAGACGACCCCACCGTCCGCCGGCTGGAGGAGAAAGCGGCGCGTCTGCTGGGCAAGGAGGCTGGCCTCCTTACCGCCTCGGGCACCATGAGCAACCTGGTGGCCATGCTGGCCCACTGCCAGCGCGGGGACGAGGTTATCGTCAGCTCCGAGGCCCACATCCTCCATCACGAGGTAGGCGGAGCCTTCGCCATGGGTGGCCTGGGACTGCGCACCATCCCCAACGACGAACAGGGCCGCCTCGACCCGGCCGCGCTGGCAGCCGCCATCCGCCCCCGGAGCCCATACCATCCGCCCACCGGCCTGGTTTGCCTCGAGAACACCCATAACCGTTGCGGCGGCACAGTGCTCACCGAGCAGGATACGGCCGCGGCGGCTGCGGTGGCCCACCGCCACAGAGTGCCCGTGCACCTGGATGGCGCCCGCATCTTCAATGCCGCCGTCGCCCTGGGGGTGCCTGCCGAGCGGCTCGCCCGGCCGGCCGATTCGGTGTGCTTCAGCCTCAGCAAGGGGCTCTCCTGCCCTATCGGCTCCGTGCTGTGCGGCAGCCGCGAGTTCATCGACCGTGCCCGCCACTTCCGCAAGATGGTCGGCGGCGGCATGAGGCAGGCGGGCATCATCGCCGCCTGTGGCCTGGTGGCCCTGGACGCTATGGTGGAGCGGCTGGCCGAGGACCACGAGAACGCTCGCCTGCTGGCCGAGGGGCTGGCCACCCTGCCAGGAGTGCGCCTCTCGCCCCCGCCGCAGACCAACATCGTCTATTTCACGGTAGACGGCTGGGACGCAGCCGACCTGGTGCGCCGGTGCTCCCAGGCAGGAGTCCTCTGCCTGACGGAAGGGCGCAGGGTGCGCATGGTCACCCACCGCCACATCGGTCGGCCCCAGGTAGAGGAGGCGGTGGAGCGCCTGCGGCGGGTCCTGGCCGCCCACGCCTGAGCGAGGATGCCCATGCTATCGAGACGACTTCTGGGGTGGACTGCGCCCGCGTTGCTCCTGGCGCTGGCCGCCTGCGCCGGCCAGAGCGAGGCCCAGCCCCAGGTGCCCCCTGCCGACGTTCCTGTACAGGTACCATGGGGCGCGCGGGAGGAGGCCCAGTATCGCATCCGGCGCGGCGACCAGCTCAGCGGCACGGCCGTCTTCACGGTCGAGCGTCAGGGCGATGCCTACGTCCTCGTCCAGGCCTTCCGCTCAACCCAGCAGCCCCTGACCGACACTATACGCGTGGTGGTGGACGCGGCCACCCTGAAGCCTCGCGAGATCGAGCGCACCATCGCCCGCGAAGGGGAAGGAGAGAGGCGCTGCCACGCCCAGTACCAGGGCGACAGGGTAGTGGTGCGGCAGGAATCGGAAGGGGAGTCGCGCACGGATGAGCTGTCGCTGCCGGGCCACGCCTACGAGTCCTGGGCCGATCTGTTCCTGTGGCGGGCGGCGCCGCTGGAGCGCTCCTATCGGGGGGCGTACAACGACATCGGGACATGCCTGTTGCGCAAACCTGGACATTCCCTTATGGTATTGGAAGTCATCACCAAGGAGCCGGTGGTGGTCCCTGCCGGCGCGTTCGAGGCCTGGCGAGTAGAGGCCCGCAGCGGTGGCCAGCACCAGACCGTTTGGATAGCCGACACACCCCAGCGCCCGGTGGTGCGATACGACAACGGCACGCACGTATTCGAGCTGGAGTCGCTACGCTGATGGTGACGGTGCTGGTGGCGGCCCGGGACGCCGCTACGCGCGAGGCGGTGGCCGCGGCCCTGTATGCGCGCCGGCACGAGGCAGTACTGGCCGCCGACCTGGAGTCGGCGCGGCGCTCCCTCCACTCACTGAGGGCCGAGGCCCTGGTCCTCTCTACCGACCTGGGCCTGAGGGGCGTGCGGGAGCTCGCCCTGCTGGTAGCCGGACAGGAGCCGGCTGTGCCTGTCCTCTTCCTCGCCACCCTGGACGAGCGCTGGACGGCGGGGGCCCTTCCCCGGCGGCCGGGACTGGACGAAGTGCTGGTGCGCCCCTGCGCCGGTCACGAGGTAGCTCAGGCGGTGGCCCGCCTGCTGCAACGGGCCGAGGGCGATTTCGTGCAGATCGGCCCTGCCCACCTGCACCGCCCCTCTCGGGAGCTGCGGGGGGTGGGCGGCGTGGTCGCCCTCACTGCCACCGAGGCCCATCTGCTGGAGTACCTGGCCCGTCGGCGCGGCCGGGTGGTGCCCGTGGCAGAGTTGCTGGAGCAGGTATGGGGCTTCCCGGCTGGTGAGGGGCCGGCCGGCACCGTGCGCGCCCACATGCGCAACCTACGCATCAAGCTGCGGCAGGCCAGCGCCGGCGAAGTCCACGTTCGCACCCTCCATCGCCACGGCTATTTACTGGAGTAGTCCTCCCCGCCCCACGCTATACTAGAGGGTGGTGGCGGGCGGGCGTAGCTCAGTGGCAGAGCACCGGCCTTCCAAGCCGGCTACGCGGGTTCGATTCCCGCCGCCCGCTCCAGCATCCTGGCGGTTCTATCGCGCTCTCAGGCCCCTTACGGCCCGTTCGCTTGTTCGCAAGGCTCGTCCAGGGCTAAAATTCAGGCGGCCGGCCGCCCAAGGCCGGCAAGAGGAGGTGTGGAGCGTATGGGCAAGATCAATGTGGCCATCATCGGCGTGGGCAACTGCGCTTCGTCTCTCGTCCAGGGCGTCTACTATTACCGCAACGCCGATGAGGCCCAGGAAGTCCCGGGCCTCATGCACGTCAACCTGGGCGGCTACCACGTGGGCGACATCGAGTTCGTGGCCGCGTTCGATATCGACGCCAACAAGGTGGGCAAGGACCTGTCCGAGGCCATATTCGTGCCGCCCAACAATACCTATAAGTTCTGCGATGTGCCCCACCTGGGCGTGAGGGTGGAGCGGGGCATGACCCACGACAGCATCGGCAAGTACCTGACCGGCGTCATCACCAAGGCCAGCGGCCCCACGTCGAACATCGTCCGCATCCTGCGCGAGACCCAGACGCATGTAGTGGTCAATTACCTGCCCGTGGGCAGCGAGGAGGCCACCAAGTGGTACGTGGAGCAGGTGCTCCAGGCCGGCTGCGCCTTCATCAACTGCATACCCGTCTTCATCGCCCGCGAGCGGTACTGGCAGCAGCGCTTCGAGGAGGCCGGCCTGCCCGTCATCGGCGACGACATCAAGTCCCAGGTGGGCGCCACCATCCTGCACCGGGTGCTGACCCGTCTCTTCGTGGAGCGGGGGGTAAAGGTAGAGCGCACCTATCAGCTCAACTTCGGCGGCAACACCGACTTCCTGAACATGCTCGAGCGCGAGCGCCTGATGACCAAGAAGATCTCCAAGACCACGGCCGTAACCTCCCAGCTCGGCTACGAGCTGCCCGAGGCCAACGTGCACATCGGCCCCTCGGACTACGTGCCCTGGCTGCTGGATCGCAAGTGGTGCTACATCCGCATCGAGGGGACGGGCTTCGGCGGCGTGCCCCTGAACGTGGAATGCAAGCTGGAGGTTTGGGACAGCCCCAACTCGGCCGGCGTGGTCATCGACGCTATACGCTGCGCCAAGCTGGCGCTGGACCGGGGGATCGCTGGCGCCCTGGTGGGCCCCAGTGCCTACTTCATGAAGTCGCCGCCGCGACAGTTCACCGACGAGGAGGCCAGGCGCCTGACCGAGGAGTTCATCGCCGGCACCGACGGCCAGCGCCCCAGCTAAGCGCTGGCCCGGCGCCGGCGTGGCGGGGCAGGCAGTGCCCATGTGGAAGTACTTCGCTCTGCTGATCGCGCTGCACACCCTGGGCCGCCTGCCCTTGGCGGTTCTGTACCGCATCTGCGACCTGGCCGGCGAGTTGCTCTTTCTGCTGGCGCCCCGCCTGCGCCGCCGCGTCATCGACAACATGCGCCACGTGCTGGGGCCTGCCGCCAGCCGCGGCGAGGTGCGCCGGGCGGCACGCAAGGTGTTCCGCAACGTGGCCCGCTACTACGCCGACCTCATCACCATACCCCGGCTGGACGTGCGCGAGTTCTACGAGCGGCGGCTGCACTACTGGGGATTCGACGAGTACATCGCACCTGCCCTGGGCGAGGGGCGGGGGGTCATCGTCGTCAGTTGTCACTTCGGCAGCCCCGAGCTGGCCATACAGGGCCTCATACCACTGGGGGTCAAGGCCCTGTGCCTCACCGAGCCGCTCTCGCCGCCGCGCCTTTCCCGGCTGGTGGACAGGCTCCGCTCCAGCCAGGGCCACACCTTCCTGCCCGTGAGCGTGGGCAGCGTCAAGGCTGCCATCCGCTACCTGAAGCGCGGCGGGCTGGTGGCCCTCATGGGCGACCGAGATGTGGAGGGGCCGCGAGCCCTCTTGCCCTTCCTGGGCCAGGAGACCTACATACCTACTGGCCCGGTGGAGCTGGCCATGCGCACCGGTGCTGTGCTGGTCCCCGTTTTCAGCTACCGGCGCGACGGCAGGATAGAGGTCGTGGTGGAGCCGCCCCTCGACCTGGAGCGCACAGGCAGCGTGGAGGAGGACGTACGCCTTAACACCCTGCGCTTCCTGCACTGCTTCGAACGACACCTCCGCCGCGATCCGGGACAGTGGATCGTCATGGAGGCCATATGGGACTCGCAGCCCGGGGAGGGACGGCGGTGAGTCCGGAGCAGATGGGCAAGGCCGATCTGCACGTCCATACCTGTCTCAGCGATGGCATGGCCTCCCCCCGGGAGGTGCTGGACTACGTCCAGGAGCATACCGACCTGGACGTCATCGCCATCACCGACCACGATAGCTTCGAGGGCGCCTGGGCGGTGCGCGAGGCCTGGGCCAGGGGCCGCTACCGCTTTCAGGTGGTCACCGGCATGGAGGTCACCGCCATCGAAGGGCACATCCTGGCCCTGTTCGTGGAGGAGCCCCTGCCCAGCCTGCGCCCGGCAGCGGAGGTGGTGGAGGCCATCCACCGCCAGGGCGGCATCGCCATCATCGCCCATCCCCTGAGCGTGGTCACCCGCAGCCTGAACCGGCGGGACATCGAGCGCCTCATGACGTGGCCGGAGCCCCTGGCCCACGCCGATGCCCTGGAGCTGGCCAACGGCTTTTCCCGCTCGCTGCCTCTGATGGCTGGGCGGCACCGCACTGTGCACGAACTGGCCCGGCGCTTCTGCCTGGCCCGGGTGGGCGGCTCCGATGCCCACTTCCTCAAGGCCATCGGCAGCGGCTACACCCTCTTCCCGGGGCGCACCGCCGACGACTTGCGCCGGGCTATCCTGGAGCGCACCACCGAGGCTGTCTGCGGCCGGCACCCGCGTCTTTGGGAACTCGGGCTGTGGCCGGTGCTGGTGCAGCAGTGGCGGGGGCTCACGGTCACGCCGCGCACCCTGGGGCTGGGGCCCACGGCCATGAGCTTCGTGCAGCGCATCTTTCCCTTCTTGCGGCCGTCATGAGGATCGCCCTAGTCTCTCCCTACGACTGGGCAGTGCCGGGGGGAGTCAACAGCCACGTGTCCCACCTGGCCAAGGAGTTCTCGCGCCACGGCCATCAGGTACGCATTGTGGCGCCCAGCTCCCGTTTCTGGGCCCACCCACTCGACAACCTGGAGGTCATCGGCAAGTACACGGTGGGCCTTCCCGCCAGCGGCTCGGTGGCCCACATCAGCCTCTCCTTCACCCTGGCCGGTAAGGTGCGGCGGTTGCTGGAGCGGGAGCGGTTCGACCTGGTGCACCTGCACGAGCCGTTCATGCCCCTGCTGCCCGTGCAGTTCCTGCGTCTCTATGATGGCCCTATCGTGGTCACCTTCCACGCCGCTCGGGAGGGCGGCAGCCGCCTTTATGCCTACGCGCGGCACCTGATCAGGCCGTACTGGGGACGCATCCATGGGCGCATCGTGGTATCGCGGACGGCGCTGCGGCTCATCAGCAAGTACTTTGCCGGGCGTTACCGCATCATACCCAACGGGGTGGACGTGGGCCGCTTCTGCCCCGAGGTAGAGCCCCTGCCCCAGTTCGACGACGGGAAGCTGAACGTGCTCTTCGTGGGCCGGCTGGAACGGCGCAAGGGCCTGCCCCATCTGCTGCAGGCGTTCGCCCTGCTCAAGCAGGAGCTGCCGGACCTGCGCCTGATCGTGGCCGGAGGCGATGGCGGTATGCTTGCCCCCTGCCAGCGCTTCGTGGAGCGGGCCGGGCTGACAGACGTCGTCTTCGCCGGCTACGTGCCCGATGCCGAGCTGCCGCGCTACTACCGCTCGGCCCATGTGTTCTGCGCGCCCAACACCGGCGCCGAAAGCCAGGGCCTCATCCTGCTGGAGGCCATGGCCAGCGGCGTGCCGGTGGTGGCCTCCAGCATCGAGGGGTTCCGTGAGGTCATCACCGATGGCCAGGAGGGGCTCCTGGTGCCGCCGGGCGACGGCGAGGCCCTGGCCCGGGCCCTCTACCGATTGTTGTGCGACCGCTCCCTGCGGGAGGCCATGGCCCAGCGCGGCCTGACCACCGTCCGCCGCTATGCCTGGGAGCGAGTGGCGGCCGAGATCCTGGAGTGCTACCACCAGGTGCTGGCGGGCCGCTCCCCAGGCCGAGGCTGATGTCTTACCTGTTGCCCCGGGCCGCCCTGGAGCGCTTCCTCTCGCCAGCCCTTCTGTTTCTGGACCGCATCGGGGTGCGCCCCGACCACGTGAGCCTGCTGGGCGCGGCAGGCAACGTGCTGGCGGGAGTCCTGGCGGCCCGCGGCGAGCTTCTCGGCGCCGGTCTGGCTGCCTGGGCGTTCAGCGCCTTAGACGCGGTAGACGGCCCCCTGGCCAGGGCCACGGGGCGTCAAAGCCGCTTCGGCTCGGTCTTGGACGCCGTGCTGGACAGGGTATCCGAGGCGGCGGTGCTGGGCGGGCTGCTGCACCATTTCCTGCAGCAGGGGGAAGAGGAAGGCGCCCTCCTCGCCTTCGTGGCCGTGGTCGCCTCCTTCCTGGTCAGCTATGTGCGGGCCAGGGCCGAGATCGTGGGCGTCCCCCTGCGGGAGGGGCTGCTGGCCCGACCGGAGCGCGTGTTCATCTTGGGGCTAGGCCTTATAATTGACCAAGTGGTGCCGGTCCTGTGGGTACTGGCCGTAGCCGCTGCGGCGACGGCTGCCCACAGGCTCTTTTTGGCCCATCGACGCACCCGCCAGGAGGGGAGATAGGGTGATCCCGCTCAGGGACCAGGAGCTCTTGCGCCAGCGGTTCGCCGTCGAGCTGCTGGACCAGGTGAAGATCGATTTCTTTACCCAGAAGGACCTGCCCATATACCTGCCCGGCAAGGAGCCCTGCCGCTACTGCCGCCCGACCCAGGAGATGTTGCAGGAGCTGGCCGGCCTTACCGACAAGATCAGCCTGCGCGTCCATGTCTTCGACGACGACCCCGAGGCGGTGCGGCAGTTCGGCATCGAGAGGGTGCCGGCCATCGTGCTGCGGGGCAGGGACGGCGCCCGCCTGAAGTTCTACGGCCTGCCCAGCGGCCACGAGTTCCCCGAGTTCGTGGAGACCATCGTGTACCTCTCCCGTCAGGAGGTGCCGCTGCCAGAGCCGGTGGCCCGCAAGGCCAGGCGTCTGCAGGAGCAGGCAGTGGTGCGGGTATTCGTTACCCCCACCTGCCCCTATTGCCCCCAGATGGTGAGGGCCGCCTACGCGCTGGCCATGGCCAATCCCAAGGCGGTGACAGCCGAGGCCATCGAGGTGTCCGAGTTCCCGGACCTGGCCCGCAAGTACAACATCCGGGCCGTGCCCTACACCATCATCAACGACCGCGTGGCCATCCCCGGCGCCATAGCCGTGGACGCTCTGCTGGAGCAGGTGGCCAGGGCCACCGGCGTCGCCCTGGTGGAGACAGCCCCCGCCGGCGAGACGACGCCGGCCGAACCGCCGCCGGAGGAGGGGCCGCCGCCCGAGTGGCGCACCCACGGCGGCCTGATCATCCCCTGACCAGGCGACGGTAAACGAGCAAGGCTGCAGCCGCCCCTACGACGACGGCGCCCCCGACCGCGGCCCAGGGAAGCGGGTTGGGCCCACGGTCGCCGACAGGCAGGGGCGTTGCCGAAGGCGGTAGCGGCGTGGCCCCTGCCCGGGGGCCAGTGCCGGGGCGTGGCACCGGTCCCAATCCGAGGCTCTGACGCCACTGGTCCTCCAGGTCGTAGAGCCCCAGGCCGTAGACGGCCCGCAAGGCGCCATCGATGGTGGCCCCCCGCTTGAAGGTGGCGAAAAGCTGCGCGAATCTCTCCTCGCCATAGGTATCGATCAGGTAGGAGACCAGGGCCCAGGACTGCCCATAGAACAGGTTCACCTTGGAGGGGTCGCCGGGATAGGACCCGATGGCCGTGAGGGGCAGGAGGGCGTCCCGCCGCACCGCCTCCTGGAAGGCGAGACGGAAGGCCCCCTGGCTCTCCTGGAAGTACACGGCCGTGCCCTCGTCCAGCCAGGCGGGGAGGTCGCCGAAGGGGCCCCGCCCTGCCACCGCCGTGACGATGTGGGTCAGTTCGTGGCGCAGCGTGTCCACGGCCCCCATGCCGGCCATCAGCACCGTATCGTCGGAGACCTTCTCGCCAGCGGTGATTACTGCCCGGTCGAAGGCCTCGCTGCGCGGCACCAGCGCGGGCCGCATGTCGTCGGGATCGGCATAGACCCACACCTTCACCGGAAAGTCCACGTCCGCCCGGAGCAGGGCCTCGGCGCGGGCCAGGGCATCGGCGGCGGCCTGCAGCAGGCGGCGAGCCTGCTGCTCGCTGCCCGCGTACCAGTAGAGGGTCACGCCCCCCTCCTCCAGCGTCCGGAACGGGAACCGCGGGTCGCTGTACGTGGCTGTCTGCGCGGGAGTGAAGAATGAGCCCCCTTGGGCATCGCGCAGCTCCCAGCGGTATTCGACCGCCGTGCCCGGGGCCAGATAGGTCTGGGGCCAGCCCAGCTCGTAAGTGGCGTCGACCTGCGTGCCCGGCTCTACCTGTACGCCAGCGGCCGCTGCCACGCCTTTGGGGAGGAGGCGGTAGTGCAGGAGAACGCGCTGCACCGGCACTTCGCTGGTGGCGGTGAGATGGAAGCGCAGGCCGCGGGGAAAGGCGTTCTCCACCGTCTGCGTGCCTACCTGAACCGCTGGCTGGGCCGCCGCCGGGGAAAGGGCCGCCAGCGAGAGGATGGCGGCCACCGCCAGGCACAGGGCTACCGCCCACGCCCTCATGAGGCCTTCCTGCCCACCTGGGTGCGCAGGTAGGCGCGCAAGAAGTCTTCCAGGTCGCCGTCCAGCACCCCTTCGGCGTCGCTGGTCTCGTAGCCCGTGCGATGGTCCTTCACCAGTTTGTAGGGATGGAGGACGTAAGAGCGCACCTGGTGGCCCCACTCGGCGGGGACATACTCGCCCTTGAGGCGCGCCTGCTCCTCCTGCCGCTTTTCCAGCTCCAGCTCCAGCAGCCGCGCCTTGAGCACCTTCAGGGCGAACTCTTTGTTGCGGGCCAGAGAGCGCTCGTTCTGACAGGAGACGGTGATCCCCGTGGGCAGGTGGACTATGCGGACGGCTGTGGCGTTCTTCTGGACGTGCTGGCCGCCGTGACCGCTGGCCCGGAAGGTGTCGATGCGCAGTTCTTCGGGCCTCAGGTCGATCTCGGTGGGGGTCTCCACCTCGGGCAGCACCTCCACCATGGCGAAGGAGGTGTGGCGGGCATGGGCGGCGTCGAAGGGCGACAGCCTGACCAGTCGGTGCACCCCCTTTTCGGCCTTCAGCCAGCCGTAGGCGTAAGGCCCAGAGATTTCGACCGTGGCGCTCTTGATGCCTGCTTCCTCGCCAGGCGATATGTCCAGGACGTGCGTCTCGTAGCCCCGACGCTCGGCCCAGCGTAGGTACATGCGCAGCAGCATTTCGGCCCAGTCCTGGGAGTCGGTGCCGCCAGCACCGGCGTGGATAGCCAGTATGGCGTCGCGGCGGTCATAGGGCCCCGAAAGGGCCAGGGACAGCTCCAGCTCGTCGAGGCGCCTGGCCAGGACCTCCAGTTCCCGCAGCACCTCTTCCACCATGTCCGTATCGCCATCGGACTCGGCCAGGGCCAGCAACTCGGCGAGCTCGTGCAGGTGGGAGTCGAGGCCGCGCCACGTTTCCACCTGTTCGCGGAGCTCGGCCAGGCGGCGCATGAGCCTCTGGGCCTGTTGGGGATCGTCCCAGAAACCGGGGGCAGCAGCCCGCGCTTCCAGCTCCTGGGCCTCTCGCTCGAGGCCAGCGATGTCAAAGACGGTCGAGGGCTTCGTCCAGTTTCTCTCTCAGCTCGCGCACCAGCTGTCCTGCCTCTGCCATACGCCGATACCTCCCATGACCATTGTAACAGGGGCGGGGGCTACAACAGGCGCGGCTGCTGGCCGGCCGCGGGCGGCAGCCTGCCCTTGGACAGCAGGTCGGCCAGGCGGGTGGGCTCGGGCAAGCGGTGGCCGCGACAGAGGGCCAGCGTCCAGCGGGCCGCCTCCTCCAGACCTATCAGGTGGCCCGGTGAAACGTATACGGGCTGGGCACCCGCCTTGGTGCGCACCACCAGGCCTATGACCTCGCCGCCGTCGTGCAGCTCCGTCCAGGCGCCCGCCTCCTCGGGCACGGGGCCGTGCTGCCCTACCAGCCGTGACTTGGCGCAGCCGATGGTGGGCACCTCCAGCAGCAGCCCCAGGTGGCAGGCGATGCCGAAGCGGCGGGGATGAGATAGGCCGTGTCCGTCCACCAGCACCAGGTCGGGCGGCGGCTCCAGGCGGGCGAAGGCGCGGGCCAGGGCGGGAGCCTCGCGGAAGGCCAGGAGACCGGGGATGTAGGGAAAGGTGACGGGGGCCTCCTCCACCACCTGGGCCACCGGCTCCAGTTCGGGGCAGGAGAGCAATACGACGGCGGCGCGTGCCGTCCCTCCCACTCGGCTGCTGCCCAGGAAGGCCAGGTCCGCTCCGGCGACGTATCGCACCTGTGCGGGCCCGCCACTGAGGACGACCTTGCGGCTCAGCTCGGCCTGGAGGCGCATGGCCTCCTGGGGGCCCAGGTCCCAGGGATGAAGCTCCCGAACGCGCACCGCGCCCCCTTAACACTCCTGGGGGAGGGCGCGGGACAGGCGGCGCAGGGCGTCCAGCGTCTCGCGCTGTCCCAGCCGCGCCCTCTCCACCGCCCGCTTCAGGGCCTCCACCGTGCGGTCATAGGTGTCGCGGTCAACGGGGAACGGGTGCCCGTCCTTGCCCCCGTGGGCGTAGGAGTACCGGGCCGGGTCGCGGTAGGAAGCCGGGGCCCCGTAGACCACCTCGCTCACCAGGGCCAGGGCCCGCACCGTCTTAGGCCCTACCCCTTCCGTGCCCAACAGTTCCTCGAAGTCGCGTGGCTGGCGCTCGTAGGCCCGCAGCAGCCCCGCCTCCAGCCGTCGCGGGTCGAAGTCCTCCGGCCCGAGATGATGCCGACGGGGCAGCTCCAGCCGGCGGAGCCGCTCGAGCTCGCGGGCGATGCGCTCCGGTCCCTGGCGGGCGAGCTGGGCGGTCACGTCGCGGGCCGGGGCGGCCTCTCGGGCCACCAGGTTCAGGGCGCTGCCCACGGCATCGGAGACCACGCCCTTGTGGGGTTCGCACACGAACTCCTCGACGTCGTCCCCCAGCCAGTGGTAGCGGCGAGCGTAGCCGGTGGCCTCGTTCATACCCTGCTGGACCACCGCCCAGTGGCCGTCCGGAGTGAAAAAGATGGTATGGTGGTAGACCTGGTAGCCGTCCTGCAGCGCGGCCGAGTCCACCTTGGCGCTCATGCGCGAGGCGTAGACCAGGGGCCCGGGCGGGAAGGAGAAGCGCTCGGCCAGGGCCTCGATCTCGGCCGGGGTGCGGCGGGACGTACGGCCCTTGCCGCCGGCGGCCAGCACTCCCGTGTCCCGTTCGGCACCGCGCAGCCCCTCCTTCAGGGCCGCGCAGACCACCGTGGTCAGGCCGGAGGAATGCCAGTCGAAGCCCAGGAGGCAGCCCAGTGCCTGGAACCAGAAGGGGTCGGAGAGGCGGCGCAGCACCTCCCGCGGCCCGAACTCCTCGGAGAGCGTGAGGAGCACGTATCGCGAGAGGCGGGCCATGCGCTGGAAGAGCCAGGGCGGCGCCGCACCGTCGTGCAAGGGCAGGTAGGCCGAGCCTGTCCGCGGCATCCTCGTTTCCCCGTCCCTATTTTACGCTCCGGGGCCGCCGTTGCCGTGGCGTCCCGGGTCACCCTAGAATGGGGCCGCCGGAGAGGTCGCTTCCGTGTGCAGCGGCGCTGGGGAAGGGCCGGTCACCGAGATCGAGCTGGCCGTGCGCTCCACCGACCTGGACGCCGACCAGGTGGTGAACAATGCCGTCTTCTTCATGTACTTCGAGCAGGCCCGCCTCGCCCACCTGCGACGGTTGGGCATAGACTGGAGCCCGCGCGCCTTCGCCATCGCCGCCACCGAGGCCCGCTTCCTCGCCCCCGTGAGCTATCCGGAGACGCTGCGGGTGCGCGCCTGGACCAAGCAGGTGGGCAACAGCAGCTTCTCCCTGGCCTTCGAGGCCGTCCGCGCCAGCGACGGCGCGCGGGTAGCCGAGGGCTCTTCGGTGCAGGTGTGGCTGGACGGCAACGGCCAGCCCTGCCCCCTGCCGGACGCCGTGCGGCGAGCGTTGGAATCGTCCCTGGGACGAGACCCCTGAGCGGTGGCAGAGGGAGCGCATTCATCTGAACCTCAGAGGAATGCCTTGACAGCCGACTCGTCGCGACAGTATCATCGGGCACAGTCGCAGGGAGTGACAGCGCGGGTGCTCAGGCGGGTCGGGCCCTCCTACCAGCAGGTGGCGGAACAGCTCCAGGACCTCATATTGCGGGGCGTATTCGCACCGGGCAGCCGCTTGCCCGACGAGACCCGCCTGGCCGGCCTGTTCGGCGTGGGTCGCAGCACCGTCCGCGAGGCCCTGCGCATCCTTTCCGCTCAGGGTCTGGTGGTCATCACCAGGGGCAGCAAGGGCGGCGCCTTCGTGGTGCAGCCCAGCGCCCAGCTCCTCGGCGACCAACTGGAGGCCGTTCTCTCCATTCTGGCCAGCAACCGACTGGTGGGGGTCGATCAGGTGGTGGAGGCCAGGGAGGTGCTGGAAGTGCCAGCGGCCTACATGGCCGCCACCCGGCGCAGGGAGGAGCACCTGGCCGCTCTGCGCGGTTGCCTCTTTCCCGAGGAGCCCCGTCTGCCTATGCCCGAGGTCTACCAGAGCAACTTCCGCTTTCACCTGACGGTGGTGGAGGCGGCCGACAACCCCATCCTGAGGGCCATGACCGTGCCCCTGTTCGCCGTCCTCCAGTCCCGGTATCTGCGCGACCGGGCGCCCTGGGAGTTCTGGCTGCAGGTGCTGGCCGACCACCGCCGCATTCTGGCGGCGCTGGAAGACGGCGACGCCGAGGCAGCAGCCCGCGCCATGCGCGACCACATGGAGCGCATCCGCCCCACCTACCAGCTCATTGCCCGCGAAGTCGAAGGGCCAGACGGCCCTGCGGGGGCCGCGGCCCTCGGCGCCGCCCCCGTCCCGGGAGGTCTCCTGTGAGGATAGAGGTCCGGCGCGGCAACTATTACGAGGACTTCGTGGAGGGAAGGCGTTTCTTCCACCACTGGGGCCGCACCTTCACCCTGCAGGACACGCTGACCTTCAGCACCCTCACCCAGCAGCACAACCCTCTTTACTTCAACGAGGAGTATGCCCGCTACCTCGGCTACCAGGGGGTGCCCGTGAATCCGCTGCTGGTGTTCGCCACCGTGTTGGGGCTCACGGTGGAAGACCTGTCGGAGGCGGGCGGCCCCTTCCTGGGGGTGGACGACCTGCGCTTCGGCGTTCCCGTCTACCCGGGCGACACCGTTTACGCCGTCTCGGAAGTGGTGAGCAGGCGGGAGTCCCGCTCCCGTCCGGGCTGGGGCATCGTCGAGTGGCGGACGGTGGGCTTCAACCAGCGGGGCGAGGTGGTGGTCCAGTACCGGCGCCGCAACCTGGCCCGCATGCGCGGCGCCGAAGGCCGGTAGGAGGCAGCGATGGCCATCACCGGTGGCGGCAACTACTTCGAGGACTTCCAGCCCGGGCAGGTCTACGTCCACGCCCGTGGCCGCACCGTCTCCGAGCTGGACAACTACCTCATTACCCTCATGACCCTGAACACGGCCCAGGCCCACTTCAACCGCGAATACATGGCGCGCATGCTGGAGGGCGCCTTCCCCGAGCGGCTGGTGATGGGCGCCGTAACCATGGCCATGTGCATCGGCCTGAGCAGCGAGGACCTGAGCGAGAATGCCATCGCCGACCTCGAGTACACGGGAATCTCCTTCCCGGCGCCGGTCTTTCACGGCGACACCCTCTATGCCGAGACGGAGGTGCTGGAGGTGCGGGAGGCCGACCGCCCCGACGCCGGCATCGTCCGCTGCCGGGTGACGGGGCGCAAGCAGGACGGCAGCACCGTGTTCGTGGGGGAGCGCACGTTCCTGGTGAAGCGTCGTTCCCACTGGCAGGAGCGGGACGGACAGTTCCTCTCCTCCCGCCTGCCGCGTGAGCTGCGGGGCTGGGCGGAGGGCTGAGACCGCCTCGGGGTGGCCGAGGGGGTGATGGCCGCCATGTCCTACATGACCGAAGAGCGGCGCATGATCCAGCAGGTGGCGCGGGAGTTCGCCCTGAGAGAGGTGTTGCCCGCGGCCAACGAGCTGGACCACCAGCGGGGCGACATCCCCATGTCCCTGCGCCAGAAGATGGCCGACCTGGGCTTCTTCGGTATCCTCATCCCCCAGGAGTATGGCGGCCTGGGGCTGGGCTGCTTCGAGTACTGCCTGGTAACGGAGGAGCTGGCCCGCGCCTGGATGAGCGTGGCCAGCATCATCGCCCGCGGCAACGGCCTGGGCTTCGACTGGACAGAGGAGCAGCGCCGCCGTTACCTTCCCGCCATGGCCCGGGGGAAGTTCCTGGGGGCATATGCCCAGTCGGAGCCCGAGGCGGGCTCGGACGTGGCCAACATCTCCTGCCAGGCCCGTCGCGAGGGCGACTACTGGGTCATCAACGGGACCAAGATGTGGTGCACCTTCGCCGACGGGGCCGACTTCATCCTGCTCATCGCCCGCACCTCGCCCCCGCTGCAGGGCCGTCGTCACCTGGGCCTCAGCGCCTTCATGATCGAGAAGGAGCGGGGCAAGCTGCCGCCCGGCGTCCGCGGCACGCCCATCAACACCATCGGCTACTACGGCTGGCGCACCTGGCAGCTCTTCTTCGAGGACTGCCGGGTGCCAGCCTCGGCCCTCATGGGGGAGGAGGGCAAGGCCTTCTACGGGGCCATGCGCTTCCTGGAGGTGGGGCGCGCCCACACCGCCGCCCGGGCCATTGGCCTGGCCCGCGGCGCCCTTGAGGACTCCCTGACCTATGCACAGCAGCGGGTGCAGTTCGGCCGGCCCATCGCCCAGTTCCAGGCCATCCGCTTCAAGCTGGCCGAGATGGCGGCCGAGATCGAGGCCGCCCGCCAGCTCATGTACCTGGTGGCCAGCGAGATCGACAGCGGCCGCCGCTGCGACAAGGAGGCAGCCATGGCCAAGTGGTTCGCCACCGAGATGGCCGAGCGGGTGACCAGCGCCGGCCTGCAGATCCACGGCGGCTATGGCTACACCTACGACCTGCCCCTGCAGCGCTACTGGCGGGACGCCAGGCTGACCAAGATCTTCGAGGGCACCAGCGAGATCATGCTGCACGTCATTGCCAACCGCCTGCTGGGCGAAGGGGGCTAGCATATGGGGCCACTCGCGGGCGTCCGCGTCGTCGACCTGAGCACGGGCATGGCCGGGCCCTACTGCACCATGCTGCTGGCCGACCTGGGGGCGGAGGTCATCAAGGTGGAGCCCCCATCGGGGGGCGACATCACCCGTCAGGCCGGCCCCTTCGCCCCCGACGACCAGTTGCGGGCCTTCGGCGGCTACTTCCAGAGCGTCAACCGCAACAAGAAGGGGCTCGCCCTGGACCTGAAGCGGGAAGAGGGCAAGGAGGTGCTGCTGCGGCTGGTGGCCATCTCCGACGTCCTGGTGGAGAACTTCCGGGCGGGGGTGATGGAGCGGCTGGGACTGGCCTACGAGCGATTGCGGGAGGTGAACCTGCGCCTGGTCTACGCCGCCATCCGGGGCTTCGGCGACCCCCGCACCGGCGAAAGCCCTTACGTGCACCGGCCAGCCTTCGATGTGGTGGCCCAGGCAATGGGCGGCCTCATGGGCACCACCGGCCCCGGCCCCGAGATGCCCCTCAAGGCTAGCGGGGGCATCGGCGACACGGTGCCGGGCATGATGGCGGCGGTGGGCGTGCTGGCAGCGCTCCATCACGCCCGCGAGACGGGCCAGGGCCAGTTCCTGGACGTGGCCATGTACGACGGCGTCCTCTCCATTTGCGAGCGGGTGGTCTACATGTACAGCTACGCCGGGGTGGTGTCGAGGCCCCAGGGCAACCGGCACAACATCTTCTGCCCCTTCGAGGTCTTCCCCACCAGCGACGGCTGGGTGGCCATCTGCGCCCCGGCCGACCACCAGTGGCGCGACCTGTGCCTGGCCATGGGCCGACCAGAGCTGGCCGAGGACCCCCGCTTCGCCACCAATGCCGACCGCGTGCAGCGCTGCGAGGAGGTGCGGCGTCTGGTGAGCGAGTGGACCAGCGCCCGCACCAAGGCCGAGGTGGTGGCGGCGGTGGCCGACAAGGTCCCTTGCGGGCCTGTCCAGGACGCCGAGGAGATCATGCGCGACCCTCACGTCCATGCCCGGCAGATGGTGGTGGAGCTGGAGCACCCGGGCTGCCGGGAGCCGAAGGCCATCGCCGGGACTCCCATCAAGCTCACCGCCACCCCCGCGGCGGTGCGATCGAGGGCACCCCTGCTGGGCGAGCATACCGACGAGGTGCTCTCCCTCCTGGGCTACTCGCAGGGGGACATCGCCGCCCTGCGCGAGGCCGGCGTCGTTTACAGCCACAAATGGGAGCTGGAAGGGGCGCTCTGAGACGCGCCAGCCAGCGGCGACCGCGGTGACGGGCTGGCGACCAGCGCGGCGGGCTGCCGGCGTGTTAAGATACGGGAGTAGCGGTGTCTGACGCCGCGTCGGGCATCGGCCGTAGGGCCGGGGACGGGCCCGATAGCAGGGGCGGGGCTGCGGGCGAGCGGGCGTAGCAGAGCATGGGCCCGCCTGTTGGGACGTGCCGGGGTGGCGGAACGGGCAGACGCGGCGGACTTAAAATCCGCTGCCGCGCGAGCGGCGTGTGGGTTCGAGCCCCACCCCCGGCACCATCCCCCGCAGCACGCTCCCCTGAGGGGACCATCTGCGCCTTCCCTCGCGCCGGCCGCGGCGCACGGGGCGTGCCCCCGCTGCGCTAACCTGGCGGCGACAGATCCCCCGACACGAACTCGGCGATGGCCTGGGCCAGCTCGCGGGGCCGGTGCAAGGGGACGTCGTGCACGGTCTCCTCCATCCACACGACCCGGCACCGCGACAAGAGCCTCCCCGCTGCCGCCACGCCCTGGCGCTTGGCCCGCATAAAACTGTCCCTGGCGTGGGGCGAGGGCGGGGCGGCAGCGATGAGCAGGACCGGGCACGTCACCCGCTCGTACAGGGCCGAGGGCCTGTGCTCCCAGATAGCCCTGAGGATGCGCATGTGGTGCTCGCGGCGGAGCCGCGGGCGGATGGTGCCGTCTGCGTCCACGAAGAAGTTGGCCAGCACGGCCCGTTCCACAGCGGGGCCCCAGATGGGGCCCAGCTCCCACCGCGGTGCCTCTGCCAGGAGCCTGTCCACTGTGAACCCGGAGAAGTCGGGCGGCGCCAGCTCCCGCTCCACCCGCTCCCAGGTCATCCCCGGCCACGACGACAGCTCTAGGAAGCCCCCGTCCACGAGCACCAGGGCCTTCGGCACCTCGGGCTTGTGGGCCGCATAGTGGACTGCCACGTTGCCGCCCCAGGAGTGGCCCACCAACACCGGCGCTTCCAGGCCCAGGGCAGAGAGGAACGAGTCCAGGTCGGCAGATACGCTGTCGAAGTCGTGGCCGTCTTCGGGCTTGTCGCTTTCGCCGTGGCCACGCTGGTCCAGGGCCAGTACTCGGAAGCGGTCGGCGAGGAGTGGCGCCACCAGGTCCCAGATGTGGCTGGTGGATGCCAGTCCGTGGAGGAGCACGAGGGGCTGGCCGTGCCCTCCCCAGTCCCGGTAGTGGAAGGTGAGGCCCCTCAGAACTACTCGCTCGTCTCTGGCCTCGCTCATGTCTGCCGGGGTGTGTAGTTCCGGGCTGCGTCCTCAGGCGCGGCAGGCCTGGTCCATGGCCTCTTCGCTGCTGAGGCGATGGCCGGTGGCGATGGCCTCGGCCAGGCCGGCCGGCCCCAGGGCCCGCTCCACCGAGCGGGCATCACGCTCGCGCTCCAGACGGTCGGCGGGCCATGCTTGGGCCTGCACCTCGGCCAGCATCCGCTCCGAAGCGCCCAGGAGCCGCCCGGCTAGTTCCCAGGCACCGCTGGCGGCGGCCACTCCCGCCAGGCCCTGGACGGCCTCCGCTAAGCCGCGGGGATGCCCCAGGCGGCGGAACTCGGCCAGGGCGTCGCAGAAGCGCTCTCTGGCCAGCCGAAGGTCGCCCTGGCGGAGGGCCACATAGCCCAGGCTGTGCTGTCCGCGGGCCACGTCGGCGATGGACTTCATACGCCGGAAGATGTTCACAGCTTCCTCGTAATATCGGCGGGCTGTCTGGTAGTCTCCCTGGCAGCGGGCCGTCTCTCCCAGGCTGTTCAGCAGAGAGGCCACGCCCCAGGGCGATCCCATCTCGCGCTGGTTGGCGAGGCCGCGCTGAAAGTACGCCTCGGCCGCCTCGTACTGACCCTGCTGCAGGGCCGCATCGCCCAGGTGCATGAGCGCTATGCCCAGGTGAGGGGTGGGTGGCGACTCCGACTCCAGCAGGGCCAGGACCTCGGTCAGCACGTCCCCCGCCATGTGGGACTCGCCCTGGTTGATGAGCGTCTGCCCGAGCCACCTCAGGGCCTGCCGGAGGCGCACGGGGTCGCCCTGGCGGCGCCAGATACAGACCGCCTCGTCGTGATAGCGTCGGGCCTGGGCGATATCTCCCTGCCAGAGGGCCATGGCACCCGCCGCGCTCAGGGCGCTGGCCAGAATGCGGCCGTCGGCGTGCCCTCGCGCCGCCCGCACCGCTCCCTCGCTCAGCTCTCGCCCCTCGCTGAGCCTGCCCGACAGGTACCAGTAGTAGGGGAGATGGACCAGCAGGGTCTCCAGGCCGGGCGGCGGCTGGTGCCCCTCCTCGAGCCGCTGTACCCCCCAGGAGACGGCCTCCCGCCAGTCGGCGTATATGCGGTCGGAGCGCTCCACCATGGCGTCGGCGTCCAGGCCGATGAGGGCGCTGTCCTCGTCACCAGCGGGGCGCGCGTAGAAGCGACTGTGGCGGTCGCGCAGGTCGGCCATCTGGCCCGAGGCGGACAGCTTCTCGGCGGCGAAGGCCCGCACCAGCGCCAGCATCTCGAAGCGGGGCTTGCCGTCCCCGGAGTCGACCACACGCAGCATGTTCTTGGAGGCGAGGGAGGCAAGCCCGTCCAGGGTGTCCAGCTCCAGCTCGCCTTCATGGTTGGCGATGGCCTCGGCGGCCTCCAGCGTGAAGCTGCCGGCGAAGACGGACAGCCGCTGCAGGAGGGCCTGCTCGTGGGGCTCTAGCAGGTCGTAGCTCCAGGCGATGGCTGCCCGCATGGTCCTCTGGCGTTCGGGCAGGTCGCGCGGGCCGCGGGTCAGCAGGTCCAGCCTGTTGGAGAGGCGCTCCAGCACCGTCTCGGGCGGAAGGAAGCGCACCCAGGCCGCCGCCAGCTCGATGGCCAGGGGCAGGCCGTCCAGCCGTCCGCAGATGCGGGCGGCCGTCACCAGAGTGTCGTGCGTGCGGGGCAGGTCGGGGCGGACGGCGCTGGCCCTCTCCAGAAAGAGCTGCACGGCCGGGCTATCGGCCAGAGCCCGCTCGTCGGCACCCGCCTCGGGCACGGGCAGGGGCGACACCGGATACTCCCGCTCGCCGTACACCTGGAGCGGCTCCCGGCTGGTCACCAGCGCTTTCAGGGGAGGGACGGCTCGTAGCAGCTCCGCCAGGTGGACTCCCGCCTCGATGACCTGCTCGAAGTTGTCGAGCACCAGCAAAGCACGGCGCGAACGCAGGTGCTGCCGCAGTAGCTCCATGAGCGGCCGGGCATCGCTCTCGTGCACCTGGAGCGCCCCGGCGATGGTCGGGACCACCAGGGAAGGTTCCCGCACGGGCGCCAGGGAGACGAAGTGCACCGTCCACCGGTGGCGCTCAGCCACTTCCGCCGCCGCCTGCACCGCCAGGCGTGTCTTGCCCGTGCCGCCAGGACCCGTCAGCGTCAGCAGGCGCACGTCCTCCCGCTCCAGCAGGGCCACGATCTCGCCCAACTCTCGCTCCCGGCCGATGAGGCGGGTGGCGAAGGCGGGCAGCGACGCCGCCCCTGCCAGGGCGGGCGTCTCCTCGTCTTCCCGTCCCCGCTCCTGGGCGGGCGTCGACTGGAACCTCTCGCTCAGGAGGAGCGCCAGGTCGTTCGCCACCAGTTCGGACAGCTCCTCGGCGGAGGAGAAGCGTTTGTAGGACACGTCGCCCTGGGCGGCGATGCGCTCCAGCATAGCTTTCAGGCGCTCGTCCCTGCCTTCGACGGCCTTGACGTACAGCAGGCGGGGCTTCTCGCGGGCGAGCAGGTACTCGTCCTCGATACCGGAGATGTCCATGCCGGGCGCGATCCAGCCGTACTCCCGCCCGTAGATGCCGACGAAGATGTCGCTCTGTTGCAGATACGCCACGTACAGATCGCGGGGCGGATGGGGACGCGCCCCCAGCTCGAACAGCACGGGCGCGAGGCGCAGGGCACGCACCGCTTCCGCCACGGCGGCCCGCTCGGCTGCCAGTTCCTTCATGGTGGAGCTGACGAACACGCGCAGGCGCTGGTCGGGCGTGCGGATGATGGGCGAACGCACCGAGCGGACCAAGACCCCTCCCCCAGCCACGGGGCGATTATAGCAGACCGGCGCCGTCCGCACCCTGGACTTTGGGCGGAGCGCGAGTGCGACCTTTGTGGTAGAGTTGAGGAGTCATGGGGGAGGGTGGGGCAGCATGGCTGTGAGGGTGCTCATCGCCGACGACCACGCCGTG
>BEIA01000003.1 GCA_002898715.1 bacterium HR24 | reverse complement strand
TGCCTGAGCGCCGCGGAGGTGCCCCTGGGCGGCAGTATCACGGTTCAGGTCACCCTGCCCCAGGCCATTCCCTCCAATGCCGTTTGGCTGAAGCTCCGGAGGAGCGGAGGCGGCGGGGGCGGCGGGATCGGCGGCGGGGGCGGCGGGATCGGCGGCGGAGGCGGAAGCGGCGGCAGTGGTGGCGATGGCGTCGACGGCGGAGGCGGAAGCGGCGGCGGGGGTGGCGATGGCGTCGACGGCGGAGGCGGAAGCGGCGGCAGTGGTGGCATCGGTGGAGGGGGTGAAGGCGGAGGGGGCCGGTTGTGGGCCCCGCTCTCCCTGGGCGACAACGACGGCGACAACGTCATCTTCCTCACCCTCATCGATGGCGGGCTGGGCGACGGGGACGGCATCGCCAACGGGGTCATCACCGACCCGGGCGGGCCCGCCATCCCGACCGCCCAGGAGCCTCCGTCGGCCCCGTCGCTGGCCTCCATCTGGCCCTGTGGGATGGGGGTGGCCTGCATCTCCTTCCTCCCTTCAGAAGGGGCCAGCACCTACCTCCTGGAGTCGGCCCTGAACCGGGAGTTCAACTTCGGCACCAACTCGGTACAGGTGCCTGTCCCCTCTCTGCTCTGGGGCAACACAATCCCCGTCGGCATGCCCACGGGCGACATGTGGTCGTTCTACTACCGGCTGTCCGCCTGCAACGGGGCCGGCTGTTCACAGGCCGTCTTCGTCGGAGGCATGGTCGCGCGCAGGTTCCCCGGGGACACTACCGAGCACTGGGCCTTCGTGGCAGGCGTGTACCGGTTCCTGGGCGTGGCGTTCGCCTGGGCCCAGAATCAGGTGAGCGTGCCCGGGAAGGCGTCCAACATGCACTTCTATGAGGGCGTTCAGGGGTTCGGGGGGCCGAGGGTCCAGTCGTGCACCCTGGTCCAGCCCGGCGAGTCCTGCTCGCGGAGTTGGGCGAGCTCCGACCCCTGGACCAGCGTTTCCCAGGACTTCCCGCCGACGGGCGAGGTGGGCGCCGCCTTGCGACCCGACTGAGCGCATGCCCCACCGATGACACCGGGGCCCCACTGCTGATCCCCGGGCGCTGGCTTGTGAGAGGGTGCCGAGGCGCTGTGAGTTGCCGCCGTGCGGGCCGGAGTTCAGATACGGTACGTCAGGGGAATGGGAGCGTCGGCCACCTGTCGCGGCCGCTCTCCCTGCCACCAGACGCCCGGTATGCGCTCGCCGCAACCCGGGCATGCTCCCTCGGGCGTCAGCTCGTAGGCGAGGATGCGGTAGCCGTAGCGGCCGATGAGGAGGCGCTGGCAGCGAGGGCAGCGGGTGTTCTCGAAGTCGCCCACCATGCCCGGCAGGTTGCCGGCGTACACGTAGCGCAGGCCCTCCTCCCGGCCGATGGCGGCGGCGCGCATCAGTGTGCGGGCGTCCGTGTTTTCCGGGTCGGTCATCTTGTAGTCCTTGTGGAAGGCGGTGACGTGCCAGGGAATGTCGGGAGAGACCGAGGCGATGAACCGGGCCGCATCGCGCAGCTCTTCATTCGAGTCGTTGAAGCCCGGCACGACCAGCGTCACCACTTCTACCCAGAACCCCATCTCCCAGGTCATGCGGATGGTCTCGAGCACGTGCTCCAGCTTGCCGCCGAGGACGCGATAGTTCTTAGGGTTCATGGACTTGAGGTCGACCTTGTAGCAGTCCAGCCAGGGCCGGAGGTACTCCAGTGCCTCGCGAGTGGCGTTGCCGTTGGAGACGTAGGCAGTCAAGTGCCCCCTCGCCTTGGCCAGGCGGAACACCTCCGCCGCCCATTCCGAGGTGATGAGGGGCTCGTTGTAAGAGCTGACATAGGCCCGGGCCCCCATGCGCTCGCCTATCTGGACCAGCTCCTCAGCCGAGACCTCCATGGGCTCCACCCCGGCTACCGGGTCGCGCAGGGCCTGGGAGGTGACCCAGTTCTGGCAGTAGGGGCAATGGTAGTCGCAGCCCAGCATGCCGAAGGTGAGGGCAAGCGCGCCGGGCAGGGCGTGGAAGAACGGCTTCTTCTCGATGGGGTCGCACTGCAGGGCAGCCACATAGTTATGGGGGACCATGAGTGTGCCGCCCCGGTTGAACCGCACCTGACAGATACCCCGCTGCCCGTCCAGCACCACGCAGCGGTGCCCACAGGCGTAACAGCGCACCTTGCCCCCCTCGAGCCGTTCGTACAGCTCGCCGGGGCGGGCGTAGCGGTCGATGACCTGGGCGAGGGTCAAAGAGCGGCCGATGAGCTTAGGCATTCCACACAGATTATACTCCAGGGGGCGGGGCGCCGTTCCCGGTGCCAGCCACTTCGTCGGCGGAAGACAGGGCAACACCGCGCAACGCAATTTGCAAATCCAGGTCGTGTAGGCGGGGAGGTGCCGGCCTATAAAGGACTCATCAGCCGAAGTCGCAGGAGGGTGCCGTGCGGGAGCGGGTACGCCAGCGAGAACGGGAGGAGGGGCCGGGCCCCAGGCCCGGGTACGAGCTCTGCTTCGAGAGACGCCAGACCTTCGTCGAGCGCCAGCACCGGGGGAAAGTGGTGGTCTGGCCCCACGAGCGGGAGTGGGACGTGAGCCGGCAGGGGAAGATCATGTGGTTCCTGCACCCGGGGGCCTACAAGGACACCTGTCTGCAGGACTGGTACGTCTTCGTGCAGGAGATCCCCAGGGTCTCGGGGAAGCACCGGCACCAGGGCGGTCTGGTGATCTTCGCCCTGGAAGGGGAGGGCACCACCACCATGGACGACGTGCCCCACCACTGGGAGGCCGGCGACCTGCTCATCCTGCCGGTGAAGGAGGGCGGCGTAGTCCACCAGCACTTCAATCGCCGCCAGGACGGCCAGTCCTCCTTCTGGCTGGCCTTCATCAACGACTTCATCTGGGACCACGTGGGCAGCGAGATGGAGCAACTGGAGCTTTCTCCCCTCTGGCTAGAGCAGCAGGGGCAGGCCCGGGGCAGGTGAGACGATGGAGACGGAGCGCTACCAGCAACTCAAATCGCGCAACCTGTTCCAGGAGCTGCTGGAGCTGCGCGACCGCCAGCGCGAGTGGCGTCGCTCCGCCCTGAACCTGGTGAAGGGCAGCGAGGTGCCCGTCGAGCTGAACCCCTGGGGCCTGGTGCAGTGGTACCTCCACCCCTCCATCACCGACACGTCCAACCGGGCCCTCATCGTGTGGACGATGCACATACCGCCTGGCAGCCGCACCGGCCGGCTCAAGTGCCAGGGCGGCCACGTCTACTACGTCTGGAAGGGCTCCACAGGACACACGGTCCTGGACGGCGTCCGCTACGACTGGGCGCAGGGCTGCGTGATCAACATACCTCTGCGCCCCGAGGGCGTCGTCTTCCAGCACTTCAACGACGGCGAAGACACAGTAGTGCTGGTGGCGGCCCAGGAGAACCTGGTGGACGCCCTGTACGTCGACCAGGGGAGCGGCTTCGAGCTCCTGGAGCCCTGCCCCGAGTGGCTGGCCGCCCAGCGCTAGACGCGTGGTGCCCATGCGCCTGGTCGTCGACCGGCTTCCGCCCGACCACGCCCCGGGAGCCGGCGCCTTCGCCTACCTGGACCCCGTGTGCATGGACGAGCTGCACCTCGCCCCGGGCGATGCCGTGCTGCTGGTCAGCAGGCGCGGCCGCAGACTGCCGGCGAGAACGGCCGGGCCCCTGTCGGGAGACCAAGGCCAGGGCACAGCGCGCCTGGACCGTTACCTGCGCCAGGCACTGGGCGCCCGTGTGGGCGAGCAAATAAGCGTAGAGCCCTTCCCGCACCCGCCGCCGGTGCGCCATTTGGTCCTGTCAGCGGCGGTGGACGTGTCCATGGTGCCCCGCCTGTACGAGCACCTGGCCCGCTACCTGGCGGCCCAGGGGGCGCTGGTGGGAGAGGGGTCGCTGGTGTACGCGCCCTTCCCGGGCGGCCGCGGCGGCACCGTCTACAGGGCGGCGCTGGTGGAGCCGGGCCCGGGAGTGGTGACCGCCGACACGCAGGTGGAGCTGGCCCCTTACGCCGAGCACGAGGCCGAACTGGCGGTGACCTTCGAGGACGTGGGGGGCATGGCGCAGCACATTCGGCTCCTGCGCGAACTGGTGGAGGTGCCCTTGCTGCTGCCCCACGTCTACCACCAGCTAGGCATTCAGGGTCCGCGGGGCATCCTCCTCCACGGGCCGCCAGGGGTGGGCAAGACCCTCCTTCTGAGAGCTATCGCCAACGAGATCGACGCCCGTTTCTACTACGTCAGCGGGCCGGACATCATCGGCACCTACTACGGCGAGGGGGAGGGGAACCTCAGGCGCATATTCGGCGAGGCCGCCCACAATGCGCCCGCTATCATCTTTTTCGACGAGATCGACTCCATAGCGCCCCGCCGCTCGGTGGCGTCCACCCAGGCCGAGGCACGGCTCGTAAGCCAGCTGCTCGCGCTCCTGGACGGCCTGCACCAGATGGACGGCGTGGTGGCCATCGCCACTACCAACCGGCTGGACAGCCTCGAGCCTGCCCTGCGACGTCCCGGGCGCTTCGACTGCGAGGTGTACATCGGCCCGCCAGACCAGCATGGCCGCCTGGAGATACTGCGCATCCACACCCGCGAGATGCCTCTCTCGCCCGACGCCGCAGAGTTCCTGCCCGAGCTGGCGGCCCGCACCCACGGCTTCGTCGGTGCCGACCTGATGGAGCTATGCCGGGAGGCGGGGCTTTCGGCCCTGCGACGCCACCTCCGCCCGGCCGATCCATCCCTCCGGCCCCCCGACGCCGACCTCTCGCGCCTGCACGTGACCCGGCAGGACCTGGAATCCGCCCTGGCGCGAGTGCGGCCCTCCGCCCTGCGACAGGCCCTGGTGGCGGTGCCCCAGGTATCCTGGCAGGACGTGGGCGGCCTGTTCGCGGCCAAGCGCCGTCTGTGGGACCTCGTGGTGCGGCCGTTGAGGGAGCCCGAGCGGTACCGCCGGCTGGGCCTGCACCCCCCGGCGGGGGTGCTGCTGGAGGGGCCCCCGGGCAGCGGCAAGACCCACCTGGCCCGCGCCCTGGCCCACGAGACGCAGGTCAACTTCATCGCCGTGGACGGGCCAGAGGTGTTTAGCCAGTGGCTGGGCGAGTCCGAAGAGGCGGTGCGACAGATATTCCGACTCGCCCGGCAGCTGGCCCCGGCGCTGGTGTTCATCGACCAGCTCGATGCTGTGGCCCCCCGTCGCGGCAGCGACGCTTCCACCCGCACCTCCGAGCGGGTGGTGAACCAGCTCCTGGCCGAGATGGACGGACTCGACAGCGGCGCCCAGGTGGTGGTCATCGGCGCCACCAACCGCGCCGATCTGCTCGACCCCGCTCTGCTGCGGCCGGGCCGATTCGGCCTCCGCATCAGCCTCTCTCTGCCCGACCAACGGGAACGAGAGGACATCCTGCGAGTAGTGTTGAGGCCACTCGGCCTGGCCGAGGACGGGGACCTGATAGAGTCCCTGGCCCGGCGCACCGAGGGGTGGAGCCCCGCCGCTCTGGCCGAGCTGGCCGTGGAGGCGCGCCGACGAGCGCTGGCCACAGCAGTCGAGGGCGAAGACGTGGCTGTCGGCCCTCGAGAGCTCATGGAAGCGTTGGAGGCCCTGGGAACAGAAGCCGGAGAGAGACTTGCTACGGACAGCGCTGGCAGTCAGGGGCCTTCACAGGGTCTGCGCCCGCGCGAGCCCGAGGGGCCCTAAGACCCGTTCCGCCAGCAGCCTGAGCTGGTCCGCTATCTCGGGCACCCCATCCACCGTCAGCCCGAAGGTCGTCTGGGCATAACGGGGCCCCACCACCATCAGTACCAGGTGCCGCGCGCCGGAGGCCAGCACGTGCTCCCGGAGTTCGTGCAGACATTCCTCTGGCGTGCCGGCGATGGCTATCCTGTCGGTCAGGTCGCGAGTGGAGAGCGAGACCATCCGCACCACATCCCCCCGGGCGAAGGCCTCGCGGACCGGCACGAGCCTCTCGGGCGGGATCCCGTTCAGCTCGGCCAGGACGTCGGGCACGATGGGCAGGTACGTAGCGACGAACAGACGGGCCAACTCGTGGGCCGCTTCACCGTCCTGGGAGCAGACGACGATTTGGACGGCAGCCATGTCCAGCGACCCGTCGTCGCGGCCCGCCCTGCGTGCCCCCGCCCGCACCTGCTCCCAGGCATACTCCCATGCCCGACGCGACCGGGCCAGGAGCACATGGGCCCCGTCGGCTACCTCGCCTGCCGCTCGCATGGCCAGCTTGCCGCCGGTGCTGGCCATCATCAAGGGCAGGTGGGCCTGGACCGGCCGCGAGAGGGTGGCCAGAGCAGCGTAGCGGAAGAACCGGCCCTGGTGGTCGCACTGGCCGCTGTCCAGGAAGGAGCGCATCACCTGGAGCGCCTCCTTCACCCGCTCTACTGGCCTGGTGCCCTGCCACTGCACGTGGTAGCGGCGCAGCAGGGCGGGCCCGCCGAAGCTGACCACCGCCTCCACCCTCCCCTCGGACAGCTCGTCCAGGGTCGCCAGTGACTGGGCTATGAGGGTCGGGTCGCGCAGGAAGACGTGGGTGGCGCTGGGCCCGAGCCGGATGCGGCGCGTGTGCACGGCGGCCGCAGCCAGCACCGTCCACGGGTCCTTGAAGCGGTAGGCGTCGGCGCAGTAGCAGGCGTGAAAGCCGAGCTCCTCCGCCGCGCGGAATACCTCCAGCGAATATGCGAGGGGATAGATGGGGTGATGCAGCAGGCTGACCTTGGGCCTGCGGGGCGCGTCCGGGGTGGTCATGTCCGCTGTCGCTCCTCCTACCTGCCCCTATCGCGGTGGCACTCTCGCCGCCAGCCAGTCAGCTATGATGTCGGCCGCTTTGGGGCGAGGATCGTCCTCCTGGCCTTCCAGGGGCAGCAGGTAATGGTCGCCCCGCACCTCGACGGCCGTTTTGTCGCTGGCAGCGCTGCTGGCGACAATGGCCGCAAACTCCTGGGGCCGTATCTCCGTGTCGCCGGTGGCCTGCACGAACAGGCAAGGGCAGGTGATGTGGCGCAGGCTGCGGGTGAGGTCGGCGTTGGTAGAGAAGGGCGACCACGTGCTGAGCCAACCACGTGGTGTGAGGACGCGGCCCAGGCCGCCCGGGCCGTAGTTGCCCACCACCGGGTCGAGCCCGGGCGTGAACATGGAGCCCAGGGGCCTTTCCGAAGGGTCGATGCTCGGGTCGAGATAGGCCGGGTCGGCCAGCGTGCGGTAGACGACCAGATACCGCGCCAGGCGTCTACGCCGTTCGCGGGCGTAGCGGCCCTCCGGGCCGCCGTCGCCGGCCTCGGCCGCCGAGTGCTCGTCCAGGTATGCCCGCGCCAGGACGTCGAGGCGGCGGCAGCGCTCTTCCTGTGCCCGCCAGTACGCCTGCAGCCAGCCGCGGTCGTACCGGGAGGGCTCGGGCCAGGGGCGCCGACCGTTGGCGGGATGGTACATATCTACGGATGAGTCGGTGAGGAGGGGGTCGTTCTCGTCCACCACCGCCGGGTCGATGACCCTCCGCATGACGTTGCCCTGGCCAGAGTGGACGGCAATGTGCACCATCGCCTCGGCCACGGGCATGTCCTCCTCGGCCAGGGGCACCGGGTCTCCGGCAGGACTCGCCGTCAGGCGCTCGGCCGGGGGCGTGGTCGCCTGCCACTGATAGAAGGCAGTGAGGGAGCCGCCGCCGCTGTTCCCGAGCAGCACGAGCCGCTCGTAACCCCTGGCCCTCAGCTCCCGCAGCGCCGCCGCTATGTCCAGCAGCATGCGCTCGTGCAGGGCGTCGCTGTCGTTGTTCACGTAGCGGCTGTTGTGGCCAAGGACGGCGTACCCGCGCTGGGCGAGGAGAGGCGCCAGGTAGTGGCGCGTGAAGTCGGCCCGCGGATGGATCACCAGCAATGCCGTCCTGGCGCGGCCGGTGGGCGGTTCGTGGAGGAGGCCCAGGGTCTGAATGCCGTCGCTGGCGGTGACGACCACCGGCTCCCGATGCACCCCTTCCAGCGTCTCGTAGTACTGGTGGCGGACGAGCAGGTTGCGAGAGGCAGTCCTCATGGCATCCCCCGTTCCCGGACGAACAGCTACCTGCGGGCCTCGCCCGAGATGGGCCGGTCGCTCAGGGGACGGAGGGAGCCGTCAGCCTGCACCTCCACCGGCACCATCGTCTCGATGGTGTAGGGGTCGCCCGGCGCCACCGTGACCAGGATGCCCGGCCACAGGCTGAAGGGATGGAAGTCGCGGATGGTCTGGGCCGCCCGCAGCACCCCGTCGCGGGTCATGTCGCCCTGGTCGCAGGCCCGCTTGAGCGCCTCCACGGAAAGGTGCGCCGCCGAGGCCATGTAGATGGTGGCGGGCTGTACCGGCGGCGCCCCGTACTGCTGGGTTATCTGCTCCAGTTCGCGCCACTCGGGCGTGTTGCGGTGAAGGGCCGCCTCCATCACGTACACGTTCAGGACCGCGCCGGCGATCTGCCGGTAGCCGGCCTCGGCGTTGCCTCCACCCACCGCGCTGGCCAGGCCCGAGGGAGTGTTGGGGTAGGCCATGAAGACCTTGGTCTGCCAGTTGGTGCCAGCCATGTAGCGGAATACTTGCTGCGTAAAGGTGATGGACAGGCTGATGGACACGAGCAGGTCGGGGTTGGCGGCCTTCAGGTTGGCGAGCTGGGACGTCAGCTCGGTGGCGGTGGACTCGTAGGACTGCTCGGCCACGATGCGCCCGCGGAACTCTTGTTTGAATCCCGCTAGCCCATCCTGCCCGGCGGCATCGTTCTGGTACAGGATGGCCACCGTCGCGTTGGGGAACCGCTCGTTGATGAGCCGGGCCATGATGCGGAAGTCGGAGGCGAAGGTGGGGACGAAGGTGATGGTGTAGGGGTACTTCTGGGGATCGAGGAGCCTCTCGACGCCCAGCGTGGCGAACAGTTGCGGCACCTTAGCCTGGTTCATGTAGTCCAGCGTGGCGGCCACGGCGCTGGTGCCCACATCCCCTATCGTGGCCACCACCTGGTCCCGGTCTACCAGCTTCTGGCTCACCTCCAGGGCGCGGGCCGGATTCCCCTGGTGATCCTCGACGATGAGGCGGAGGTTGCGACCGCAGATGCCGCCTTCGGCATTGACCTTCCTCACGTATGCCTCCAGGAAGGGCGCGCCGGCGGCGAACACGGCCAGGGGCCCACTCAGGATGTTGCGGTGCCCGACCCGGATCTCCGTGTCGGTTACCCCGTAGTCGGTCTTGACCTGTTTCCAGCCGGGCGGTAGTCCCGTCTGGGGCGTGCCGCCAGGCGTCGCCTCTCCGCCGCCGCCGCAGGCGACAGCCAGCAGCGCCAGCCCTGCCAGTGCGAAAAGCAGCCACTTCTTCATGCCAGCTTCCTCCCGGGGCATATGTGCCCCCTGGTTATGGCGCTGTGCCGTGGACGATCCGATGCCGCGGTCTATCCAGGGAGGCCCACCCGCTCAGGCAGGGGCATGCTCCTTGAGCCAGCTCTCCAGCATCTGCTGGGCGCGGCGGGCCTCCTCCTCCGTCAGGTCGCGGCTCTGATAGGTAATCTCGAGCTGGAGGCCGTTGGGGTCGCGGAAATAGATGGACTCCCAGACGCCCTCGTGGTCGATGACGTCGCTCACCTGCACGCCGTGGGCCTCGAGCCGCTTCTTGGCCTCCATCAGCTCGTCCATGCTGTCCACCGCCAGGGCGATGTGCCGCGCCCACCAGGGCACGGGCTGGATGACCTCCTCCCTGGGCAGCCCTTCCACGGCGAAGAACGCCAGGCAGGTACCGTCGCCCAGAGCATAAAAGACGTGCAGGAACCGCCCGCCCGTGCCGCCCGTGCGGGGCACGCCGCTCACTGCGTCCACCAGCGGGAGGCCCAACACCTTGGTGTAGAACTCGTGAGTGGCCTCCAGGTCCCAGGTGGGGAAAGCTACATGGTTGAAGCCGCTCGGTCGCTGGAATCCCATTGCCTCTCCCTCCTCGCGGGGTTGTCTCTCCTTTGCAATAGAGCTATAGAGGGCGCAGGGAGGGGTGTCATGACCATGCCTTGCAGGTTTTATTGTGCCTTTTTGCCCTTCGCCGGGGCGATTCTAGGCCACGGGCATCACGCCCCGGCGGGCGGCGAAGCGCCGAGGGCTCATCCCCGTACGGCTCTTGAAAACACGGCTGAAGTGGCTGGCATCGCTGTAGCCCACCTGTCGCGCAATCTCTTCCAGGCTCAGCTCGCTGGCCGAGAGCAACTCCTTGGCCCTCTGCAGGCGCACCTCGATGAGGAAATCGCGGTAGGTCATGCCCGTGTAGCGGGCGAAGAGACGGCTGAAGTAGTGGTAGCCCATGTTGACGATGGCTGCCACCTCCTGCATGGGCAGGTGACGGTGGAAGTTGCTTCGGATATAGCGGCAGGCCATCTCCATGGTGCGCAGGCGGCCGCTGCTCTTCAGGCATACCACCATATCGATGAGCTCGTCGATGAGCTGCTGGGTCATGCGTCGCAGGTCGCTCGGACCGGCGGACAGGACGGCGCGGGCATAGGCCGCCGCCTGGCATAGCTGCTCTTCAGTGTCCACTCCTGCCTGCCGGCACTTACGCAGGAGGACGATCTGGAGCTGAAGGACGTAAGAGCGTAGTTGGTCGAGCTGCCCGGTGCCGGCCAGGACGCTCTGCATGAAGGCATCCAGGTAACGGACGGCGCCCGGGCGGTTGCCGGAAAGGACAGCGCTCAGGATGCGCCGCTCCAGTTCTTCCGGATAGTACGGCTTTCGCGCTGCTGCCTGGGCCACTCCGTACACCTCAAGGATTGTGGGGCCATTATACCGCACGGCCAGTCAAAGCAAGCCCAGCCAGAATTCCTGCCGGCCACCCGATGCTCCGTGTGTCTGACCGCCCCAGCCGGTGTAACGCCAGGGCAGTCGGCGCGATTCCATACTAGTGGTCACCATATCAGGGAGGGCACGGATGGAGTTGGTGCGCAAGCTGCTCGATGTCCCGCGCCGGGTCGACCTCACTCCTCAAAGCCGTAAGGAATTTCATCGCCTTGTCCATGAGATAGGCATTGAGGACGACCGCAAAACGCTGCAGAGGGCAGAAGGGAGGCTACCCTCAGCATTGGCCCCCTGGCTCCGCCCTGCCTTGTGGGCCTACCTGCGGTATACGCGCGGCATGGAAAAACAGCGCGGCAATGCAGGCGAGCTTCGCGTAGGCGAAATGCTGGGCCGCCTGGGCTGGCGGTGGACCGTTTCCCGCTCTGTAGTCCTGAGAGATGGTAACTCCTGGGCAGAGGTGGACCTGCTGGCCATCGGACCTGGCGGCGTCTGCCCCATAGAGGTCAAACACTGGGGGCACTGGGTAAAGCTGGGCATCAAGGAAGCCTGGGTATGGCGGGCAGACACGAGGAAATGGCAGAAAAGGGAATCACCTGTCAATCAGGCATCCCGAGGGGCAGCCGCTATCCGCCGACGCCTGCACGCGGAGGGGATCGAGGCGCCGGTGATGCCGTTGGTGATCATGGTCGGGACGCAGAAGCTGGAACGCACCCGCGAAAGCGCGGAAGAAGACTTGGGGATGCCGATATTCTACGGGCATCTGGGACCACGCCAGGCGATGGAGCACCTCCGCTCTCTGCCGCAGGCGCTCGATGACGGAACCATACGACACATTGTCGAGGCCCTTCGGGACAAGTAAGGCCTCTCTGGAACGCGGCCCCCGCAGCGCGGGTGGACTGGCCCTGTCTCACCGCGCTTCCAGCCAGCGCACGATGTCGTGTACGTGGTCGCGGATGTTGAGCTTCGCCTCTCTGACCAGCCAGCGGAAACAGTCCAGTCGCTGCGAAGGGTCTTCGGCGTAGTCCTGCCAGGCGAGGACGTAGGCGCGGCCAGGCCGCCGCGCCGCCGCGGGCCCCGGGAACAGGTGCACGTAGATGGTAGAGCCGTCGTCGGTGAAGCCGATGCCCCCTACCGCTCCCGCCATCAGGTCGGCACGGCCGATGCGTTCCAGTTCTCGACGCAGGTACTCTTCCAGGAACTTCAGAGCCATCCCAGAGCATGGTAGCACTGGCCCTTGAGACCCGCGCAGCGGCTAGCCTATGCTGGCGACAGTATGGCGGAGTTCGTGCTGGCTCTGGACCAGGGCACCTCCAGTTCCCGCGCCTTCCTGTTCGACTCGGAGGCCCGGCCGGTGGCCTGGGCGCAGGTGCCCTTCACCCAGCACTTCCCCCAGCCCGGTTGGGTGGAGCACGACCCGGAGGAGATCTGGCAATCGCAGCTCGCCGCCGCCCGTGAAGCGTTGGCTCACGCCGGGGCGAGACCGCGGCAGGTAGCGGCCATCGGCATCGCCAACCAGAGGGAGACCACGCTGTTGTGGGACAGAGACGGGCATCCCGTGGCCAACGCCATCGTCTGGCAGGACAGGCGCACCGCCTCCATGTGCCAGCGCCTCAGAGAGGAGGGTCTCGAGCCTCTCTTTCGGCAGCGCACGGGCCTGGTGCTGGACCCTTACTTCTCGGGCACCAAGCTGCGCTGGCTACTGGACCAGGACCCATCTCGGCGACAGCTCGCCGCCCGTGGCGAACTGCGCTTCGGTACCGTGGACTCGTGGCTCGTCTACCGCCTGACTGGCCGCCACGCGACTGACCCCTCCAACGCCTCCCGCACCCTCATGCTCGACATTCAGCGGCTGCGCTGGGACGAAGAGTTGCTGGCGCTCCTGGGCGTCCCCGCGGCCCCGTTGCCGGAGGTGCTGCCGTCCTGCGGCTACTTCGGCGAGACGAGGGCCGAGCACTTCGGCGCCCCGATACCCGTGCTGGCGGTGCTGGGCGACCAGCAGGCTGCCCTTTTCGGGCAGGCGTGCCTCCAGCCAGGAATGGCCAAGAACACCTACGGCACCGGCTCCTTCCTGTTGACGAACGCCGGTCGCAGCCCTGCCTACGCTCCCGGGCTCATCACCACCGTCGCCTGGCAACTCGGCGATGAAGTGACCTACGCGCTGGAGGGCTCCAACTTCATCTCTGGTGCCATGGTCCAGTGGCTACGCGATGGCCTGGGCATCATAGACTCGTCGGACGAGGTAGAAGCGCTGGCGCGCCAGGTGCCGGACAACGGCGGCGTGTACGTCGTTCCCGCCCTCGCTGGCCTGGGCTCTCCCTACTGGGATCCCAGCGCCCGCGGCCTGATCATCGGCCTTACGCGGGGCACCAATCGGGCCCACGTCGCTCGCGCTGTGCTGGAGGCCATGGCCTTCCAGACGCGGGACGTGGTGGAGGCGATGGAAGCGGGCGCGGGACTTCCGCTGCCCGAGTTGCGAGTGGACGGGGGCGCAGCCCGCGACGACCTGCTGCTCCAGCTCCAGGCCGACATCCTCGGCAAGCCGGTGGTCCGGCCCAGGGTGGTGGAGACCACCGCCCTGGGAGTGGCCCTGATGGCCGGCGTAGCCGCAGGGCTGTGGAAAGGCAGCGAGGACATCGCGCGCCTGTGGCGGGAGGAGGCCCGCTTCGCGCCCGCCCTGACGCCCGCCGAGCGCGACCGCCTTTACGCCGGCTGGCAGCGAGCGGTGGAGCGGGCCCGAGAGTGGGCCCGGGACGGGGGCTGAGCCGATTCAGGCCAGTCGGCCCCGCACCTCCCTGGCGAAGCGCTCCAGAACCGACAGGGCTACCTCGGGGCCAGGCCTCAGCGGTGGCTCCAGCAGGACATGCCCCACGCCGATGCGGCGGTACTCCTCCAGCCAGCGGACTATTTGCTCGGGCGTGCCGGCCAGCGGGCGGTCGTCGGGCCGGGGCTTGTCCCGAAAGCGGAGCAGGCAGCGCACCGAAAGAACGAGGGCAGCGGGATCGCGGCCACATTCCCGCGCCATGTCCTGCACCCTGCGCCAGGACTCCGCCAGCTCATCGGGAGGAAGACCGACGGCATGCCAGCCGTCGCCCAGGCGAGCGGCCCTGCGCAGGGAGGCCATCCCGTGGCCACCCACCCAGATGGGAGGCATGACGGAGGGGCGGGGCTCGCAGCGGACACCGGCCACACGATAGTACCGGCCTTCGAAGCGGGGGTCTTCCTGCCCCCACAGGACCCGCAGCACCTGAATGTGCTCATCGGTGCGGCGGCCGCGGTCGTCCCACGGCATGTCCAGGGCCATAGCCTCCTCTGCCATCCAGCCAGCCCCCACCCCCAGCACCAGCCGCCCGCCCGACAGCACCTGCAGCGTGCCCAGCATCTTGGCATTGAGCACCGGAGGGCGGTAGGGCAGCACCAGTACGGTGGTCCCCAGCAGGACCCTGGACGTGGCGCCGGCCACGAAGGCCAGGGTAGTCACGGCCTCCAGCCAGGGGGCCGCCGGCGACAAGGGGAAGTCGCCCGACTCGGCATACGGGTAGCGGGAGCGCACATTGAGCGGGAAGACGATGTGGTCGCTGGCCCACACGGCGTCGAAGCCCATCTCCTCCACTGCCCGGGCGAACCGCGCTATCTCCGCTCCTGGCCAGGCTACGCCGATCTGGGGCAGGTGCACGCCGAACTGCATCTCGCCCTCCTCGCGCCTTGGAGTCGGCCCCATCATATCCACCTTTGCCACGCCAGTGATAGACTTGGGGTGTGAACGCGCGCCTGCTCAGCGAACTGAAGCGCATAGTGGGGCCGCGATACGTCCTCCACCGGCCGGAGGAGCTCGTCGTCTACGAGTATGACGCCACTATCGAGCGCGCCCTGCCCGAGGCGGTCGTCCTGCCCGGCTCGGCCGAGGAAGTGGCGGCCGTGGTCAGGCTCGCCCGGGGCTATGGCGTGCCCGTGACGCCCCGCGGCGCCGGCACCGGGCTGTCGGGAGGCGCCGTCCCCTGCGAGGGCGGCATCGTCCTGGCCACCAGCCGCTTGCATCGCATCCTGGAGATCGACCCGGAGAACGCCGTCGCCGTGGTGGAGCCGGGCGTGGTGAACCTGGAGGTCTCCCTGGCCGCCGCTCCTTTCGGCCTGTACTATGCGCCGGACCCGTCCAGCCAGAAGGCATGCACCATTGGCGGCAACGTGGCCGAGAACGCCGGAGGCCCCCACTGCCTCCGGTACGGCACCACCACCAACCATGTGCTGGGACTGGAGCTGGTGACCGCGGAGGGCGAACTGGTATGGCTGGGGGGCAAGACTGCCGACTCCCCCGGCTACGACCTGGTGGGCGTGGTGGTGGGCTCCGAAGGCACCCTGGGCATCGTCACCAAGGTGGTGCTGCGCCTCCTGCCCCGGCCGGAGACCACCGTCACCATCCTCGCTATCTTCGACGGCGTGGACGCGGCCTGCGAGGCCGTCTCGTCCGTCATCGCCCATGGCATCGTCCCTGCAGCCCTGGAGATGCTGGACCGGAACACCATGCTGGCGGTGGAGCCGTACGTCCAGGCAGGATACCCGCCCGATGCCGGCGCTGTACTCCTCATCGAAGTGGAGGGGCTGCGGGAAGAGGCCGAGGAGCAGGCGGAAGCGGTGCGCGGCATCTGCGCGGAGCTCGCCGCCCGCGAGATACGCATGGGCTTCACTCCCGAGGAGCGGGAGAGGCTGTGGGCCGGTCGCAAAGCCGCCCTGGGGGCCCTGGGCCGCCTCGCACCCTCGTACTACATTCTGGACGGCGTGGTACCCAGGACGCGGTTGCCCCACGTCATGCGTCGCGTCTACGAGATTTGCGACCACTTCGGCCTGCACGTGGCCAATGTGTTCCACGCCGGCGACGGCAACCTCCACCCCAACATCTTGTTCGACGAGCGCGAACCCGGGGCTGCCCGCCGCGTCCTGGACTGCGGCGAGGAGATCCTGCGCGTCTGCGTGGAGGCAGGAGGCTCCATCACTGGCGAGCACGGTGTCGGCTACGAGAAGCGGGACTACATGCGCTGGACGTTCTCCGACGACGACCTGGCCACCATGGCCGCGCTGAAGCGGGCCTTCGGCGCCGGCGACGCGTTCAACCCGGGCAAGGTGTTCCCCACCCACAAGGGCTGCGGGGAGGTTTCGTCGCGCATGCGCTCGGCCATCGCCAAGCTGGGACCTGACGCCTACGTCTAGGGGAGCGGGATTGGGCCTGGCTGCTGCCCTGGAAGCCGCCCTGGCGGACATCCTCGGCCCCGAAGCGGTGCTCACGGGGGAGGGTGCCGCCGCCTATGCCGTCGCTGGCCTCGCGCCCACGGCCGCCGTCCGCCCAGCTACGGTGGAGCAGCTAGCCGCGGTGATGCGCCTCGCCCATGCCCGGGGGCTGGCCGTGCTGCCCTGGGGCGGCGGCACCATGATGGGCCTGGGCAATCCTCCCCGCCGCTACGACCTCGCCGTCGACATGAGGCACCTCGACCGCGTCCTGGAGCACGAGCCAGCCGACCTGACCTGCACGGTGGAGGCCGGCATTGCCATAGGCGACCTGCGCTCCCGTCTGGCGGCCGCCGGGCAGACCGTGGGACTGGACCCGCCCTGGCCAGAGCGCGCTACCGTCGGGGGTACCCTGGCTACGGCCATCGCCGGCCCGCGCCGATACGCCTGGGGCCACCCGCGGGACTTCACCATCGGCATGAGGGTGGTACTGGCCGATGGCCGTATCACCAGGGCAGGGGGCAAGGTGGTCAAGAACGTGGCCGGCTACGACCTGTGCAAGCTGTACATCGGGTCCCTGGGCACCCTCGCCATCATCGTCGAGGCCACGTTCAAGCTCCTGCCTCTGCCGCGGGCCAGCGCCGGTCTCGCCTTTTCGTTCCCGGGGCCAGGGCCCGCCTGCCAGACAGCGCGGGAGCTATGGCGCCGCGGCCTGGCGGTCACGGGCATGGCCCTGCAAACACAGGGCGGGCAGTACGAACTGCTCGTCGATCTCGGCGGGAGCCCGGGCGCGGTGGCCCGCAGCCAGCGCGAGGCGACGGAGCTGGCCGTGGCGCAAGGCGGTCGAGAGGCCGGCTCGGAGCCCTTCTGGCAGGAGGCGCTGGCCTCGCCCGTGGCGTCCCGGCACCTGACGGTGCGACTAACGGTACTGCCGTCGCGGCTGGCTGAGGCGCTGGCGTCGCTCGAGGCCCTGGGCCCCACCCTGGTGGTGGCATTCCCCACTGTCGGCCATATTTACGCCCGCTGGCCGGAGGGGGCGGACGCCCGGGCCGTGGTGGGGCAGGCGCTGGCCGTCGCACGGGCCGTCGGAGGGACGGGGGTCGTCCACTCCTGGCCCTGGCTCGCGGCCGGCGCCCCGCTCGTTGACGTGTGGGGCCCGCCGCCGCCTTCCGCCGCCCTGATGCGGCGTGTGAAGGAGGCCTGGGACCCCGCAGGCGTCCTCGCCCCAGGGAGAATGGTGGCCGGGATATGACCGACGGGCCTCCGGCGCCGCCCTTCCTGCCCAGCGAGGCTGACCTGTCCCGCTGCGTCCACTGTGGCCTCTGCCTGCAGAGCTGCCCCACCTACCGTGTGCTCCGGCTCGAGCCCGATTCCCCCCGTGGTCGGATACACATCATCCGCTCCCTGGTAGAGGGACGGATCGGCCCCACGCCCGTCGCACTGGAGCACCTGGAGCTGTGCCTCCAGTGCCGCAACTGCGAGGCAGTCTGCCCCTCAGGAGTGCCTTTCGGTCGCATCATGGAATCGGCCCGGGCGATGGTGACCAAAAGACGCAGCGCCCCCCTGTCCTGGCGGGTTCGGCAGGCCCTGCTGCGCCTGTTCCTGGCGCGCTCGCCGCTGGCTGACGCCGCCATCGCCGCGGCGTCCCCCATCGCCCCTCTGGCCCACCGGCTGGCGGGCCGCTTGCCACCGCCGCTGCGCCTGCTGGCCGCATCGACGCCGCGTCCGGAAGCAAGGCCCTATCGTCGGCACGGCGTGCTGGCCCGGCCCCCTCGCCCCTCCCGAAGGGTCGGGCTGCTGCTGGGGTGCGTGATGCCGGCCCTGTTCCCGGCGGTACACCGCGCCACCGTGCGCCTGCTGGCGCTGGCCGGCTGCGAGGTGGTCTCGCCGGCCGGGCAGGCCTGCTGCGGCGCCCTCTTCGCTCACAGCGGCGATATGGACATGGCCCTGGCGCTGGCCAGGCGCAATATCGACGCCTTCCTGGCCGTGGGAGTGGACGCCGTTGTGGTGAACGCCGCCGGCTGCGGCGCGCTGATGAAGGAATACGCTCACCTTCTCGCGCACGACCCGGCCTACGCCGCCAAGGCACGGCTCTTCTCGTCTCTGGTGCGAGACGTCACTGAGTTCCTGGACGAGGCCAACCTGCCCCCGCCGACGCGCCCGCTGCCCCTGCGAGTGACCTACCAGGACCCCTGCCACCTGGCCCACGCCCAGAGGGTGCGCGAGGCGCCCAGGCGGCTGTTACGGCGGGTGCCCCACCTGGCTCTTATAGAGATGGAGCATCCGGACAGGTGCTGTGGCAGCGCTGGCGTCTACTCCCTCTCCCATCCGGGACTGGCTCATGTGCTCCTGTCCGAGCGCATGCAGCAGGCAGCCTCCACCGACGCTCAGGTGATCGCCACGGCCAACCCGGGTTGCATGCTGCAACTGCAGGCTGGCGTGCGGCTGTGGCGGATGCCGGTCCGCGTTGCTCACGTCGTCGAGCTACTGGCCCAGGCCTACGAGGGCTAATGACCGGGCCCAGGGCGCAGGCCAGGAGAGGAAGTAGAGAAGATGTCAGCAGAACGACATATTGGTCGAGCGGCGCTGTTGGCCTTGGCCACCAAACTGGGTACAATGTCCGTGACCGCCCGGAGCATCAGCTATGGCGGGGGGCCGGTCAGGGCAGGGACGATAGCGATGGCAGTGCCGAGAGAAGAGACAGCACGGGCGCGCCTGCTGGACGAGGCTATCGGGCAGTTGCTGCGGGGCGAAGAACCGTCGCTGGGGGAGGACGACGAGCTGTCCGACCTCCTGGAGGTGGCGCGCCTTCGCTACCGACTGTCCCGGTACCTCCGCCACGTGGCGGCAGCGCGCCAGCAGGCAGTGTGGGGGCAGGTCCGGTTCAGGCTGGGGCTCGACGCCGGCAGCGGCCCGGCGGGCGGCTTCTGAGCTTGAGCTAGCACCGCTATTGACAGCCCTTCCGGCCTGACCCATGATACTTGAGGGCTGGGCCGGTGGCCCGGCCGGGGGCCAGACCAGTGGAGCAGAGAAGGGCTTCGCACCTGCGCTGTCCTCGCGCCCGGCTCCCGCACCGTTATCACGTCAGCGTACGCTCCGCGGAGCGGCCCCTACCCTCCCAACCAGACGCGAAGGGGGATGAGCATGGCGCGTGAACTGGAGGTGCTGGCCGAAGGCCAGGGAGAGTACCACCGGGTAGACCCCGACGGCTTCCGCGAATGGGTCCGCGACCACAAGCAGCGGGCCATGGTGCCCAAGCTCATGAGCGCGAAAGAGGCCGTCGAACGCTTCGTCCAGGACGGCGACTACATCGTCTACGAGTGCAACTACATCCAGCGCGGGCCCGCCGCCCTCATCCGCGAGATCATTCGCCAGGGGAAGAAGGACCTGTGGGTCGGCGCCAAGTTCACCTGGGTTGACGTGGCGCTGCTGGTGGAGGCGGGCTGCGCCTCCAAACTGGACGTCGGCTTCTTCCTCTTCGGTCCGGTGGTGGACCGGGCAGTTAAAGAAGGTCGCGTCAAGATATACGAGTACTCCAACGTGGTCATGACCAACCGCATCAAGGCCGGCGCTATGGGGCTGCCCTTCATACCGGTGCGCTCCTTCGGCGGCACCGACGGCTTCAAGTACTCCGGCGCCAAGCTCATCAAGGACCCGTACACAGGCCAGCCCATTACCATCGTGCCCGCCCTAAACCCGGACGTGGCCCTCATCCACGTGCACCAGGCCGACATCTACGGCAACGCCCGTGTGTTCGGCACCGGCATCTCCGACGTGGAATCGGCCCTGGCCTCGCGCAAGGTCATCATCTCCACCGAGGAGATAGTGGACACGGAGGAGATCCGCAACAATCCGGGCATCACCGCCATCCCATACTACTGTGTGGACGCAGTCGTGCACCTGCCCTTCGGCGCCTACCCGGGCGAGATGGCCGGCCGCTACGCCTCCGACGTAGAGCACGTCGTGGAGGTGGTGGGCGCCACCATGCGGGGCTTCGTCCGCCAGTACCTGGACAAGTGGGTATACAGCGCCCAGGACCACTTCGAGATGCTTGACAAGCTGGTGGGCTGGAGGAAGCTGCAGGAAATGGTGCAGCGGGCCACCATAAAGGAGGGGTACCTGCCATGATCCAGATCCACACGGCCAAGGGCGAGAAGGCCTCTTACTTCAACGAGCGGGAGCACCAGATCTGCCTCATGGCCCGCCTCATCGAGGACGGCAAGACCTACTGGGTGGCGGGCGGCGGCTCCCCTATGGCCAGCATCCTGCTGGCCAAGAAACTCTATGCCCCCAACGCTGTGTACGTCACCGAGGACGGCGTGCTGGCGCCGGAGCCGGTCCTCCCCTTCGATCCCATCATGACCATGGTAAGCTCCCGCGCCGGGTATCGCGCCCTGCAGTGGGGCACCATGAACAGCATCGGCTTCCATGCGCAGATGGGGTACATGGACTACGGCATCCTGAACACGCTGCAAGTCGACCCGTACGGCAACATTAACTCTACGCTGCTGGGCGATTACGAGAGCGGCGAGTTCCGGCGCTTCGGTGGCCCGGGCGGTGCCGACTCCATCGCCTCCCTGTGCTGGCGGACCATCCTCATGACCGACCACCAGAAGCGCAAGTTCGTGCCACGGGTGGACTTCATCTCGTCCCCGGGCTTTCTGGACGGCTCCGAGGGGGCCCGGGAGCGTGCCGGCCTGCCCCGCGGCACCGGCCCGTACCTCGTGCTGACGCCCTGGGCCCTGTTCGACTACGAGGACCGCTACCTGCGGCTCATAGGCATTTCGCCGTTCGTGACGCTGGAGCAGGTGCTGGCCGAAATGTCCTTCCGCCCCAAGATGGCCGACCAGCTCCTGACCCTGGAGACGCCCACCGAGGAGGAGCTCACGCTGCTCCGTACCGAGATCGACCCGCGCGGGCAGGTGACCATCACCGGGGACATCGGGCGCTGGATCATGCGCCGCGAGGACGGCAGCTTCGGCCCAGCCGACGAGGTCGAGGCGCGGGGCGGCGACCCCAACCTGCCGCGTAGCTGGTAGGTCTAGCGGAAGAGGTCCCGCTCGGGCGGGCGCACCATGTCGGCGGCGCGGCCTTCGCCTGGCTGGTAGGGGTAGCCGCGCACGATAGCGACGGGCACCCTGTCCAGCTTGCCCATCACCAGCTCCGCGGCTGCTGCCAACTCATCGGCCACGGCCATGGTGGTGACGCGCAGCACGTAGCCGTAGGGGTCCGTCTGCCCGACGTAGTCGATGAAGGGCGACATGCCCGCCACTCCCACGGCCACGTTCACATGCCCCTCCCGCCACGGCCGGCCGAAGGTGTCGCTGATGACGACGGCTACCTCCGCCCCGCTCAGGCGGCGGATTCCCCGGCGGATGGCCTCGGCAGAGGCGTCCGGGTCTTCGGGCAGCAGAGCGACGTAGCCCTCTCCCGCCACATTGGACGAGTCTACCCCGGCGTTGGCGCAGACGAAGCCATGCCGGGTCTCGGTGATGAGCACACCCCGCTCCGCGCGCACGATGCGGCGGCTTTCCCGCAGCACCACCTCCACCAGGCGGGGGTCCTTGTCCAGCGCCGCCGCCAGCTCCAGCGCCCGGGGAGAGGGCATTACATCGGCCAGGGCCACCAACCGCCCCTCCGCCTTGGAGACGATCTTCTGCGTGACTACTACCACGTCGCCCGTCTCGATGGGCGTGCCCTGGGCCCGCGCCGCCGCCACCACCAGTTCCGCCACATCGTCGCCCCGCCGCACCTCACCGATGCCGTCGATAGGTATGATGCGCACCTCGCGCGCTGCCCGGTCGCCGAGAGCCGCCATCACTGCCCACCCCGGATCGCTCTGCCGCCCGATCGCCTGCGCATGGCCGCTCCTATATGCCAACGATGCGCACTCCCGTGCGCGCCTTGTAGATGCGGTTGATGTTCAAAAGCAGGGCCGTCCACTCCTCCACGTAACGAGAGTTGGCCAGGACGCCGCCGTCCACGGCCCGCAGGTATTCTATCTTCTCGGCCAGCTCCATCACCGTGCGCTTGGCGGCCCGGTGGTCGGAACAGACGATGACGTCGCCCTGCATGGGCTTCTCCACGTTCTGGAGCAGGGTCGCATCCAGGTGATGGAAGCCGCTGACCACTTTGGCGTTGGGCACCAGCGCCCGGGCCTGCTCCGCCGCCGAGCCCTCGGGCACATCGAGGGCCCGCACGCCGTGCCCGCCGAACTGCAGGGGAACCGCCACATCCACCAGTATCTTGTCGTCGATGAGCTCGGCCAGTGAGGCCAGCGTGTCCTTGTGGGCCTCGTACGGTACCGTGACAAACACGATCTCGCCGGCACGGCAGGCCTCGGCGTTGAGCCCGCCGGAGACGCGTGCGCTGGGCACCTTCTCCAGGACCTTAGCCACCGCTTCGGCCGCGCGCTGCTCGGACCGTGAGCCTATGAACACTTCTTCCCCCGCCTTTGCGAAGCGCATGGCCAGGCCCAGACCCTCGGGCCCCGTGCCGCCGATGAACGCGATGCGTGTCATTCCTCGTTCTCCTCCCGCCTCCTGGCTCGGTGGTCTAGCTGTTATTATGGCACCGGCCTTCAGCAGCGAACAGGAGTCGACGCCGTGGCGCGGTGGACCTGGGCAGCAGCCTATCTGGTGCTGCTGGCCGCCCTCGTGGGCGGCTGCATGCTGCTCGGCGCCCGCCTGTACGCGGCCCTCGGCCCCCGCACGGCGGTAGAGAGGCTGGCAGGTCGCTACAGCTACAGCGCCCTGTCCTGGGAGCTGCGCTATGTGCCCCAGAAGCTGGCCGTGAAGCTGGGCGCGCTGCTCAGGCGGCAGAGCGACCAGGACCGCCAGCGCGACCTGGAGCGGTTCCTCCAGGCTGCCGCACGGCTCCGTCAGCTCGCCCGGCAGCCCGACCAGGCAGACCCTAGGGAGCGCCAGGCGCTCGCGAACGAGCTGTCCGCCACCGAAAACAGCGTCGAGCTGCTGCTGGAAGGGCGCATAACAGCGCTGCTCGAGGAGGCGGGGCTGACGGCCCGCCCGCCGCTGTTCGGGCGCCTCGGCCTCGTATTTCCACCGGTGGCGGTGGAGCTGGGGTCCACGCCCAAGGTCCTGGCCATCTCGCCGCGCCAGCGTATCCACCTGGACTCCGCCTTTCTTATCAGCCCGCGCCTCACGGCCGCTCAGCGGGATGCCCTGGAGTCGGCGGTGGACGCCACCGGCGTTTCGTCTCTGGTGATAGACGTGGGCGGGCTGGGCGCGTACCCCAGCATGGTCCCCGTCAGCGACAGCTACACCTTCCTCGTCGAGACGGCCATCCACGAGTGGGTGCACCATTACCTGGCGCTTTACCCGCTGGGCCGCAATTACTTCCGCAGCACCGAGACCCGCACCCTCAACGAATCGGTGGCGGACCTGGTGGCTGAGGAGCTGACCAAGGAGTACTTCCGGCGCTATCCGGTGGACAGCGCCGTGCCAGGCCCCAGCGAGCCACCCGCGGCTCTGGTGAGAGAGCTGAGGGCCCTGCACTTCGAGGTCGAGTCGCTGCTGGCGGCGGGCCGCGTGGCCGACGCAGAGGGGCTGATGGAGTCCAAGCGGCAAGAGCTTGCCGCCCAGGGATACTACATTCGCCGACTGAACCAGGCCTACTTCGCCTTCTTCGGCCTCTATGCCGACAATCCGGCCTCGACCAGCGTTGTGGGGCCCAAGCTGGAGCTACTGAGGCTGCAGGCCGGCAGCCTGCGACGCTTCCTGGAGACGGTGCGCGCTATTACCAGTGAGGCCGAGCTGGACGCGCTGGTGGCCCAGCTCTCGGCCGCATCGCCTACCCGGCCCTAGCGCTCCAGCTCCACGGGCACCTCCAGGACGCGCACGCCGTCCCTGTCCTTCAGGTAGCGCTTCAGGCCGAGGACGGTCTGGTTGTGCAGCAGCCGCTCCCACCAGTGGCGGGTGCGCAGGCTGGGCAGGAGCACCAGCACGTGCCCATCGGCGGAACGGGAGAGGTAATCGATGCAGGCGAGCATGGGGGCGAGGAAGGCCCGATAGGGAGATTCCACCACCAGCAAGGGGGCATCGGGCAGCAGTCGCTCCCAGCGCTGCCGGAACTCCTCGGCCTTCTCGCGCTCGTCGCTCACGTGCACGGCGGTAATGCGCCCGCCCCATTCCCGCGCCACCTGCACAGCGCTCAGGGTGATGCGGTTCAGGTCGTCCACCGGGATGACAATGAGCGGCCGGTGGGCACCGGGCGCCAGTGGCATGCTGGCCGGAGGCGGGAGCCGCGCCACGTCCTCTTCGCTGACCTGCACCAGCTCCTGAAAGCGCCGGTAGTGACGGTGCACAAGGAGGAACAGCACCACCAGCAGGCCCATAAGCAGGGTGGAGATCCAGGCGCCGTGGGTGAACTTGGTGAGGAGGAAGATCATGGCCACCACAGCCGTGGCCGCGGCGCCCACACCGTTGAACAGCATACTCGTCCGCCAGCCCGGCTCCCGCAGCCGCCACCAGCGACGCACCATCCCCGACTGGGACAGGGTGAAGGACACGAACACGCCCACGGCATACAGCGGGATCAGACGCGTGACGCTGGCGTTGAAGACGGCCAGAAGCACGCACGCACCCACAGCCAGCGCCAGGATGCCGTTGGTGAAGGCCAGCCGGTCGCCTTTGAAGGTGAACTGCCGCGGCATGTAGCCATCGCCTGCCAGGATGGCCGACAGGCGCGGGAAGTCCGCGAAGGCCGTGTTGGCCGCCAGGAACAGGACCATGGCCGTGGCCGCCTGGTACACGTAGTAGAGGGGGCTCTCGCCCAGCACCTCCCGCCCCAGCTGGGAGACGATGGTCTCCCGCTCCTCCGGCACCAGCCCGTAGCGGCTGGCCAGGAAGGTGATGCCCAGGAACAGGAAGGCCAGGATGCAGGCCATCCAGGTCAGGGTGACACGGGCGTTGTAGCTCTCGGGCGGCTTGAAGGCCGGCACACCGTTGGAAATCGCTTCCACACCGGTGAGGGCGGCGCTGCCCGAGGAAAAGGCACGCAGGATGAGCAGTATGCTCAGGGCCTCTACCGGCTCGATGGGGTGCTGCGGCGGCGCAGCGTGAAACAGGCTGCCCGGGGCGTAGCCCAGGACCACCTTCGCCACCCCCACCAGTATGACCAGGCCCATGGACGCGATGAAGAAATAGGTGGGGGCCGAAAAGATGGTGCCGGACTCGCGGATGCCCCGCAGGTTGCCCCAGGTGAAGACAGCCACCACCGCCACCGCCAGGGGCACCTTCAGGTCGAAGAGCGCCGGCGCCGCCGAGGTGATGGCGGCCACCCCCGCCGCCACGCTCACCGCCACCGTCAGGGTGTAGTCCACCAGCAGGGCCGCCGCCGCCACCAGTCCCGGCAGCTGTCCCAGATTATCGTGAGCAACGATATATGCCCCGCCGCCGCTGGGATAGGCGCGGATGGTCTGGTGATACGAAAGCGCCACGATAGCCAGCAGGGCCACGATGACCGCGGCGATGGGCAGCGACCACTTGAGCGCCCCCGAACCAGCCAGGGCCAGCACGATCAGTATCTCCTCGGTGGCGTAGGCCGAGCTGGACAGAGCGTCAGACGAGAACACCGCCAGCGCCTTCACCTTGCTGAGCCGCTCGTGGATGGCCTGAGAAGTGGCGAAGGGGCTGCCTATGAGAAGGCGACGCAGGTCGGCCAGGTACCGCCCCACCGCATCGATGGGCCGGCTGCCCAGAGGCGTGGCCTCCAGGTAGCCGGGCGCGACCTTGGTCAGCCGCTGCTGTTTGGGGACGATGCGCAGGTAGGGCGTGCGCGAAGTCGCCCCGTAGCGCACCTCCCGTACCTCGATGTCGGCATCGGGAGAGACGGTTGCCCTCCCCCTCTCCTGGCGGGGGATCACCACGCGCGTATGGGCGTCGGGCGGCGCCGCGGGCCTGGCTTCCGTAACCTGAGGGGGTTCAGGCGCGGCCTCGTCCCTGTCCCGGGGCCGCTTCACGCGCACAAAGGATGACCGACGGGGCCTGGACTCGTCCATGCCGGCGCGGGGGCGCTCCGCCCCTTTCCATTCAGACTAGCGCGAGGCTTTCTTTAGGTCACCTGCGGGCGTTGGAGCCACGGCCTCCGCGTCCGTTGCCGTTGTCATTGTTCCCCGTCCCCTCGTCTTCGTCCGGCGTAGGCGTGGCAGTGGCCGTAGGCGTGCGGGCAGGCTGCTGCGTTGGGGTGAGCGTCGGCGTCGGCGACGGCGTAGGGGTAGGCGTAGGGGTAGGGCTCGGCGTCGGAGTAGGCGTGGGGGTGACGGCTGGCTCGGCGCCGCCCGTGGGGGACTTGCAGGCGCCCGGACGCGTCACCGGCACTCCCCGGGCGAAGACCTCCTGCCTGCCGTCGCACTCGGCCAGCACCACGTCGTCGGGCGGGCGGAAGGGCGTGGGCGGGTACTGCAGGTGGGCCAGGGCCTCCCGCATGAATTGCTGCCACATAGGCCCTGCGCCGGATGAGCTGAAAGCGCCCTGGGCCATGGGCGTCCCATCGCTGTTGCCCATCCACACGCCCACGGCCAGTTCGGGTGTATAGCCCACCACCACGTTGTCGCGGAAGTCGTTCTCGGTGCCCGTCTTGGAGGCCGCCGGCCGGCCGATGGTCAGCCTGGACCAGTTGATGGCCTCCTTGGAGAGTATGTCGGTGATCATGTAGGCGAAGGCAGGCCTCACCACCTGGTCCACCTGCGGCCTGTACTCGTACAGCACCCGCCCTTGCGAGTCCTCGATCTTGAGCACCCCGGACGGGTCCAGCTTGCGGTACCCGCTGGGCAGGTCTTCCAGCGTGGGCATTCCGGCCATGGCGCCGTTGGTCGCTAGGCTCGAGTAGGCGTACGTCATGTCCAGCAGCTTCACCTCGCAGGTCCCCAGCGTCCAGGTGATGCCGCAAGACCGCTCCGTGACCGGTACGTTGCAGGAGGCCGACCCGACCGGATTGGTGAAGGTGAGGCCCATGCGGGCGGCGGTGCGCACCACATTGGCCTCCCCCATGGCCTCCAGGGTGCGGACGGCGGGCGTGTTCACCGATTCGGACAGCGCCTTGCGGACGGTGATCCGCCCGAGATACACGTCGCCGTTCCAGTTGCGTATCCGCTGAACCTGGCCACCCGGCCCGCGGTACTCGTACGGCTCGTCCTCGACGATGGTCGAGGGCACCCAACCGCGCTCGAAGGCGGTGATGTACGTGAACACCTTCATCGTCGAGCCGTGGGAGCGGCAGCTCACGGCCATGTTCACGTTGCCCTGGACCTGGGGGCTGGTGTCGAAGTAATCGCGGGAGCCCACCATGGCCAGGATCTCGCCCGACTGGGGGCGGATGGCCACGATGGCCCCGTTGTGGGCGTTGTAGCGGCTGCCGATGCGGGCCAGTATGTCATTGACTGTCTGCTCGCCGATGTGCTGCAGCCCCAGGTCGAGGGTGGTAGTGATCTTGAGGCCGCCTTTGGTCACCACCTCCTCGCAGTCCACGCCGCCCGGGGCCTTGAACAGGCCCCGCTCGCACATGCGCACGACCTGGCCCTCTACGAAGTCCACGAAGTGCCCCGCCTGCTTGGGGAATGACGCCTGGCGGGGCTCTATCTTCTCCTGTCGCGCTGCCTCGATCTGCTGGGGGGTGATGACGGTGCCCCGTTCGGCCAGGGGCGGGATGCGGTTCACGGTGTCCAGGTGGCGCAGCAACAGGTCCAGCACCTCCTGCCGCCGCTGCTCGGCCCGCTCCTTGTTCTCCGGCCGGTCGGGACGCGTGGGGTCGTACAGGGCCGGCGCCTTGGGAATGCCTGCCAGGAGGGCCGCCTCGCCCAGGGTCAGGTCCTTGGCCGACTTGCCGAAATAGTTCCGCGCTGCCGCCTCCACCCCGTATGAGTTGTTGCCGTAAAAGACCTGGTTCAGGTACCACTCCAGGACCTGGTCGCTGGAGTACTGGCGCCTCATCTCCAGCGCCAGCACCACCTCCTTCGCCTTTCGCTCTATGGTGCGCTCGAACCAGCCCTCCTCGATGCGGCCGTACAGGTTGCGCACTAGCTGCTGGGTGATGGAGCTGCCGCCGCTCCCCTCCAGGAACCCCGGACCGAAGGGCGTGAAGTTCTCGAGGAAGGCGCGGGCCAGACCGCGAAAGTTGACGCCCGGGTTCTCGTAGAAGCTGGCGTCCTCGGTGGCGATGGTGGCAGCGATGAGGTATGGCGAAATCTCCGACAGCGGCACCGGGTCGTAAAGCCCGCCTACCGGGTCCACCGCCCGGTACAGAAAATTGCCGTTGCGGTCGTAGAAGGTGGAGCTCTGCCAGGAAGTCTGCTCGATGACCTCGTTGGGGGGGATGAACTCGTCGGCGAAGTGCTGGTAGACGGCGTAGGCAGCCCCGATGCCACCCAGGGCGAGGACGGCGAGGGACGCCAGGGCCACCAGCACCGCCACCCCCAGGCGGGCCCTCCCCGCACCCTCCCGGTGGGCCTCGGCCCTCCGCAGCCGCGACCGCCTCGTCCTGATGGCCCCGTTCAAGACTCCCTCGATAAGATAACGAAATGCGACAGCCCCAGGATTCGGAGAGGAGTCCCTTCCAGCCTCTGCAGCTCCCTGAGGGCCCGGCCGGCAGGCCCCCAGCGCCAGGCTGCCTTATCGAACCCGGGAAAGACCTGCGTGTGCACCAACACTCGCACGGGCAACCCCCGCCACAGGCGGCGCAGCCCTGCCGCCGTGTAGGCGCGAGCGTGGGGCACGAGCCGCCGCCGCAGAGGGTCAGGCAGGTAGTTGACCAGAGGCGCGTTGCCGAAGATGTACCGCCGCCCGAGAAAGACGCCGTGCGTCTCGAAAGGGAAAAAGCGGTTGGGACAGAACACTACCAGGTGCCCGCCCGGCCCCAGGACTCGACACGCCTCCTGCAAGGCCGCACGGTCATCCTGCACGTGCTCCAGCACCTCGTGCATGAACACTACATCGAACGCCGCATCACGGAAGGGCAGGTGCTCCGCCACCGCCAGCGCCACGGTGGGCGTGACCTGGACTGCCTCCCGCAGGCTCTTGGGGTCGATGTCGATGCCGCACACGGCAGGGGACAGCTCCAGGAAACGGCGTAAGAAGATGCCCACACCACAGCCCACGTCCAGCAGCCGTCTCCCCTCCAGAGGTATATACCGCTGGACGAGGGCGAGACGTCGCGCCAGGCCCGAAGTCCACACCTGGCTCGGGTGGCCCAGCAGGGCGCGGCGGTCGGTGGTCTCCAGCTTCCGCATCCCTCCCTCCACGAACTGGCCGCAAGGCACTCGCTTGCTATAATAGTTTCGACAGAGCCGGGCCGCCAGCGCGCCCCCCGCGACATGCCCATCGACCGCGACGAAGTCCTGCACATAGCACGCCTGGCCCGCGTTGGCCTGAGCGAAGAAGACGTCCACCGTTTTCAGGAGCAGCTCTCGCAGATCCTGGACTACTTCCAGGTCCTGCAGGAACTCGATACCAGTGAGGTGCCCCCTACTTCCCACGTCCTCCCCCTCCAGAACGTCATGCGGGACGATGAGCCCGGCGCCTCGCTGCCCTCGCAGGAGGTGCTGGCCAACGCACCCCAACGGGAAGGCGACTTCTTCAAGGTTCGGGCCGTCTTCGAGGAGTAGCCGATGGGAGACGACCTGTTCCGGCTCACCGTCCACGAGGCCGCGCACCTGCTGGCCCGTCGCGAGGTCTCGTCCCGGGAGCTGACAGCGGCGGTGCTGGACCGACTGCAGGGGGTGGAGGGCCAACTCAACGCGTTCGTCACTCTCACGCCCGAACTGGCCCTGGAGCAGGCCCGCCAGGCCGACGAGCGGCTGGCGAGGGGCGAGGACGTGACCCCGCTGACGGGCATCCCCGCCGCCATCAAAGACGTCATCTGCACCCTCGGCGTGCGCACCACCTGCGGGTCGCGGATGCTGGAGAACTTCGTCCCACCCTACGACGCCACCGTAATCGTGCGCCTGAAGCGGGCCGGCCTGGTGATGGTGGGCAAGACTAATATGGACGAGTTCGCCATGGGCTCCTCGGGAGAGAACTCGTATTTCGGGCCCACTCGCAACCCATGGGACAGGGAACGGGTGCCGGGGGGCTCGTCCTCCGGCTCTGCGGCGGCGGTGGCGGCCGATGCCTGCCTCTATGCCCTGGGCAGCGACACGGGCGGCAGCATCCGGCAGCCGGCCGCCCTCTGCGGCATCGTGGGGCTGAAGCCCACCTATGGCCGCGTCTCCCGTTACGGCCTGGTGGCCTTCGCCTCCTCCCTGGACCAGATCGGCCCCATGACCAAGGACGTGACCGACGCCGCCCTTGTGCTCCAGGCCATCGCCGGCCACGACCCCAACGACTCCACATCGGCGCCGGTAGAGGTGCCCGATTACGCTGCCGGGCTGGTGCCCGACGTGAAGGGGCTGCGCATCGGCGTGCCGCGGGAGTACATGGGCGAAGGGGTGGAGGAGGGAGTGCGACAGGCGGTGACGGACGCCATCGAGCGGCTGGCCGAGATGGGCGCCGAGGTGGACTGGGAGGCGTCCTTGCCCTCTACCCCCTACGCCCTGGCCTGCTATTACATCATCGCTCCCAGCGAGGCCTCGGCCAACCTGGCCCGCTATGACGGCGTCAAGTACGGGTATTCGTACACCGAAGGGGCCTCCATGTGGGAGAACATGGAGCGGACGCGCCAGTTCGGCTTCGGGGCCGAGGTGAAGCGGCGCATTATGCTGGGCACCTACGCCCTCTCCGCTGGCTACTACGACGCCTACTATCTGAAGGCCCAGAAGGTGCGCACCCTCATCCGTCGCGAGTTCGAGTCCGCCTTCCAGCGCTACGACGTGCTGCTGACCCCCGTCTCGCCCACGCCTGCCTTCCGCCTGGGCGAAAAGCTGGAGGACCCCTTGCAGATGTACCTGAGCGATGTCTTCACTATCCCGGTGAACATCGCTGGACTGCCGGCCATCAGCGTGCCCTGCGGCTTCAGCCAGGGGCTGCCGGTGGGGCTGCAGGTCATCGGTCGGCCCTTCGACGAGGCCACTGTGCTGCGCGTCGCCTACGCTTACGAGCAGGCAGCGGGTTGGCGCCATCGCAGGCCGCCCCTCTAGTGCTAAAATCGGGCCAAAGCCAATCCGACCTCGCCGAGCGAGAGGCGAGATATGGACAGAGAGCGGTCGGGCACCGTCATCGCCGTCTGCCTCAGCACACGCGGCGGCGTGCCCAAGTACCCGCAAGAGCAGGTGACCGTGGGCCCGTACGGCGTCGAGGGCGACTATCACTACGGCGCCTTTCGCACCAGCCGCCGCACGGGGCAGACCGTTCCCAACCTGCGCCAGGTGTCCGTCTGCGCCCGCGAAGTCTACGACGAGTTAGAGGCGCAACTGGGCGTGCGGGTGCCACCCGGGGGCTTCTCCGAGAACGTGCTGGTGGAGGGCCTCGGCGACTTGAGCGACCTGGAGCCAGGCGACCTGCTGCGCTTCGCAGGCGGGGTGGAGTTCGAGGTCACCGACCAGAACGTCCCCTGCAACAACCTCATGGTCTACCACCCGCTGGTGCCCAGGTTGGTCTACGGCCGGCGGGGCATCGTGGGGGTGGTCCGCGCGACCGGCACCCTGCGGCCGGGCGAAGTGGTGACGGTGGTCCGCGGCAGCGAGGAAGTGCAGGTGGAGGCGTACGGCGGCTCGTTCTACCCCGAGCGGCCCTTGCGCGTCCAGTGGCGGGACAGGTGGTGGGACGTCAGAGGAATCCTGAGCCAGGGCAAGCAACCGGGGCGCCGCCTGTACGTTGTTCTACTGGAGGATGACCTTCACGTCATGCTTTGCTACTATGAGGGGCAAGACCGCTGGAGCCTGCGCTCGCTCAGGAGGACGCGGAGTTGAGTGACAGCCCCACGCCAGTACGCGGCTATATCTCGCGCAAGGTAGAGTCCATCCCCTCGTCAGGCATCCGGCGCTTCTTCGAACTCATCGCCAGCCTGGACGGCGTCATCTCCCTGGGAGTCGGCGAGCCAGACTTCGTGACGCCCGAGCCCTTCAGCCGCGCCGCCTTCCAGGCCGTCGCTCGCGGCGAGACCCACTACACGTCCAACTACGGCCTCCCCGAACTCCGACGGGCCATCGCCCGGCACCTGGAGCGCCTGTACGGCGTCTGTTACGACCCGGACAACGAGATCATCGTCACCGTGGGTGTGAGCGAGGGCCTGCTCCTCGCGACCCATGCCCTTCTGGACCCTGGCGACGAACTCCTCTGCCCTGACCCTTATTACGTGGCCTATCAGCCCGTGTGCGTGCTGGCCGGGGGCACCTTCGTGCCCGTGCCCACCGACGAGGAGAGCGAGTTTCGCCTGCGGGCCGAAGACCTGGAGGAACGCATTACGCCCCGGTCGAAGGCCCTGCTCATCGGCTACCCCTCTAACCCCACGGGAGCGCAGATGGCCCGCGACGACCTCCTGGCCATCGCCCGAGTGGTAGAGCGCCACGACTTGGTGGTCATCTCCGACGAGATCTACGACCGCCTCAGCTACGACATTCCCCACACTTGCTTCGCCTCCCTGCCCGGCATGAAGGAGCGGACGGTGCTCCTGGGCGGCCTGTCCAAGGCCTATGCCCTGACGGGCTGGCGCGTCGGCTGGGCCTGCGCGCCGGCGCCCATCCTGGAAGCGATGATGAAGGTCCACCAGTACGTCATCATGTCGGCGCCGACGCCCAGCCAGTACGCCGCCCTGGCCGCCCTCACCGAGGGGGAGGAGGACAGCCGGCGCATGGTGGAGGACTTCGACCGCCGCCGTCATCTGGTGATGGACGCCCTGGCCAGCATGGGCCTGCCCTGTCCGCCACCCCGGGGTGCCTTCTACGCCTTCCCCAGCGTCCGCGCTACGGGCCTGGACGACGTGGAGTTCGCCCACCGCCTGCTGCAGGAGGAGAAGGTGGCCGTCATCCCCGGCTCCGCCTTCGGCGAGCGAGGCCGCGGCCACGTCCGCATCTGCTACGCCGCGCCCAGGCACCACCTGGAAGAGGCCTTGGAGCGCATGGCGCGGTTCCTGCACCGTCTCTAGAGGAGATGGGGCCTAGGTCCGCCAGGGCCGGCCCGCGGCCCGCGCCATCAGATCCTGGACTGCGCCCGGCGACCCCGCGATGACCCCCTGGCTGTCCAGCCGCGCCGGCCCGCCGTCTCTGTCCAGGATCAGGCCCCCCGCCTCTTCCACCAGAAGAATGCCCGCCGCCACGTCCCACGGCTTCAGATTGTGGTGCACGTAGATATCGAACCGGCCGCAGGCGGCGTAGGCCAGGCCGAGGGCAGCCGAACCCATCAGCCGAAAGCCCATCATGTCAGGCCAGAGGGAGCGCATGGTATCCAGCAGATGGGACGCTCTGGCATCGTCGTAGCCCAGGTCGATGCCAATGAGGGACTGGGACACCGACTCGGCCCCCGACACACGGGCGGGCTGGCCGTTCACTGAGCAGCCCTGCCCGGCCACCGCCAGGAACTCCTCGCCCAGCAGGGGCGCGTAGGTCAGCGCCAGCAGGGGACGCCCGTCGCGGCACAGGGCGATGCTGTAGCAGAAGTGGGGGATGCCACGGGAATAGTTATGCGTGCCGTCCAGGGGGTCCACCACCCACGCCCAGCCGTCGCCGGCTGGGGTGCTGCCGGCCGTCTCCTCGGAGAGCACGGCGTGCCCCGGGAACTCCCGGGCCAGCAGTCGCAGCGTCTCCCTTTCGGCCAGCACATCAGCCTCGGTAACGAAATCGCGGCGGCCCTTGGCCCGCACTGCCTGCCGCGGGCCGAAGCGTTCACAGAGGATGCGGCCTGCTGCCTGTGCGCACTCACGCGCCACATCGAGGGCGGACTTGCCGCTGGCCGAGACGGGTAGCGCGGCGCCCATGCCCCCTCACATGCGGTCGGGGGCAGACATGCCCATCAGGCCCAGCGTGCGGGCGAGCACGCCCTTGGTGGCCGCCACCAGCTTCAGTCTGGCCTTGGAGAGCGGCACGTCTTCGGATACGACCCGGCAACGCTCGTAGAAGTCGTGGAAGGCCGTGGCCAGGTCGATGGCGTAATAGGGGAGCAAGTGAGGCTCCAGCTTGCGGGCAGCCGTCTCGACCAGTTCGGGGAGGCGCAGCAACTGGCGCACCAGCGCCAGCTCCACGTCCTCTCGCAACAGGGACACGTCGCCATCGGCGTAGTCGGGCACGCGCTCGCGGGCATGGGCCAGGATGCCGGCCATGCGGGCATGGGCATACTGCACGTAATAGACCGGGTTCTCAGCGGACTGGCGAGCGGCCAGCTCCAGGTCGAAGTCCATGTGCGAATTGGGCGCCCGCGACAGGAAGAAGAAGCGGCACGCGTCCGCTCCCACCTCCTCCACCACCTCCCGGAGGGTTACGATCTCGCCCGCCCGCTTGGACACCCGTACCTCCTCGCCGCCGCGCTTCAGCGTGACGAGCTGGTGGATGATGATGACCAGCCGCTCGGGGTCGATGCCCAGGGCCGCTACCGCTGCTTTCATGCGCGGCACGTGGCCCTGGTGGTCGGCGCCCCATATGTCCACTACGCGGTCGTATCCGCGGACCAAAAACTTGTGGTAGTGGTAAGCGATATCGGAGGCGAAGTAGGTCGGCCGGCCGTTGGAGCGCACCAGCACGTTGTCCTTGTCCTCGCCCAGGGCGGAGGAAGTGAACCAGACTGCGCCCTCCTTGCGGGCCACGTAGCCCCGCTCCTCCAGCAGACGCATCACCGTCTGGTACGGCTCGGGGTACAGGGAGCGCTCGCTGAACCAGGAATCGTAATGGGCGCCCATAAGGGCCAGGTCTTCCCGTATCCGCTCCAGCATTCGCTGCATGCCGAAGTCGTGCAACTCCGGCGGGCAGGGGCCCTCGGCGTAAGCGAGGAAGCGGTCGCCGAAGCGCTCTTTTGCTTCGCGGGCCAGGTCGATGACGTACTCGCCAGTGTACGCACCAGGCGGCACCTCGACGGCTTGGCCGTGGAGCTGGCGATAGCGAGCGAACAGCGTTGCGGCGAAGGTCTCCGTCTGGGTGCCGGCGTCGTTGATGTAGTACTCCCGCTCCACCTGGTGTCCGGTGGCCTCCAGCAAGTTGGCCAGCGTGTCGCCGATGGCCAGCCCCCGGCCGGCCGCCACCGTCAGGGGGCCGGTGGGGTTGGCCGATACGTACTCCACCTGGACCCGCTGGCCCCGGCCGACGTCCACCCTGGCGAAGGCGTCGCCCTGGCGCAGCACCTCTTCCACCTGCCTGGCCAGCCAGGCGGGCGACAGGCGGAAGTTGATGAACCCCGGGGGCGCGACCTCCACCCGGGCCACGATATCGCTTTCGGGGATGCGCGCAGCGATGGCCTCCGCCAGCGCCAGCGGTGTGGTGCCGGCGGCCCGGGCCAGCCGCAAGGCTATATTGGAGGCGTAGTCGCCGTGCTCCGGGCGCTGGGGTCGTTCCACCGTCGACTCCGGCAGGGAGACGTGGGGGAGTGCCCCCGCATCCATAGCGCGGCGGGCCGCCTCCTGCACCAGAGCCTCGATGTCTCGCCTGACCACAGGTCGTCCCAAAAGCGACGCCGCCCCTCGCGCGGGCGGCTCCATGAGCATTCTAACGCAAGGGCAGCCGGGGCGCACCTAGCTAACTTCGGCCGTGAGCCCTTCCCATAGACGGGAAAGGCGCCGGCCCAGGAGCCGGTGCTCGGGCCGCGACAGGTCGGGATCCTCGTCCAGGATGCGCATCGCCTCCTGCCGGGCCAGCTCGATGAGGGCAACATCGGCGATGCTGGCGACCTTCAGGTCGGGCAGGCCCGATTGGCGCACGCCGAAGTACTCGCCCGGCCCGCGCAGGCGCAGGTCCTCCTCCGCCAGCCGGAAGCCGTCGTGCACCGTCTCCAGGATGCGCAGCCGCTCCTGTGCTTCCTCGGACGCGTTCTCCGAGAGGAGCAGACAGAAGCTCTGGTGCTGGCCCCTGCGCACCCGTCCCCGGAGCTGGTGGAGCTGGGCCAGCCCGAATCGGTCGGCCGCCTCGATGAGGACCACAGTGGCGTTGGGTACGTCCACGCCCACCTCCACCACCGTGGTGGTCACCAGAATGTCCAGCTCGCCATCGCGGAAGCGCCGCATCGTCTCGTCCCGCTCGCGCGACGACATGCGTCCGTGCATCAGGCCCAGGCGCAGGTCCGGGAACACCTCCCGGGAAAGGCGCTCGTACTCCGCCTCGGCGGCGCGGGCGGCCACCGCCTCCGACTCCTCGATGAGGGGGCAGACGACGTATGCCTGCCGACCCTGCCGGACCTGGCGGCGGATGAAATCGTACGCTTGCTGCCGTTGGTGGGGCCGCAGCCGGTAGGTCTTCACCGGCGGCCGGCCGGGCGGCATTTCGTCCAGCACGGTTATGTCGAGGTCGCTATATATGGTCAGGGCCAGAGTGCGGGGAATGGGCGTGGCCGTCATCACCAGCACGTGGGGACTCTGCCCCTTCTCGCGCAGGGCCGCGCGCTGCACCACGCCGAAGCGGTGCTGCTCGTCGATGACCGCCAGCCCCAGGCGAGCGAACTGCACATGCTCCTGGATGAGGGCGTGGGTGCCCACGGCGATGTCCACTTCTCCCCTGGCGATGGCCTCCTGCACCTGTGCCTTTTCGCCAGGCCGGAGGCCACCGACGAGGAGCCCGATGCGCAGCGGCCTGTCCAGATAGGGTGGGCATGCGACAGCATATCCCGGGCCCGAGAGGCCGAACCACGGGCCATCGCCCGCTGGCCCTTCACCCCCAGCGCCGAACAGGCGACACAGGGTGCGAAAGTGCTGCTCGGCCAGGATCTCGGTGGGGGCCATGATAGCCCCCTGCCAGCCGGACCAGGCCGCGGCCAGCAGCGCCGCCGCCGCCACCACCGTCTTGCCGCTGCCCACATCGCCCTCCAGCAAGCGGCTCATGGGCACAGCGCGGGCCAGGTCGGCCAGTACCTCGCCGATGGCCCGCTGCTGAGCGCTGGTGAGCGCGAAGGGCAGCGACGAGACGAAGGCGCGGAGCACCTCCTCCGGCAGAGTCAGGGCAGGCGCGCTCGCCCCCTCCTGCCACTCCTTGCGCCGGCGCATGACTCCCAGCTCGATGGTCAGCAACTCCTCGAAGGCGAAGCGACGGCGCGCTTCCTCGGCCCGCTGCCGGTTATCGGGGAAATGCATCTGCCAGAGGGCCTCCGCGACGGGCACCAGCCCTAAACGGGCCCGCAGCGAATCTGGCAAGGCCTCGGGAACCTGGTGGGCGCAAGCGTCCAGGGCCTCTCGCGTCAAGCGACGCAAGAAACGCTGCGAAAGCCCCTCGGTGCTGGGGTATACCGGCACCAGCCGACGGGTATTGACGGACTCCTGGTCGAGGGGCTCCCATTCGGGGTTCTCCATCTGGCGCTGGCCGCGGAAGACCGTCACCTTACCCGAGAAGGCGGCCTGCATGCCCGGGCGGAGCTGACGGGCCACGTGGGTCTGCCCCCACCAGACCAGGCGCAGAGTGCCCGTCTTGTCGCCCACCACGGCCTCGGTAGCCTTGCGACCACCCAGGGAGGCCTGACCCGCCGTCCACACAGTGGCGATAACGGTCTGCTCCTCCCCTATCACCAGTTGGGAGATGGGACGGATGGCCGCATAGTCGTTGTAACGGTGGGGAAAGTGGTATAGCAGGTCGCCCACCGTCCGCACTCCCAGGCGCTCCAGCTTGGCAGCATAGGTGCGGCTGACCCCACGAAGCACAGTGACAGGGCTGCTCGGAGAGAGAGGCGCCGCTGGTCGCTCGTCCGCCGCCTCCCGCGGCCACCGCCGGCCTGCCTGGCGCTGCGGCCCCGAGATGGCCCTCAGCAGGGCGTCGACTATCCGCCGGCGCTGGATGGGGTGGAGCGAGGCATAGCCCTTCGGCGGTAGGACCGAGAGCACACGCCGAACCTCATGGCCATCGGGCAGGGGGTTGGCGGCCAGGAAGCGCCTCAGATAGGCGTCCAGACCCCCTACTACGGCGGTATCGGTGAACTTCCTGGCGCGCTCCAGCTCCAGGACCTTTCGCAGCTCCTCGAGCCGTGCCGTCAAGCTGCGTCTTCCCCTCCCCACGCACGCCGTCGCGCCGCGAGTGCCCCGGCTGAGGCGCCGGGGCCGTATGGGCTCACTCCTCCCCTTCCAGGGTACCGACCCCCAGCAGGCCAGGGCCAGCGTGGGTGCCTACCACCGGCCCGATGCGCACCAGGTGGGCCCTGGCGTGGGGCAGCATAGGCTGCAGCCGCTCCAACAGGGCCTCGGCCTCCTCGCGGTCGGTCGTGTAGCCCACGCCCAGCTCCCTGATGCGGGGGGCAGCCACTGCCAGCTGAACCAGACGCTCGCGGGCCTGCTGCCGCGTGCGCACTCGGCCCTCCGGGTGCACCTCGCCCTCCCGGAGGGAGAGGATGGGCTTGACATGCAGCAGCGAGCCCAGGAAGGCGCGGGCGCGACCGATGCGGCCCCCGCGCCTCAGGTACTCCAGGGTGTCCAGCACGAAGTACAGGCGCACCCTCTCCACGCAATGACGGGCGATGGCGAGCACCTGCTCCATGCTGGCCCCGCCCCGGGCAGCCCGGGCAGCCGCCATCACGGTGAACCCCATCCCCATGGAGACGTTCAGGGAGTCCACCACCTCGATGCGGACGCCACGCTCGCGCAGCGCCTCGGCGGCACGACAGGCGTTGTTATATGTGGCCGAGAGCTTGGAGGAGAGGTGGATGCAGACAAGCTCCTCGCTCTCGCGTGCCAGCTCCTCGTAGGCCTGCAGCAACTCCCCCACCGAGGGAGCGGAAGTGGTGGGCAGCGTCTTGCTCTCCTGGAGGAGGCGGTAGAAGGTCTCATGGTCGATGTCCACCCCCTCCCTGTAGGCCCGGTCGCCGAAGATGACAGTCAGCGGGACGACGGCGATGTCCAGCTCGCGCACGATCTCCGCCGGAAGGTCGGCCGTGCTGTCGGTGACGATCTTTACCGGCAAGCGCCACCTCCGGAGCGAAGGCTAGGGCTAGTATAGCACGGGGCCAGGGCGGCGGCCCTGCGACTCGGGGCCTACCACCAGACCTTGCCTTCCACGTCCTCGGGGCGCAGGTCGTCGTAGGTCTTGAGCCAGAGGCCGGTAGACAGGTACTTCCAGCCGCCGTCGGCGAGAAGGCAGACGATGTTGCCCCGCTCCAGGCGTTCGGCCACCTTGAGGGCCGTCCTCAGCACCGCTCCGGAAGAGATGCCGGCGAAGATGCCTTCCCGCTCGAGCAGTTCCTTCGTCATGGCGAAGGAGGTACGAGAGTCCACCACGAAGCGGCCGTCCAGCACCGACTCGTCCAGCACCGGCGGGATGAAACCTTCCTCCAGGCTGCGCAGGCCCTGTACAAGGTCTCCCGGGTGAGGCACGGTGGCTACCACCTTCACGTTGGGATTGTGCTCTTTGAGGCGCCTCCCCACTCCCGTCAGCGTCCCACCGGTGCCCAGCCCCGCCACGAACACGTCCACCTCGGGCAGGTCGCGGATGATCTCCTCGGCAGTGGTCTCGTAGTGGGCGCGGGGGTTGTGCTCGTTGCCGTACTGGTAGGGCATGTAGTAGCGCTCGGGGTCCTCCTCCAGCATCTTCTGGGCCAGGGCGATGGCGTCGTTGGTGGAGCGGGCGCCGCGGGCATACACCACTTCGGCGCCGAAGGAGCGAATGAGCTGCTCGCGCTCCGGGGTCACGTTATCGGGCAGGACGCAGATGAGACGATAGCCCTTCATCCTGGCCACCATGGCCAGGCTGATGCCGGTGTTGCCGCTGGTGGGCTCCAGGATGACCTTGCCCGGGGTGAGCTGTCCCGACTCCTCGGCCGCCCTGATCATGTACAGGGCGATGCGGTCCTTCAGGCTGCCGGTGGGGTTCTGGCCCTCCAGCTTGGCGAATATGCGCACCCCCGGCTTAGGACTGAAGCTGCGCAGCTCCACCAGGGGCGTGTCGCCTATGCACTCCAGGATGTTGCCGTAGACGCGACCGCCCCGCCTGACAACTGCCAAGGGCCCCTCGCCCCTGGAGCCGACTCCTTCAGGGCCCACTTTGTCCCCCGGCCAGGGCCGGCAAGATGGAGACCACGTCCCCGTCCTTCAGGGGGGTCTCCAGTTGCTGCAGGAAGCGTATGTCCTCGTCGTTCAGGAAGATGTTGACGAAGCGGTGCAACTGACCGTTATCGAGTACGCTGCTCTTGAAGCCCGGGTACATATGGTCCAGGCGCTCGAGGAGCTCGCCCACCGTGTGGGCCTCCACCTGCACCGCGCGCTGGCCCCCGGCCAGGCGCTGGAGGTTGGCCGTCAGCCTCACTTCGACCGTCATGGCACCTGCCCGCACTTCATTATAATTGCGCTGTCTATTTTGCGCATACCTACGCCTCGTCCCGACCCGGGAAGGGCGCGCCGCAGAACCCTTCGTAGTCGATGAGCTCGGTGATGGTGGGGTCGTCGCCGCACAGCGGGCACTTGGGGTCCCGCCGCACCTTCACCACCCGGAACTCCCCCGAGAGGGCATCGTAGAGCAGCAGCCTGCCCACCATGGGCTCGCCGATGCCCAGGATGAGCTTCATGGCCTCGATGGCCTGCAGCGAGCCTATGACACCGGTCAGCGCCCCCAGCACCCCTGCCTCGGCGCAGTTGGGCACCGCGCCGGGCGGCGGCGGCGAAGGAAACAGGCAGCGGTAGCAGCCCTGTCCGGGCACGAACACCGTCAGCTGGGCATCGAACATCAGGATAGCAGCATCTACCAGCGGCTTGCGGGCGAAGTAACAGGCATCGTTGACCAGGTAGCGGGTAGTGAAGTTGTCGGCCCCGTTTATGACGATGTCGTACTGGGGGATGATGTCCATGGCGTTGTCGGACGTGAGGGGCGCCTCGTGCAGCACCACGTTCACGTCCGGGTTGTAGGCGAGGAGCGTCTCCTTGGCCGACTGGGTCTTGGGCTTGCCCACGTCGTCGTTCTGGTGCAGGACCTGCCGCTGCAGGTTGGACAGGTCCACCACGTCGAAATCGACTATGCCGATGGTCCCGACCCCGGCCAGCGCCAGGTACAGGGCGGCCGGCCCGCCCAGGCCACCCGCGCCCACCACCAACACCCTGGCGGCCATGAGCTTGCGCTGGCCCACTGGCCCCACCTGGGGCATGATGATGTGCCGCGAATAGCGCATGACCTGCTCCGGCGTGAGCACCTGTCCGCCCGCCAGGGCAGGGATTACGGCCACCTCGTCGCCATCGCGCACCGGCGTATCGGGCCCCTGCAGGCTGTGGATCTCCTGGCTGTTCAGGTAGACGTTGATGTGGGCTTGGATGCGCCGATCCTGATCGAAGACCATGGTGGCCAGGCCCGGGTAGCGCCGGGCCAGGTGCTCCAGCACCTCCTGCACCGTCTGGCCCTCGGCCTGCACGTAGGCCTGGTTCCCCGCCAGCTTGCGGAACGGCGTCGGTATGTAGACGTTCACCGCCAAGACTCCTCTCCTCCTGTCACTCCGTAAAGCTGTAACGCTCGCCCGTATCGGGCAGGACGGTGACCACCCGCTTCCCCTTCCCGAGACGCCGCGCCACCTTTATGGCCGCCACCACGTTGGCCCCGGCCGAAATGCCCACCAGCAGCCCCTCCTCCCGAGCCAGTCGGCGGGCCATGGCCATGGCCTCCTCGTCGCTCACACCTATCACCCGGTCGATGATGCGCCGGTTGAGCACCCCGGGCACGAAGCTGGCGCCGATGCCCTGGATGCCGTGCAGGCCCGGCCGCCCGCCCTGCAGTACCGGCGAGCGGGAGGGCTCTACCGCTATCACCTGTATGCTCGGGTCGTGTTCCTTGAGCACCTCGCCCACGCCGGTGATGGTGCCCCCGGTGCCGACCCCGGCGACGAAGGCGTCCAGGCGTCCGCCGGTGGCCTCCAGGATCTCCAGGGCAGTAGTGCGGCGATGGACCTCCGGGTTGGCGGGGTTCTCGAACTGCTGGGGCATGAAATAGCCAGGGTTGTTGCGCACCAGCTCCTCGGCAGCATAGACGGCGCCGGTCATGCCCTCGATGGCGGGCGTGAGCACCACCTCCGCCCCGAAGCGGGCCAGCAGGTCGCGGCGGGCCAGGCTCATGTCCTCGGGCATGGTAACGATGAGGCGGTAGCCTTTGACCGCGGCCACCATGGCCAGGCCGATGCCGGTGTTGCCGCTGGTAGGCTCCACGATGGTGTCCCCGGGCTTGAGGAGCCCACGCCGCTCGGCGTCCTCGATCATGGCCAGGGCGATGCGGTCCTTGACCGAGCCAGCAGGGTTGAGGGACTCCAGCTTGGCCAGGACTTCGGCCGCGCCGTCCGGCACCACACGCCGCAGACGCACCATGGGCGTATCGCCGATGAGGTCCAGGACGCTGTCGGCAATGCGGCCTCGCCTGGCCATGGCCCGTACCTCAGATGACATACCGGTCTGCCCTCACTGCCCGCTGCCTGTCCTTGGCCGCCAGCTCGCCGATAGTGGTGCCTTCCAGCACATCCAGAATGGCCTGCTGGACCCGTTCCCACATCTCCCGCTGGGCACAGCCGCCACTGCGGCTACACTCCGACGAGTCGTCCAGACACTCGATGGGCATGATCCTGCCCTCCAGGGCCTGCACAACCTCGCTCACCCGGATCTCGTCGGGGTGGCGGACCAGTGAGTGACCGCCCGCGGGCCCCCGGATGGAGCGAATGAGGCCGGCCCGGCGCAGGGTAGCGAGGAGCTGCTCCAGGTAGGACTCGGGTATCCGCTGCCGGGCTGCTATCTCGCTGCTCTGGATGGGCCGCCCCTCGCCGTAGTGGTGGGCCAGCTCGATGAGGGCCCGTATGCCGTAATCGCCCTTGGTAGAAATGCGCATGCCGCTCGCCCTGGGCAAAAAAGTAGACTAATTCCCTCAACAATCATACCATGCCGTCTCCGCAAGCTACAAGGCGAGGGGAGCGTTTCGTGTAGCGACGCAACGCCTGGCAAAGGGACGCCTTCTCAGCGCGCGCCGCCGGGAGCGGTGTCGGTCACGCGCTACGGTCCGGCGTCCGGGCGCGCCACTGTGGGGGGAGCGAGCTCGCCGACCGCAGAGAGCGGCCCATCGGCGGCCTGCCAGCAACAGGGCATTCAGGGGCCCCTGGCGCGTCATCATCACCTGCGGCCAGGGCTAGATGGGGCGGGTACCGCGAGCGCGGGCCAGCCCCTAGCCACCGGCGACGGCCGGGACGATGCTCACCTCGTCCCCCGGCTTGAGGGGCGTCTCCAGGCCCTGCAGGAAGCGGACGTCCTCGCCGTTGACGTAGATGTTGACGAAGCGGCGTATCTGGCCCGCCTCGTCCACCAGCCTCTCCTTCAGGCCCGGGTACTGGGCATCCAGGGCCTCGATGCACTCGATCAGGCGGCCGCCATCACCGACCACCACGTCCTGCTGGCCAGTGAGGCTGCGCAGCGGTGTAGGTATGCGTACCGTGACGCTCATGTCCTCCTCTAGCCCTCCACGATGTCGCCGGGGACGGGGTCCACCCGCACCCCCTGTTCCTGGACCCAGCGGATGCCCCGCTCGATCTCTTCCAATTCCCCTTCCAGCTCCAGTATTACCCAGCCCCGGTCTTCGGTCACGTCGGCCCGGCGGATATTGGTCACCAGGTCGAAGTGCCGGCCCAGCCGCCAGATAATGGGCTCCTGGATCAGGTCGGGCGGGAAAGTGAACTTGACTCGTTGCCTGGCCACAGCCGACTCCTATCCCCGGGCAGTGGGCAGGGCGCCGCTCCGCTGGGCCATCGCCTCCTCGAACGAGGCGATGCTGGGCTCCACCAGCACCGGCTCGTTGAGGGCATCCTGGACCGCCTCGGCCGTCTTCAGTCCTGCCCCTGTAATGAAGGCTACCACAGTCTCGTCCGGGTCGATACGCCCTTGCTGGACGAGACGGCGCAGGGCCGCCACCACCACGCCGCCGGCTGTCTCGGCGAAGATGCCCTCTGTCTCAGCCAGCAGTTTCATCCCTTCCACCACTTCCTCGTCGCTGACGGCCACGCCGTAGCCGCCCGTCTCTGCCAGCACCTTGAGGGCATAATAGCCGTCAGCCGGATTGCCGATGGCCAGAGACTTGGCGATGGTACGGGGCCGCTGGGGGCGGATGTCGAAACTGTTGCGCTCCCAGGCCTCGATGATAGGGGAGCAGCCCAGGGCCTGGGCAACGCTCATGCGCGGCTGTCGCCACTCTACCAGGCCTAGCCAGGCCAGCTCTTTGATGCCTTTGTAGATCTTGGTGAAGAGGGAGCCGCTGGCAGCGGGGACGATGCAGTGGTCGGGCACGCGCCAGCCTAGCTGCTCGCACACCTCGTAGCCCAGGGTCTTGGAGCCCTCGGCGTAGTAGGGCCGGACGTTGATGTTGACGAACGCCCAGCGGTACTTCTCGGCCAGCTCGCTGCAGAGGCGGTTCACGTCGTCATAGGAGCCGCGCACGGCCACCAGCACCGGGCCGTACACCGCCGAGCCCAGCATCTTGCCTACCTCCAGGTCGGCGGGAACGAAGACCAGGGCGCGCAGCCCGGCCCGGGCGGCATGGGCGGCCACCGAGTTGGCCAGGTTGCCAGTGGAGGCGCAGGCCAGGGTGTCGAAGCCGAACTCGCGAGACTTGGTAGCCGCCACCGACACCACCCTGTCCTTGAACGACCAGGTGGGGTTCACGCAGTCGTTCTTCAGGTAAAGGCGGCGCAGCCCCAGGGCACGGCCCAGGTTGCGGGCCTCCAGCAGGGGGGTGAAGCCGGCGCCGATATCCACCGGTTCGCCCTGGGCAGGCAGGAGGTCGGCGTAGCGCCAGATAGTCAGTGGCCCCTGCTCGATGCGCTCGCGGGTGAGGTGCCGTCTCAGCCCCTCGTAGTCGTACATGACCTCCAGGGGCCCGAAGCAGAACTCGCAGACGTAGATGGGGTCGAGCGGGTAGAGTCGCCCGCACTCTCGACAGCGCAGGTTCTTCGCGAAGGACATGGCACCAGACCTCCTGCCGGAAATGGCGGGCCCGACCGCCCGCCGGCTGTGGCCTGGCCTCTGCGTCCCTCGCCCCTGCTCTGCCTCCGCCTGGCTAAATAAAAGCCCCTTCCGGTGTCGAGAAGAGGCCTTGCTTCGCCTTTTCTCCCCCTTATCGTCCCCCGCCGGAGGCGGGGACGGCGTTGGCACCGCTGCAGGGGCCTCGCTCGCTGCTCAGGCAGGCCCCGGCCGGTTGCCGGGCTTCACCGGGCCGTTCCCTCCACCACTCTGGATAAGAGGGGCCATATTCTGTTGTCGAGTGCGTATGCTACCATGGCCCCCGCCCTGTGTCAACGAGATACGACAAGAAATCTGCCCCATCGCCGCGCCGGGCCTCGGGCGGGCTACGGGCAAGCTTTTTCGGGCAGCCTCGGTGTAGTAGCCTGGAATGACCGCCTCGTTGCGAGGAGGACACATGGGGAAGGGCGAGGGCCCGCCAGACAGGGCCGCGGGGGCCGCCGAGCGCCTGGCCTTCCACGAGGTGGACGCCGAACGCTGGCCCGACATGAAGCGCCTGTTCGAGTCCCGGGGCGGCCCCAAGGCATGCTGGTGCATGGCCTGGCGCGCCCGGGGCGAAGAGACACGCCGTCGGGACGGTGCCAGCCGCAAAGCGGCCATGGCCCGGCGGGTAGCCGCCGGCGTCCCCGTGGGCATCCTGGGCTACCTGGACGGCGAGCCTGTCGCCTGGTGCTCCATCGCTCCCCGCTCCACCTACCGCCGCCTGACCGACGACCCAGGGCCGGACGAGGGCGTATGGTCGCTGGTGTGCTTCTTCGTCGTCAGGCGGCTCAGGGGACAGGGCATCACCCGTCGGCTGCTCGAGGCGGCCGTGGAACATGCCCGTGCCAGGGGCGCCCGAGTGGTGGAGGCTTACCCCGTTGACCCCGACTCCCCTAGCTACCGCTTCATGGGCTTCCTGCCCACCTTCTTAGCGGCCGGCTTGCGGGAGGTCGGCACCGCCGGCAGCCGGCGGCACGTGGTCAGACTGCATCTGTGAGGTAACGCCTGTGAGGAAATGGAGCGCAGCGCTGGTCGTCCTGGCCCTGGCTCTAGCAGCGTGCGGAGGGGCCGCCCGCTCTCCAGCCACGGAGACCCCGGGCGCGGCCCGCCCACCCGGCTGGCGAGCGGTCAGGGCCGATTACGGGGTCACCGACTCGGAGATACGGCTGGGTCACCGCAACGCCCTCACAGGCGCTCAGGCCGTGTTCGCCCCCAGCGCGTATTTTCTCGAAGCCTACGTGCGCAAGGTCAACGACGAAGGCGGCATCTGCGGCCGCAGCCTCCGCCTTATCGTCGAGGACCACCAGAACAGCCCGGCTAAGGCCATGCAGGACAGCATAAAGCTGGTGGAGGCCGACCAGGTGCTGGCCACCATGGGCGACCTGGGGAGCGTGGCCATCGTTTCCACTCTGGAGTACATGAACCAGCGGCGGGTGCCCCAGCTCTTCGTCACCCTGGGGATAGAGCGCGCCCTCGACCCGGACCGTTACCCTTACACCATCACTTTCACGCCCACGTTCGCCGCTGACGCCCGCATCATGGCGCGCCTGGTCAACGAGCGTTTCCCCGGGCGGACAGTGGGCATCCTCTACCAGAACGACGACTCGGGCCGCGATGCGCTGGACGGGTTCAAGGCCACGTTCCAGGGGCGTATAGTCGCTGAGCAGTCCTACGAGGCCACCGCCCCGGAGCTGACCTCGCAGCTCGCTAACCTGCGTGCAGCCGCCCCCGACGTGTTGGTGGCGCTGACTGCCTCGCCCACCTTCACTGCCCAGGTCTTCCGGTATATGGCCGGCAGCGGCTGGCGACCGCAGGTGGTCATGTCCAGCCCCAATACCCCTTCGGTCCTGGCCAGGCTCGTGGGCGATGGCAACCCGGAGGTGGGGTACCGGCAACTGGCGGGGGCTATCCTGAACGTGTACACCCTAGAGCCGACCATGCACCGCAACACGCCCGAACTGCAAAGCCTCGCCGACCTCAGCGCCCGCTACGGAGCGCCTCCCGTCCAGCCGCCGACCATCTTCATCGCCGCGGCTGCCGAGCTGACCATGGAGGCGCTGCGGCGCGCCTGCCAGCAGGGCGACATGACGCGCGAGGGGGTGCTGCGGGCCGCCCGCACCATCAGCGATTTCCATCCGTCCACGTTGTGGCCCGGCATTACGGTGACCCTCGGCCCCCGCGATCCCTTCTCCATCGAGGCGCTGCAGCCCGTTGAAGTCCAGGCCGATGGCACCCTGAGAGCGCTGACTCCGGGCCCGGTATCGGGCTCGCCCAGCCGCTGAGGCCCGCTGCGCTCACTCCAGCCGAAAAGTCCTGACGGCGAGCGCGAGGCTGACCAGGGCCCACACGCCCACTAGCAGGACCTCGCGCCAGGCTGTCAGCACGGGCTCGCCGTCCAGCAGCACGGCCCGCAGCGCTTCCAGCAGCGGCGCCAGCGGCAGGAAGGAGACCGCCTTGGCGAGGAAGGGCGGCAGCTGGTCGGTGGGGAAGAAAACGCCGGACAGGAACATGAGGGGCAGGCCGATGGCGTTGCCCATGCCTGCCGCAGCCGGCTCCGTGGACGTAAGGCCTGCCACCACTATACCTATGTTGAGGAAGACGAAATTGCCGAGCAGGGCCAGGGGGAAGGCCCAGAAGAAAGTCCCCGGTATGTCCGCCCCCACCAGCCGTCCCGCCCCCAGGATGACCGACGTCTGCAGGAGCGACAGGACCAAGAACGCGGCTACCTGGGCCAGCACGAACCGTGACACGGGCAAGGGGGTGGTCTGGATCCGTCTCAGGATGCGTTTGGCCCGGTAGCCCACCAGTACCGTCGCCATGCCGATGATGGCGTACTGCATCAGTCCCATGCCCAGGATGCCCGGGACCAGGAAGTCCATATAGCCGACATCGCGGCCGGAAACAGCCTGTTGCTCCAGGCGCACCACCGGCTGCACGCCTGACGCCTGCAGGTTGAACTCATCGAAGAACCGCTCCAGGGCGCTCAGCGCCATCTGGTTGAGCTGCATATTGGCCACGTTGTAGTAGGCCTGCGCCCGCTGTTCGCCCGCCGGCCCCGGCAGGACCAGCACCACGTCGTAGTCGCCATTGCGCAGCTTGCGCAGGGCCTCGGCCTCGCTGGGCTCGTCTTTGGTCTCGAAGAGCTCCATTCGGGAGAGGGCCTGTCGCAGTGGCTGGCCCAGGGGGCCAGGCGTCTGCTCCACCACCGCCAGGTCGACGCGTGGCGGCTCGTCCAGGTTGAACAGAGCGAAGACGCCCATGAACATCACCGGGAAGGCGAGGGCCCAGAAGAGGCTCACCCGGTCGCGGAACATCATCTTCAGGTCGGCGACGATGAGCTTGAGCAACATCAGTCGCGCAGCTCCTTGCCGGTGAGTGCCAGGAACACGTCTTCCAGCGTGGCCCTCTCCACCGACAGGTCCACCAGCTCCATGCCCAGCTCGGCCAGACGGGAGAGCACCAGGGGCATGGACTCGGCCACGCTGTTCACCTGCAGGCGGTACAGGTTCCCCAGGCCATCGGCGGCACAGGC
>BEIA01000002.1 GCA_002898715.1 bacterium HR24 | reverse complement strand
CCCGGCCACGCCGCTGAGCGCCATCGAGGAGGTCCTGCCGGCCGTCGACCAGGTGATGGTGATGAGCGTCGATCCCGGCTACGCCGGCCAGACCTTCATCGAAGCGGTGCTGGGGAAGGTGCAGCGCCTGCGCCGCCTGCTGGACGACCTGGGGCTGGACGTGGAGATCGAGATAGATGGCGGCGTGACCCCGGAGAACGCGTCCCGCTGCGTGGCGGCCGGGGCGACGGCACTGGTGGCCGCCTCGGCCGTGTTCAACGACCGGGCACCAGTGGCCGACAACATCGCCCGTCTGCGGGCGGCCCTGGCCGGACTGCGGGCCTAGGCGCCCCGCTCCAGGCGGGGGCAGTAGCAGGGGCACTCGTCTTCTCTCTGGACGCTTTCCCACTCGTCCAGCAACCGACGCAGGCGCTCCCGCAGCGCCTCGAGGGCCCGTATCTCCTCCTCCACCCGGCGCAGGCGCCGCTCCAGCAGCCCGCGGGCGTCGTCGCAGCGACAACCCTGGTGGAGCAGGTCACGTATCTCCCGCAGGGAGAGGCCCAGCTCCCGTGCCCGGCGCACGAAACGCAGGCGGCGCAGGTCTTCCTCGCTGTACAGGCGGTACCCGCCTTCGCTCCTCGGCGGCGAGGGGAGCAGCCCCAGCGCCTCGTAAAAGCGGACGGTGCGTGTGCTCACTCCGGCCCGCCGGGCCAGGTCGCCGATGACCATCGGTCCCATGGCATTTTCCCTCCAGGGGCCAGCCCCACCTTCGAGTTTGAGCGCCTAGAGTCCTAGCAGCAATCGGGCGGGCAGTCGGGGCAGCACGGGTCGGCAACGGCGGGCCCCAGTTCGCCACCGCGTACAGCCGTCACCAGCCGCTCCCACTCTGCGGGCGTGAGTCGAACCTGGTTGCCTTCCTCGCCGATGAGGACCCGGTCGGGGTAAATGGCCACCTCCGGGCAGGCGTCGCAGTCCGGACACAGGCTGTATCGGACGATGGGCTCCATACTCCGCACCTCCTCCCGGTTTGGACTGGCGGGGCTGGCCCCACCGGCGACGGTACACCTTCCAGCCGCGGCAAGGTCAACGCCCCGGGGAGGGGGCTCAGGCGCTCTGGGGGCGGCGACGCTGGTCTGGCTCCTGGCCGCTGAGGTAGCGGGGCCGATAGGTGGGCTCCTGCCCCTGCACCTGGTCGTAGTGCATGCGGTCGTGCCGGTAGTAGGAACGGAGCCATTGCAGGACCGTCAGTGTACCGAACACGGAGCTGGTAGCAGTGCGGTCGTAGTCCTCGGGGCGGAGACGTCGCATGAGGGCCAGGGTCTTCTCCCGCTGGCGGCGCATCTCGGCCAGCAACTCGTCCTTGCTCGCCTGGTTGGCCCGCTCCAGGGGCACGGCCACGGGCTCGCCGCGGATGCCGTCTACGGTGGGGTTTTCCTCGGCGATGGCCCTCTCCACCCAGGCGCGATAGGCGGCCTCCATCTCGCACAGGTGGGCCATCTGCTCCTTGGGCGTCCACTCGCCCGGCTTGGCCGGCCTGCTCGCCTCCTCTTCGGACAGCGATTCCAGGAGCGCCAGCAACCGGCCCCGTTCGTACTCCATCTTCTCGAACAGGTCTCGGATGGCGGCCTCGTCCGCCATGGCGCACCTCCTGGCCCCGGGACTGGTGCCATGATAGCCCGGGCGAGCAGAGGCGGCAATTCCCATAGTCCGGTCGGGTTTGTAGAATATAGGGTGGCACCGAGTGCGGAGGGGAGCGTCATGGCCGTAAAGCACCCGCAGGAGCCCTTCACCCGCATAACCGTCGAGGAGGCGCGGGAGATGCTGGCCCGCGACGACGTGGTGGTCATCGACGTGCGGGAGCCCCATGAGTACCAGGCAGGCCACGTCCCCGGCGCCAGGCTCATCCCGGTGAGCTCCGTGTTCGCCCGCCACCAGGAACTGCCCAGGGACAAGGACATCATCTTCGTCTGCGCTGTGGGCCAGCGTAGCGCCCTGGCCTGCGAGATGGCCGCCGCCGCCGGCCTCACCCGCCTCTACAACCTGGAGGGCGGCACCGACGCCTGGATCAAGGCCGGGCTGCCGGTGGAGAAGTAGGCCCTGCCACCCTTGCTATCCGTCGTCCTCTTCGATCTCGACCAGACCCTCCTGCGCACCGGGGGCGCGGGCGTCATCGCCATGAACCGCGCCTTCCAGGAGCTGTTCGGCGTGGCCGATGCCCTCTCCGGGATCCGCTATGCCGGCCGCACCGACCCCTCCATCTTCCGCGAGGCGCTGGCGCTGCACGGCATCGACGGCAATTTCGAAGAGCTGCTGGCCAGCTTCAAGGAACGCTACCTCTGGCACCTGGAGCGCACCCTGTGGGAGACGGAAGGCCACGTGCTGCCGGGCATCCCCGAACTGCTGACGGCCCTGCGCCAGCGGCCCGACGTAGCCCTAGGTCTGGCCACCGGCAACTTCCGGGAGGGCGCCCGCCTCAAGCTGCGCCGTTACGGGCTCGACGAGCATCTGCAGCACGGGGCCTTCGGCGACGATTCGGAGGACAGGGCGGAGCTGGTAGCCGTCGCCGCCCGACGCGCCGCGCAGGGGCGGGAGGCATCGCGGGTGCTGGTGGTGGGCGACACGCCCCTGGACATCGAGGCAGCCCTGGCCTGCGGCTACGTGCCGGTGGGAGTCGCTACAGGGTACTACAGCGAGGACGACCTGCGCGCGGCAGGGGCAGCCCTTACCTTCCCCCATTTCGGCGACTGGCAGCGGGCGCTGCCCCGGCTCCTCGCCGCCCCCGACGCGCAACCGTCGCGCTAGCGTCGCTGGCGATAGTAGCCCTCGATGGCCTCGGCCACGGCCGGGATGGATGCCACACCCCGGGCGAGGAGATCCTCCAGGAAGCCCTGGCGCCGGTCCAGCTCAGCCTCCATCTCTTCACCGTCAAGACCTGCCCAGCGAGCGAAGGCGTCGCGCGCCGCCCCGTCCTCGAACAGGGGGAAAGTGTCCTCGTCCTCCTGCCATCGGGCCAGGCGGTGGACCCGGTAGTCACTGGCGGCGTCGGGCAGGAGAAAGGCCACCTCCTGCAGTCGGCGGATGGGCCGGCCGCGGTACCCCACCCGCAGAGGTACGATGAAGGTCAGGCGCGAGACGTGGGCCGGCGGGATGCCCAGGTCGCCCTGGAGCTGGCCCAGCACCTCCTCCACCCGGTCGGCATGCATGGTAGAGGCCAGTGAGTAGCCCTGGGCCAGCAGCTCGAAGGCCCGCTGGGCGTAGGTGCCCCACGTGTACACGGGCAGGTGGTCGGACAGCTCGTTGATGAGGATATAAGTGGGGTGCGAGTCGGCCAGGGGCGGCACGTCGAAGGTCTCCCCCACGCCCTGGGTGAAGTAGGCTACCGTCTCGGGCGGGGTGAAGGCCAGCAGGGCGGTGAGGGTGGTGGTCTTGCCCGCCGAGGGCGGCTCGGCGGCCACTATGATGGATGCCCCCCTCTCCATACCCAGCCAGAAGAGGGCGGCGAGACGCGAGGACATGCTCCCCGCGCGGATGATCTCCACGATGGACATGGGCACGGGCGGCGTCCAGTGCCACCCCCACCACGACACGGGCCGGTTCACAGCCCTCACCGCGCTCACCTCCCCCGCGCGTCGTAGCCCATGATAAAGGCAGAGGGGGCGAGGGCCAACCGCCGGGCCTAGTTGAGGGCCCAGAAGGCGCCCCAGCGCTGGGACTGGAGGCGGGCGAAGCGCCGCTCCATCTCCGGCAGGGCCCGGGACAGGAACGTCCGCTCCTGCTCCAGGCGTGCCCGCACCGACAGCGTCTCCAGCAGCGCCTGCTTGTGGCGGAGGTCCATGGGCAGGCGCTGGGCCACAGCATCGGCCAGGGCGGAAGGCGAGGAGGGCAGGCCTACTGTGCGAGCCCACTGGCCAGTGAGGCCGAGGGTGAGCCGCACGAAGCGCTGGAACATGGCCCCCACCTCGTCCGCGAGGCCCTCGGTGCCCTCCACGTCCTCGTCCTGCAGCAGCTCTACCTGGGCCACCAGATAGGGGGATGTCTGGAGCACGTCCTGGATGCGGAAGCGCTGCTCGCCCAGGGCCAGGAGGTTGAGGCGCCCCCCTTCCAGGCGCTGCACCTGCCCGATGCGGGCGGTGGTGCCCACGGGGAAGGGCTCGGCGGGGCCGCCCACCTCGCGACCGGACCGGATGAGGACCACGCCGAAGGGAAGCTTCTCCTCCAGGCAGCGGCCCACCATCAGCTTGTAGCGCTCCTCGAAGACGTGAATAGGCAGGACGCCCCCCGGGAAGAGGACGGCGTTGAGGGGGAAGAGGGCCAGCTCCAAGGGCATCGCCTCCTAGTCGGGGCCCTGGAGCCCCAGCACTTCCCGCGCCCGCCCTTCGTCTTCGGCCTGGACATAGATGTCGTAGCTGAAGATGGGCGTGGGGGCCACATCCAGCCCGCCCAGGGGGTCGCGCTTGTGTACGGCCACCGGCACCCCTTCCTGCTCCAGCAAGCCGAGCCAGATGGCCAGCTCCACCTCGTCGCGGGCCGTGGCCAGCATGACGAGCTTCTGCCGCTCCTGCCGGGGCATCCCGTATTCAGTTTATCACTAAGCTACGGCTGGCTGGTGCTCCGGGCAGTCCACCCGTAGCGATTCCACAGCCAGGGGCTGCTCGAGGAGGGCGCAGTAATGGGGCTGCGGGGTGCCCGGGGCCACGTCGGGCCGGAAGAAGCGACAGGTGACGCACATCCGGGCAACGGTGACGATGCCCGCCTGCTGCAGGGCGGAGATGAAGCGCATGAGGAACAGGAGCAGGGTGGCGCGCTCCTCCCGGGGCATCTCCTCCAGGGCTGCCCGGGCCGCCTCTCCCCAGGCCGATACCTTGGCAGCGATGGCCTCGCCGGCGGGGGTGAGGGCCAGGGCGATCCGGCGCCGGTCGCGCGGGTGCCTCAACCCGCGCACCAGGCCTTTCTGCATGAGCGTCGCCACTGCCTCGCCGACGGTGGCGCGGGTGACCCCGAGGGCGCGGGCCAGGTGGCTGCCGTAGGCGCCGCCGGGCGAGGCCAGCAGATGAACCAGGACCTGGAGCTGGAGAGGGGTCAGGCCGTGGCCCCTCGCCTCCTGCCACTGCAGGGCACGGAAGCTCTGGGCCACCCGCTCCAGGGCCGCCAGCACCTTGCCGTCCAGGTCGGCATGGTGGGCGCCATAAGGCAGGAGGGAGCCGTGCTCAGTAGTCACCTTCCTTGAAGTAAGGGTAGCACCAGAGGGCCACCTGCAGCACCACCGACTTGAACCAGGCGTGCCACATCTTGTCGACCTCGTCGGCGCTGTGCCCCTTCCTGGCCAGGAAGGGGCGAACGGTGGCCGTGATGGGATAGATGAAGGCGATGAGGTAGCGGGCGGGCACGATGTCGGGCGAGCGGACGCCATCGGTGCGGTTCTTCTTGGTGCGGTGGTGTCGCAGGCCGATCTCGTGCTGGTAGGCGAGCCATTCCTGGTCGTAAGGGCGGCGGCACGTGTCCAGGATCCACTGGCCGAAGCGCCGGCGCACTGCCTCGAGGTAACCCTGGTCGGGCTGGCCGTCGGGCCCGGCGAAGTAGTAGAGCAGGTGGGGATGGGAGCCCACGAACCCGTACCAGAGGTCGAGTATCTCCTCCACCTGGTCGGCCAGCACGTCCCCCGCCTGGCGGAGATAGCGTTCGTCCTCCTCGCCGAACATGAGGGCCGCCTTGAGCCTTTCCAGATCCTCCATGCTCAGCGGCGAGGGCGGCACACGACCGTAGTCGTAGCCGGGGATGTCGAGCTGCTGCGCCATGCCGTCACCTCCTGCCTGGGCATTCTGTCAGGACTACTGACGAGTATCCACGCCGCAGCCCCGCCTGTCAAGCAGGCACCACGGCTCATGCTGACAGAACACGGCGACACGATCGCAGCCGGGTGGGGGCGACAAGCCCCCGCCGGGTCGAGAGGCTGGAAAGGGCCGGTCGGCAGTGCTGGAGGGCTGCGGCCCTCGCGGGCGAACGGGGACGCGCCCGACGGGCTGGTCAGGCGCGAGACAGGCGCACGCTGGCCGCGGGCTCGCCCGGGCCGAACAGCGACAGGGCGGCCCCGCCACGATAGTGCAGGGGCAGGTGGACCGTCCCCTGCGCCGCGCCGTAGGTAAGCTTGGCCGGCAGCACCAGCTCGCCGCGGTCGTTGGCTACCCGCACCAGGTCACCCGGGCCGATGCCCAGGGCAGCGGCATCGGCCGGGTTCATCTCCAGCGACTCTTCCCGATGGAGTCGGTCCGCGTCCTCCAGCCCCAGGGCGGCTGCCTCGTAGCTGGTGTAGAGACCACGGCTGGTGAGGAGCAGGTGTCCGTCGCCATGGCCGTTGGCGGGCAGCCGCAGGGTGGGCACCCGCGCCGCCCGGGGCGAGAGGCCGTCCCAGGACTGTTGCGAGCCGTTGTCTAGCTCCTGGTACCGGGCGTGGCGGTACAGGGTTACCACCTCCGCCAGCTCGTCCATTACCTCGGCCACCCGAGCATAGTTCAGCCGCACCTCGCCCAGGCCCAGCCGCTGGGCCAGCCGCAGGGACAGGTCGCGCAAGATGGCCCAGGCCGGGCGCGACTCTCCGGCCGGGCTGGCGGCCACATGCAGCCGCAGCACGCGACGATCGGCGCTGGTGGTGGTGCCCTCCTTGCTGTAGGGACCCGAATCGGGCAGGACCAGGTGGGCCAGGCGAGCGGTGGCTGTGTCCAGGCTATCGATGACGCAGAGGAACTCCAGCCGGGCCAGCGCTTCCTCCACTCGCTGGCGGTCGGGCAGGAAGAAGAGGGGGTTGTCGCCCATGACTACCAGCGCTCGCAGCCGCCCGCCAGCGTCCTGCAACATGTGCCACACGTCGCTGCCAGGGCCACCCGCCACCGGCGTGCCCCACAGCCGCTCCATATCCCCCTGATCGGCGGGCGAGCCGGCCTCCCGGTAGCCCGGAAGCAGGTCCGGGGCCACGCCCACGTCCAGCATCCCCCAGACGTTGGCCTCCTGGGGAAGGACGTAGAGGCAGGAGGGGGCCTCGTCGCCCAGGCAGAGCACCGCCAGGCCGCACAGGGCGGCGGCGGTGGCCCGCACGTGCTCCGGCGCCAGGTAGGGAAGGGCGTAGACGAAGGCCAGCGGGCGCCAGGACTGGTCGCGGACGGCCTCGCGCAGGATGTCGGCGGCCCGCGCCAGCTCTCCCGCCTCCACGCCCTCAGGCTCGGGGTCGGGGAGCGCTTCCGGCAGGCCCGGCGCCGCCCCCCCGTCGCGGGCCAGGGAGCGGAGGAGGGAAACGAGCACAGCCGCCTCCTGCCCTGGCCGGGGCTGCAGCCACACGGTAGCGAAATCGCACAGCTCGCCGTAGCGCGGCGACACCACGATGAGCCGCGCCCCCTCGCGGATGACGGCGTCCTTGACCCGCACCGAGGCCACGTTGTGGGACGACTCCAGGTCTTCCGCCACCACCAGCAGGGTGCGGGCCTTGGGGACCCGCGTCAGGTCGGCAGGCAGCACGGGCGTGCCGAAGGCCTCGCGCACGGCCTCCAGGGCAGCCCGGGCCACCGGCCCGGCGGTGGAGTCCAGGTTCGGGCTGCCCACCACTGCCCGCGCCAGCTTGGCCAGCAGATAGTTCTCCTCGTTGGTCATGAGGGGGGAGCCCAGGAACCCGATGGCCTGAGGGCCATGCGCCTCCCGTATCTCGGCCAGCCGGGAAGCAGCGTACTCCAGGGCCTCCTCCCACGAGACCTCCTGGCGGGCGCCGTCGCGGAGCAGCAGCGGCCGCTGCAGGCGCTGGTGAGGACGAACGAAATCGTAATGGAAGCGGCCGCGGACACAGAGCTGGTCGCGGCTGAAGGGGTTGCCGGCGGTATCGGGCTTGACGATGACGCCACGGCCGCCCTTGATACCCAGGAATATCGAGCAGCCCACCGAGCACCAGGTACAGGCGGTGGGCACCCACCGCTCCGTCTGCATGGCCGCCCACTTGTTGGGGTGCTCCATTAGGGTGGCCGTGGGACATACATCGATGCAGGAGCCGCAGAAGTCGCAGTTGGACTCGTGCACCGGGCCCCCGGCCCCGAACTCGATGCGGGGATTGAAGCGCCCCGCCAGGGTAATGGCGCCCGTGTGCCGCACCTCGTCGCACACGCGCACGCAGCGGGTGCAGATGATGCACATCTGCGGGTCGAACTCCAGGAAGGGGTTGGCGCGGTCGGGCTCCGGCTGGGGCGTGGTGTAGTACGTCCGCTCCTCTCCCTCCCAGGGCTCGTAGCCCGCCATCTCCAGCATCTCGCAGGTGGTCTGGAGCTCGCAGCGGTAATTCTTGGAGCAGGTGAGGCAGCGGTGGGTAACTACGCCGTCGCGCAGGCAGGTGTCGCCCGGCTTGCACTTGACGATACGGTGGCAGGTGAGGCAGCGGTCCGAGTGGTAGGACATGATGAGGGAGAGGGCGGCCTGGCGCATGCGCTTGGCCTCCTCCCCATCGGTGCGCACCACCATGCCGTCGGCGACGCGGGTGGTGCAGGCTAGCTGCACGCCCCGCATACCCTCGATCTCCACCACGCAGGTGCGGCAGCCGGCATAGGGCGGCAGCCCGTCCACGTAGCACAGGTTGGAGATGAAGATGCCGGCGTTCTTGATGACTTCCACCAGGGGGGCCCCGTCGGGGGCCTCCACCTCGCGGCCGTTGATGGTCAGCTTGGCCATGTCGGGCTCAGTCGCTGGCGCGAGAGGCGGCCGGCGCCCTCCTCTCCCCTTTGACCGTCACCGCCATGGGTATGGGGCCGCCGCCCAGGCCCACCTCGGGGTCGAAGGCGCCCTGGCCCCGGGCCGGCTTGCCCAGGTGCAGGGGCCTTTCCTCGGGACGGGGGGCCTTGTCGCCGTTAGGATAGGTCCAGTCGTGGGTGCGCAGGTACTCCTGGGCCATCTCGGTGAGCTTGTGCTTGTCACGGTACAGGTCGTCGAAGTTGTAGGCGGCGTCGTCGTAGGGGCCGCCGGCCTGGATGGCCTCATAGGGGCACGCCTCCACACACAGGGCGCAGTACATGCACAGGCGGAAGTCGATCTCGTAGCGCAGCACGTTCAGCGTGCCGTCGGGGTTGGGCGACGTCTCTACCAGGATGCAGCCATCGGGGCAGGCCTGGGCGCAGGTGGAGCAGCCCGTGCAACGCTCCTCGAACCAGAGGAGGTTGGTGCGGGCATTCTCGGGTATGTAGCGCCTCTCCTCGGGGTACTGGACGGTGAAGGGAGGGCGGAACAGGTGCCGGAAGGTGAGGAGCAGCCCCTTGGCGATGCCCAGACCGAACAAGTCTCCCCCTCCTTACCCCGTCATTGTACCTGCCCCCCCACCTGCCATCAAGGGGGACGTGAAGTCCTTCACATATGGGCCGCTAGGCAGCCGGCAGGACGTACTCGCCGCCCACAGGCATGTGGGTCTGGACGCGGTGCGTCTGCACGCCCTTGGTCTCCCAGAAGATCTCGGCGATGCGCTGCACCGACTGCACCAGCTCCTCCGCCGCCTGCTTGTTGATCTCCTGCTTGGTCTTGGAGGCCAGCTTGATGGTGTTCCAGAAGAGGTTGTGCAGGTCGGGGTACTTCTCCAGGTGCTCGGGCTTGAAATAGTCGTGCCAGAGGATATCCAGCTCCCGCTTGCACAGCTCAGCGTGCTGCTCCTTGACCGCCACGTAGCGCGAGAGGGAGTTCTCGTAGCGGTCCAGCTCCTCCTTGCTGGCGTTGGGGCCGGGCTTCTCCAGGCCCTCGATGAGCTGGTGCATGCGCAGCACGGTCATGGCCGCGATCTGGGCCGGCAGGGGGTCATAGATGCCGCAAGGGATATCGCAGTGGGCGCGGGCCTCTCGCAGCCGCAGGTGGGCAAGGAACGCTCGCCAGGACATAGCTCCCCCTCCTTGCGTCGACGGTCTCGCTACCCTCAAATTTACTACAGGCCCCCCAGGCGGGGCTAGACCGCCGCCCATGGCCCTGCCGGTCGCTTTCGCCGCCGCTATCCTTTTCGCCCTCCTGTGCCTGCGCCCGGTGCGGGTGGCCGGCTGGAGCATGTACCCCCTCCTGCGCCACGGGCAACTGGTGCTGGTGGACGTGCTCAGCTACCGCCTGCGCCCCCCTCGCCGCGGCGAAATAGCCCTGGCCCGGCTGGGCGGCATGCCAGTGCTCAAGCTGGTGGCGGCCGCCCCCGGCGACACGATAGCCGTGCAGGGAGCGATGGTCTGGGTAAACGGGCAGCCGCTGGAGGCCACGGGGGCGCAGGGGGAGCCGCCCCCCGGGCGGCGGCTGGGCCCGGGCCGCTATTTTCTTCTCAGCCTCGCCGCCGACGTGGGGCGCGACAGCCGCCACCACGGGCCGGTGGACAGGCGCGTCCTGCTGGGACGGGCCTGGCTGCGCCTGTGGCCGCCGGCGGCGTTGCGCCCGCTTCCCGAGCGGGAGGCGGACAGGCGGGGCCTTGCCATGCCCGGGCCCGGCCGCTAGAATTAGAGCAGATGTTCTAGGATTCGGCGGCGCTGGACGGGCGGCCGGGGGGCACTTACCCTTGTGGATTGGCGTGAAAAGGTTCTGGAGAAGGGGCCGACCCCTCCTCTTAGCGGCGGGAGGCCCGGCCCCACTACCATACGAGGGAGGCAGCCCATGAAGGTCGTGTTCCTGGAGGAAGTGGAAGGGAAGGCACGGGTCGGCGACGTCAAGGAGGTGGCCGACGGCTACGCCCGCAACTACCTGTTCCCCCGCAAGCTGGCCGCGCCCGCCACGCCCCATTACGTGAGCATGGCCCGCGCTAAGGCCGAGAAGGAGGCCCGCCGCCAGGCCAGGCTCGACCAGGAGGCCCAGGAGAAGCTCCTGCCCAGGCTGGAAGGGCGCACCTTGCGCATCGAGGTGCGAGTGGGCGAGCAGGGCAAGCTCTTCGGCTCCGTCACCGCCCTGGACATCGCTGAGGCCCTCAAAGAGCAGGCGGGCGTGGAGCTGGACCACCGCCAGGTGCTCCTGGGCGAGCCCATCCGCGAGGTGGGCTCCTTCCCCGTGTCGCTGCGCCTCACCCGCAACGTCCAGGCCCAGGTCACGGTGGAGGTGACTCCCCTGGGCGGCAAGGCAGAAGCGGAAGAAGAGGCGCCCACTCCCGCCCAGGAGGCGGCCGAGCAGTGACGAGAGGGGGCACCGACGGGTTGGTAACGGCGGAGAAGCTGCCGCCCCACGACCTGGACGCCGAGAAAGCGGTAGTGGCCTCACTGATGGTGGACCCGGAGGCCATCTATCGGGTCGTCACCATTCTCACGCCCGAGGACTTCTTCCGCGACGAGCACCGCTGGATCTACGAGGCCTGTCGCGACCTCTGGCAGCGCGGCGAGGCCGTGAACCAGGTCACGGTGGCCCACGAGCTGGCCCGTCGCGGCCTGCTGGACCAGGCGGGCGGCACCGCCTACCTGTCCCAACTGGTGGCCGAGCTGCCCACGCCCCTGGTAGCCGAGCACTATGCCCGCATCGTGCAGCGTGACTCGGTCTACCGGCGGCTGCTCCAGGCCGCCCAAGAGATCGCCCAGGAGGCCTACCGCGCCGACGACCCCGACATCGCCCGCGTGCTGGCCCGGGCCGAGGCCCGCATCGCCGCCGTGCGCCAGGTGCAGGAGGTGCGCGACTTCGTGCACCTGTCGGAGGTGCTGGAGGGCTGGCAGCGGACGCAGGCCGCCCTCACCGGGCCCGTTGCCGCCGAGGCCCGGGCCATCACCACCGGCTACATGGACCTGGACACTCTGCTCCTGGGCGGGCTGCGACGCTCCGAGCTCATCGTGGTGGCGGCGCGCACCGGCCTCGGCAAGACCTCGCTGCTCCTGAACTTCGCCCGCAACGCTGCCCTGCGACAGCGGGCGGTGGTGGCCATCTTCAGCCTGGAGATGGCGGCAGAGCAACTGGCCCAGCGGCTCCTGGCCATGGAATCGGGGGTGGACTCGGCCCGCATCGGCGCCGGGGTCATCTCCGACCGGGACGAGCGCCTCATCGCCCGTGCCATCTCCAGGCTGGCCGAGGCGGCCATCTACATCGACGACTCGCCCGTGCTGGCAGTGGCCGAGATGCGCGCCAAGGCCCGCCGCCTGCAGATGGAGCGGGGCCTGGACATGGTGATGGTCGACTACCTGCAGCTGGTGCGCCCCGACGTCCGGCTCGAGAACCGGGTACAGGAAGTTTCCTACGTCTCCCGCGCCCTGAAGGCCCTGGCCCGCGACCTGGACGTGCCGGTGGTGGCCGCTGCCCAGCTCTCGCGGGCCGCCGACGTGCGGGCCAGCCATGTGCCCCAGCTCTCGGATCTGCGCGAGTCCGGCAGCATCGAGCAGGATGCGGACGTGGTGATGTTCATCTACCGCGAGGCGGCCTACGTGCGCCGGGAAGAGTGGGAGGAGATGCACAAGGACAAGCCCGGCAAGGCCTACCCGGCCGAGGACGCCCAGATCATCGTCGCCAAGCACCGCAACGGCCCCACGGCCACCGTGCACCTTCGTTTCCGGCAGAAGTTCGCCCGCTTCGAGGACTTGCTGGTCCAGGAGCCAGAGGCCTGGGAGCCCCAGGCCTAGCGAGGGGAAGAGGCATGGCCCAGCAGGAGCCGGTGCGGCCCTTCTCTGGCTTCACCCCCGGCAGCCTGGCAGTTGCCGTGCCCAACCCCTTCTTCACCCAGGTGCTGCCGTCCATCGAACGGGTAGAGGAGCTGGTGGTCAGCGTCTATTTCTTCTTCGCCCAGGGGCGGAAGCGAGGCACGGTGAGGGTGCTCTCGGAAGCGGAGCTCACGACTGACCCCCTGCTGCTGCAGGCCATGTCCCGTCACAGCTCCGATCCGGCCGAGGCCATCCGCCAGGGGCTGGCGCTGGCCGTGCAGCGCGGCACCCTCCTGCGGGCCGAGGACGCCGAGGGCGCCGCCCACTACGCCCTGAACACGCCCGCCAACCGCCGCGCCCTCCGCACCCTGAGCCTGCGCGAGGCCGCCCCCGCCGGCGGGGGACTGCCTTCCAGCATCTTCCGCCTCTACGAGGACAACATCGGCACCATCACCCCCCTCATCGCCGAGGAACTGCGCCAGGCCGAGGAGCGCTATCCCTGGAGCTGGATCGAGGCCGCCTTCCGCGAGGCGGTGGAGATGAACAAGCGGAGCTGGCGCTATATCAAGGCCATACTGCGACGCTGGGAAGTGGAGGGGCCGAGCCATGAAGCGCCTGGACGAGATCTTGAGGTCGGCTGGCTGGAGGAACGCTACCGACGCGGCAAGCGACGAAGGCCCTACAGCGCCGAGATCTGAGGAAGAGGAGGCAGCCGCCTGCCCCCAGTGCGGCGGCGCCGGGATGGTGCGCAAGGCCGTGCCCCTGGGCCACCCTGATTTCGGCAAGGCCTTTCCCTGCCGCTGCACCCTGGAAGAGGACGCCGAGGCCCGCCGCCAGCGCCTGCAGCGCTTCTCCAACCTGCGCTTCTACCTGCGCCTGACTTTCGATAACCTCCAGCCCGAGGGCCGCGGCCTGGAGCCGCCCCAGGCGCGGCGCTACGCTCAAGCGGTGGAGGCCGCCCGCCGCTACGCCGAGGAGCCCCACGGCTTCCTGGTTCTGGCCGGCCCCAGCGGCTGCGGCAAGACCCACATCGCCGCTGCCGTGGCCAACCGCTGCATCGAGCGCGGGACGATGGCCCTGTTCATGGCCGTGCCGGACCTGCTGGACCACCTGCGCTCCGCCTACCGCCCCGACGCCGAGACCCCGTATGACGAGCTGTTCGAGCAGCTACGCTCCGTCCCCCTGCTGGTGCTGGACGACCTGGGCGGCCACTCCTCCACCCCCTGGGCCGAGGAGAAGCTCTATCAGCTCGTCAACTACCGCTTTGCCGGGCAGATGCCCACCGTGGTCACCCTGGCGGTGCCGCCGGAGCAACTGGAGCCGCGGCTGCGGACTCGCCTCTGCGACCCGGCCCTCTCGCAGGTGCACGTGCTGGGCGAATGGGGGCTGGGCGGGCTGGAGCGCATCGACCGACTGGGCACGCCCCTCCTGCGCACCATGACCTTCGAGGGCTTCGACCCGGCCCGCATCGCCCGCGACCAGGAGGAGCTGAGGCTGCTGCGCGAGGCCAAGCGCCAGGCCATGCGCTTCGCCCGCGAGCCGCGGGACTGGCTGGTGCTGGCCGGCCCGCCGGGCAAGGGCAAGACACGCCTGGCGGCCGCCATCGGCAACTACTGCCGCCAGCGGGGGCGGCCCGTCCTCTTTCTGGTGGTGCCCGACCTGCTGGACTACCTCCGCTCTACCTTCGACCCCCGGCACGGCCTGGCCTACGATGACACCTTCGAGGCCGTGCGCACCGCCCCCCTGCTCATCCTGGATGATCTGGGCTCCCACACCGCCACCTCCTGGGCGGAGGAGAAGCTCTACCAGCTCATCAACCACCGCTACAACTCCCTGCTCCCCACCGTCATCACCACCAACCTGACCGCCTCCCAACTGGAGCCCAAGGTGCGGGCGCGTCTCACCGACCCCCAGGTGAGCACGGTGCTGCCCATGGGCCGCTTCCAGTTCTACGACGAGGGACGAGAGGCGGGCCCAGGGCGTCGGCCCCGCCCCTAGCGGGACAGCGAGGACTGGCGCTGGGCCAGGTAGGCCTCCAGCGCCTGGCGAGTGGTGTCGTAGGCCAGCTCCTCCCAGGGGATGGCATCGGTAGGGACGAAGCGGGCCTCCAGCACCTCGTGGTTGGGCCTGAGCTGGCCGCCGCGAACCCGCCCCCGGAAAACGATGGAGACGATGCCCGGGCCGGCGGGCGCCGGGCGCGAAAAGATGCCTACCAGCCCCAGCAACTCCATCTCCAGGCCAGTCTCCTCGCGGGACTCGCGCAGGGCGCACTCCTCTACCGACTCGTCTATCTCCATGTACCCGCCCGGGAAGGTCCAGTAGCCGCGACGGGGCTCGATGCCGCGGCGCAGCAACAGCACCCTGTCGTCCTCCTCGACGATGACGCTGACGATAACCTTGGGGTTGAGGTAAGTGATGTGGCCCTGGGGGCAGACGAGGCGCGGCCGCTCCTCCGCTTCCACCCAGCGCTCCGTCAGGGGCCCGGCGCAGTAGGGGCAGAAGCGGGGCAGCGGCGGGGGATGGTGGTAGGACACGGGCTCACCTGGGCGAGGGCAGCTCCCCCTCGATCCACTCCTCGCCCCCCTCGAAGACCTCCTTCTTCCAGATGGGCGCCCGTTCCTTGAGCCTGTCCACCAGCCAGTGGGCGGCATCGAACGCCTCGGCCCGATGGGGCGAGGATACGGCCACCAGCAGCGACGTCTCGCCCACCTCCAGGTGGCCGATGCGGTGCAGGACGGCCACGTCCACGATAGGCCAGCGGCCCATGGCCTCCTCGGCCAGCTCGCGCATCACGCGCCGGGCCATCTCGGGGTAGGCGTCATATTCCAGATACAGGACCCGACGGCCCAGGTTGTGGTCCCGTACCACGCCCAGGAAAACGACCACAGCGCCGGCATCGTCGCGCCGCACCAGCTCCACGGCCCGCTGTGGGTCCAGCGGCTCGGCCGTCACCTCGATGTGCATGTTCCCCCTCCGGATACAGGAGGGATGAAGGCCACCTCGTCCCCGTCCCGCACCGGGTGCTCCGGAGACACGTAGCGGGCATTGACGGCATAGGCCAGGGGCGCGTCGTAGCTCGCCAGGCCCGGGTAGAGGCCCTGGAGCAGGCGAAAAACGTCGGCGGCGGTAAGGCCCTCGCCGATCTCGACCTCGGCCTCGCTGACGCCGGCCAGATCTTTGAGGCGGGCGAAGAGCAGGACCCTGGCCTTCATGCGCCTTCAGTGTAAGCCGATGCGCCCGCCCATGCCAACTGCCCGCGGGGTGCCATTGACAGTGCTGAGAGGGATGACTAGACTAGGAGATTGAACCGCGTCAGAAAAAGGTCAGGGAAAGGCGGAGAAGGGGAGCAGTAAGGGCGGGGCCTGCCTCCAGCGAGCCGGGGACGGTGCAAGCCCGGCGGTAAGGACGCCCCGAACTCGCCCCGGAGCCTCCCGGCCGAAAGGGGAGACCGAGTAGGTCGGGACGGGTGCGCCCGTTAGCGCGCCAGAGGGCCTCAGGCCACACCGCTTGAGGAAGAAGGGTGGTACCGTCCCGCCCTGCGGGGTCCCTTCAGGGCGGGACGTTCCATTAGTGGCCTGGGGAGGAAGGGTGGTACCGCGCGGACGACAGTCCCGTCCCTTCGGGGTCGGGGCTTTTTAAATCGGGAGGACAGGCCATGACCAGCGGCCAGCGACGCTACCGTAGCGATGCCGTCAAGACGGGGCCTCAGTGGGCGCCCCACCGGGCCATGTATCGGGCCATGGGCCTTAAGGACGAGGACATCTACCGTCCCTTCGTCGGCGTCGCCTCCTCCTGGAACGAGGCCACCCCCTGCAACCTGCACCTGGACCGGCTGGCCAAGGCCGCCAAGGAGGGCGTCCGCGCCACCGGGGGCACCCCCAGGGAGTTCGTCACCATCGCTGTCTCCGACGGCATCGCCATGGGCCACCAGGGCATGAAGGCGTCCCTGGTCTCCAGGGAGATCATCGCCGACAGCGTAGAGCTCATGGTCCACGCCCACCAGTACGACGCCCTGGTGGCCATCGCTGGCTGCGACAAGTCCCTGCCGGGCATGGCTATGGCTATGGCGCGCCTCAACGTGCCCGCCGTCTTCGTCTACGGCGGCACCATCATGCCCGGCCGCTACCACGGGCGGGACGTCACCATCCAGGACGTGTTCGAGGCGGTGGGCGCCTACGCCGCTGGCCAGATCTCCGACCGGGACCTCTACGAACTGGAGTGCTCCGCCTGCCCCAGCGAGGGATCCTGCGCCGGCATGTACACCGCCAACACTATGGCCGCGGCCATGGAGGCACTGGGCATCGCCCTGCCCGGCAGCGCCTCGCCCCCGGCCCCCTCCCCCGAGCGCGACCAGGTAGCCCGGCAGAGCGGCGAGGCGGTCATGCGCCTCCTGGAGATGGAGATACGCCCGCGGGACATCCTCACCCGCAACGCCTTCCTCAACGCCATCGCCGTGGACGCGGCCGTGGGCGGCTCCACCAACGCCGTCCTGCACCTGCTGGCCATCGCTCGCGAGGCAGGGGTGGAGCTGACGCTGGACGACTTCGACCGCATCGCCCGGCGCACCCCCCACATCGCCGACATGCGCCCTGGCGGCCGCTACGTCATGCTCGACCTGCACCGGGTGGGAGGCATCCCCAGGGTGATGAAGGCCCTGCTGGAGGGCGGCCTCATCGACGGCGACTGCCTGACGGTGACGGGCCGCACCGTGCGCGAGAACCTGGCCCAGATAGAGGTACCCGACCTGGACCAGGACGTGGTGCGCCCCCTGCAAGACCCCATCAGCCCCACCGGGACCATCTGCATCCTGCGGGGCAACCTGGCGCCCGACGGGGCAGTGGTGAAGACGGCCGGGGTGCGACACCTGGTGCACACGGGGCCGGCCCGCGTCTTCGATTCGGAAGAGGACGCCTTCGCCGCCATCTCCCGGCGCCAGATAAAGGCCGGGGATGTGGTCGTCATCCGTTACGAGGGGCCCAGGGGCGGGCCCGGCATGCGCGAGATGTTAGCGGTGACCGCCGCCCTGGTGGGCCAGGGCCTGGGCGAGGAGGTGGCCCTCATCACCGACGGCCGCTTCTCCGGCGCTACGCGGGGCCTGATGGTGGGCCACGTGGCCCCGGAAGCCATGGCCGGGGGCCCCATCGCCCTGCTGCAGGACGGCGACGAGGTGACCATAGACGTGCCCAACCGCCTCATCGAGGCCCGGGTGCCGCCCGAGGAGATGTCCCGGCGAAGGCAGGCGTGGAGGCCGCCTGCCCCCCGTTACCCCTGGGGGGCCCTGGCCAAGTACGCCTCCCTGGTGGACTCCGCCGCCCGCGGCGCCGTATGCCCCCCGCGGCTGGGGGCCAGCGAGTAACGAGGAGCGAGAGCAGAACGACGGGGAGCGGTCGGTCCACCGACAGCAGGGACGAACAATAGAGAGGAGCGAAGGCCATGGAGATGACAGGCGCCGAAATGATCCTGGAATGTCTGGCCCGAGAGGGCGTGGAGGCCATCTTCGGGCTGCCCGGCGGCGCTAACCTGCCGCTGTACGACACTCTGCCCAAGTTCTACCCCAAGATCCGCCACTACCTGGTGCGACACGAGCAAGGCGCGGCCCACGCCGCCGACGCCTATGCCCGCGTCACCGGCCGGCCGGGGGTGTGTTTCGCCACGTCGGGCCCCGGGGCCACCAACCTGGTCACCGGGATCGCCAACGCCTGGATGGACTCGGTGCCGCTGGTGGCCATCACCGGCTCCGTCATCCGCCCCCTGATCGGCCGCGACGGCTTCCAGGAGGCGGACATCACCGGCATCACCATCCCCATCACCAAGCACAACTACCTGGTTCTGGACGTGAACGAGATCCCGCGAGTGATGCGTGAAGCGTTCTACATCGCCAGCACGGGCCGGCCCGGGCCGGTGCTGGTGGACATCCCCCGCGACGTGCAGCAGGAGCGGGGGCAGTTCTACTGGCCGGAGAAGGTGGAGCTGCGGGGCTACCGACCCCGCATCTACCCCGACCCGGCCGAGGTGGAGAAGGCCGCCCGGCTCATCTACGAGTCGGAGCGACCCCTCATCCTGGCCGGGCACGGGGTCATCATCTCCCAGGCCTATTACGAGCTGAAGGAGCTGGCCGAGAAGGGCAACATACCCGTCATCACCACCCTGCTGGGCATCAGCGGCTTCCCGCCCGACCATCCGCTGTATATGGGGATGCCGGGCATGCACGGCATGCACTGGAACAACCTGGCCATCTCCGAGGCCGACCTGATCATCGGCATCGGCATGCGGTTCGACGACCGGGTGACGGGGCGGCTGAAGGACTTCGCCCCCCTGGCCAAGATCGTGCACATCGAGGTGGACCCGGCGGAGGTGGGCAAGAACGTGCGCCCGGCCGCGGCCCTGGTGGGGGACGCCCGCGTCTGCCTGCAGCAGCTCAACCGCCTCGTCCAGCACCGGGAACGGCCCGACTGGTTCGCCCGCCTGGACGAGCTGAAGCGGGAGCACCCCTCCCTGGTCTATCCCGAGGACGCCGCCCAGATACTGCCCCAGTACGTCATCCAGAAGATATACGAGGTGAGCGGAGGCGACGCCTATTTCGTCACCGGCGTGGGCCAGCACCAGATGTGGGCGGCCCAGTTCTTCTGGTCGCGGAAGCCCAACTCCTTCGTCACCTCGGGCGGCCTGGGCACCATGGGCTTCGAGGTGCCGGCAGCCATCGGCGTGCAGATCGCCAAGCCGGGCGAGCTGGTGTGGGCCATCTGCGGCGATGGCGGCTTCCAGATGACCATGGAGGAGCTGGGCGTGGTGGCCGAGTACGACCTGCCCATCAAGTTCGCCATCATCAACAACGGCCACCACGGCATGGTGCGCCAGTGGCAGAGCCTCTTCTACCGCGGCAACCTGGTGGCGAGCCCCCTCAAGAACCCCGACTTCGTGAAGATCGCCGAGGCCTACGGCATCCTCGCCCTGCGGGCCACCCGCCGCGAGGAGGTGGTGCCGGCCCTGGAGCGGGCCCTCGCCCACCAGGGGCCGGTGCTCATCGACGTCCACGTCAAGCAGGACGAGGACTGCTTCCCGATGGTGCCGCCGGGGGCCTCCCTGCAGGAGACCATCGGCCTGCCCAAGGAATACATCGAGCTGGTGCGCAGGCGCCAGATGGCGGAGGTGGGGCGATGAGCGAGGGCAAGAGGAACGGAAGGCGCTTCCACACCATCATCGCCCTGGTGGAGGACAGGCCCGGGGTGCTGAACCGCATCGCCTCCAAGTGGCGGCAACGGGGCTTCAACATCGAGAGCCTGGCCGTGGGCCATTCGGAGACGCCCGGCCTCTCGCGCATGACCTTCGTGGTGGATGCCAGCCACGACGCCGACCAGGTGGTGAAGCAGCTGGACAAGCTGGTGGACGTGGTGGACATCCGTGACGTGTCCCACGAGGACATCGTCGCCCGAGAGATGGCCCTCATCAAGGTGCGCTGCGACGCCGGCAACCGCAGCCACATCATCGAGATCGTGGACATCTTCCGGGCCAACATCATCGACGTTTCGCCCGAATCGGTCATCGTGGAGGTGACGGGGGACGAGGGGAAGATAGACGCTATGTTCGAGCTGCTTAAGGACTACGGCGTCATCGAGATGGTGCGCACCGGCCGGGTGGCCATGCTGCGCGGCGCCGAGGCCTCCCACCCGGTGGGCGAGGGGGAGGAGTCGTACGAGCGCTACCCCGGCCAGGAGACCTGGTAGGAGGATAAGGCGATGGCCAAGGTCTACTACGACCAGGACGCCGACCTGGGGCTGCTGCGGGGCAAGAAGATCGCCGTCATCGGCTTCGGCTCCCAGGGCCACGCCCACGCCCTCAACCTGAAGGACTCGGGGCTGGACGTGGTCGTGGGCCTCTACTCCGGCTCCAAGTCCTGGCAGAAGGCGCAGGAGGCGGGCCTGGAGGTCACCACTGTCGACGAGGCGGTGCGCCAGGCCGACATCATCATGATGCTGGCACCCGACCAGAACCAGCGCCAGATCTACCTGGAGAGCGTCGCCCCCCACCTGCGCCCGGGGCAGATGCTCATGTTCGCCCACGGCTTCAACATCCACTTCCGGCAGATCACTCCCCCGCCCGACGTGGACGTGACCATGGTGGCCCCCAAGGGGCCCGGCCACCGGCTGCGGGAGCTGTTCGTGCAGGGACTGGGCACGCCGGCCTTGCTGGCCATCCACCAGGACGCCAGCGAGAGCGCCCGGCCGCTGGCCCTGGCCTACGCCAAGGGCATCGGCTGCACCCGCGCCGGCGTCATCGAGACCACCTTCGCCGAGGAGACGGAAACGGACCTCTTCGGCGAGCAGGTGGTGCTCTGCGGCGGCGTCAGCGCCCTGGTGAAGGCCGCCTTCGAGACGCTGGTGGAGGCCGGCTATCAGCCCGAGATCGCCTATTTCGAATGCATGCACGAGCTCAAGCTCATCGTGGACCTGATGTACGAGGGCGGCCTGGCCTACATGCGCTATTCGGTGTCCGACACGGCCGAATACGGGGACTACACCCGCGGCCCCCGCGTCATCGACGACCACGTCCGCCAGACCATGAAGCAGGTGCTGGCCGAGATCCAGAGCGGCCAGTTCGCCCGCGAGTGGGTGCTGGAGAACCAGGCCGGGCGCCCCGTCTTCATGGCCCTGCGCGAGCGAGACGCGCATCACCCCATAGAAGAGGTGGGGCGTCGGCTGCGGGCCATGATGCCCTGGCTCAAGGGCACAAAGTAGGAGGCAACGAATGGGCAGGCCACAGGCGAGCCAAGAATTCATCGACATGCTCAACGAGGCGCTCTCGGAGGAGATGGCCTCCATCTTTCAGTACATGTGGGACCACATCCTGGCGCGGGGCATGGAGAGCCCGCCCATCGCCGAGAAGTTCAAGGAGCTGGCCATGACCGAGATGCGCCACGCCTACATGCTGGCCGAGCGCATCGACCTGCTGGGCGGCACACCCACCACCAAGGTGGGCGAGATCAGGGTGGGCGGTGACCTGCGCCAGATGCTGGAGGACAACCTGGAGCTGGAGTACGAGGCCATCGCCATGTACCGGCGCCTCATCAAGCAGGCGGAGAGGGAGGACGACCCGGCCACCCGCCGCCTGCTGGAGGACATCCTCAAGGACACCGAGGAGCACGCCCGCGACCTGGAAAGCATCTTGGGAAAGTAGGGGACGTCCCTTGCTGATCGAGACCCTCACCCTCAACCTTCCCGAGCCCTCCCCGGGCGCGCTGCCCGGGCGAGGGCGCTCCTACGGCCGACCGATGACAGCTTAGGGAGGTTGAGCGAAATGGCAGACCGAGTGCTGATATTCGATACCACCATGCGCGACGGGGAGCAGACCCCCGGCGTCGCCCTCAACGCCGAAGAGAAGCTGGAGATCGCCCGCGCCCTGGAGCGGATGCGGGTAGACGTCATCGAGGCAGGCTTCGCCGCCTCCTCCCCTGGCGACTTCGAGGCCGTACAGCGCATTGCCAGGGAGGTGCGCGGCTCGGCCATCGCCACCCTGTGCCGGGCGGTGCCCGAGGACATCGACATCGGCTGGGAGGCGGTGAAGGTGGCCGAGAGCCCACGCCTGCATGTGTTCATCTCCAGCTCCGACATCCACATCATGCACATGCTGGAGAAGGACAGGGAGCATGTCCTGGAGATGGCCCGCGCCATGGTGGCCCGGGCCGCCAAGTATTGCCCGGACGTGGAGTTCTCCCCCCAGGACGCCACCCGCTCCGACCCCGAGTACATCTATCGCATGCTCAAGGAGGTCATCGACGCCGGCGCCACCACCGTCAACATCCCCGACACGGTGGGCTACGCCATCCCGGAGGAGTTCGCTGCCTTTATCCGCAGCATCCAGGAGAGGGTGCCCAACATCCACAAGGCGCGCATCTCCGTCCACTGCCACAACGACCTGGGGCTGGCGGTGGCCAACTCCCTGGCCGCCGTCAAGGCCGGGGCGCGGCAGGTAGAGGTGTGCGTCAACGGCATCGGCGAGCGGGGCGGCAACGCCGCCCTGGAAGAGGTGGTGATGGCCCTCAAGACCCGCCGCGACTACTTCGGCGTGGACACGGGGCTGGACACCACCCAGATCTACCGGGTCAGCCGACTGGTCTCCCAGCTCACCGGCGTGCCGGTGCAGCCCAACAAGGCTATCGTGGGGGCCAACGCCTTCCGCCACCAGTCGGGCATCCACCAGCACGGCATCGTCAAGCTGAGGGAGACCTACGAGATCATCGACCCTCGGGACATCGGCCTGCCCAGGGGCGGCATCATCGTCCTCAACAAGAACTCTGGCCGCCACGGCCTGCGGGCTCGCCTGCGGGAGCTGGGCTACGACCTGGCGGAAGAGGAGCTGGACCGGGTATTCCGCGCTTTCAAGGAACTGGCCGACAAGAAAGGCGAGATCGACGACCGCGACCTGGAGATGTTGGTGATGGAGGAGCGGCGGGCCAGCGTGGAGGTCTACCGGCTGGACCTGCTACAGGTGAGCTGCGGCAACCAACTGGTGCCCACGGCCACGGTGCGCCTGCTGGGCCCCGAGGGCCAGGTGCTGCAGACCACCGCCACCGGCACGGGGCCGGTGGACGCCTCCTACCGCGCCATCAACGCCCTGGTGGGTGTGCCCAACCGGCTGCTGGAGTACCAGGTCAAGAGCGTCACCGAGGGCATCGATGCCCAGGGCGAGGTGACGGTGCGCATCGACGTGGACGGCCACACCTTCGTGGGCATCGGCTCCGACACCGACATCGTGGTGGCCTCGGCCAAGGCCCTGATGGACGCCCTCAACCGCGCCCTGACGCGGGTGCCGCGGGAGGAGCGGGCCTGGTCCAACCCCTAGGGTGGCGAGGAGGCTGGATAGGATGAGCGCCAAGACCCTGTTCGAGAAGATCTGGGAGGCGCATGTCGTTCACCAGGAGAACGGCCTGGCCCTGCTCTATGTGGACATGCACCTGGTGCACGAGGTGACATCGCCCCAGGCGTTCGACGGTCTGCGGCTGTCGGGACGGAAGGTGCGGCGGCCCGACCTGACAGTGGCCACCTGCGACCACAACGTGCCTACCTGGCCCCGCAGCCAGCCCATCACCGACGAGATATCGCGACGGCAGATCGAGGCCCTGGAGCGCAACTGCCAGGAGTTCGGCATCACCTACTTCGGCCTGGAGTCGGACCGTCAGGGCATCGTGCATGTCATCGGGCCGGAGCTGGGGCTGACCCAGCCCGGGATGGTCATCGTCTGCGGTGACTCCCACACCTCCACGCACGGCGCCTTCGGGGCCTTCGCCCTGGGCATCGGCACTTCCGAGGTGGAGCACGTGCTGGCCACCCAGACCATCAAGCTGAAGCGTCCCAAGACCATGGAGATCCGGGTGGAGGGGCAGCTTCCCCGTGGCGTCACGGCCAAGGACATGATCCTGGGCATCATCGGGCGCATCGGCGTGGACGGGGCCGTGGGCCACGTCATCGAGTACACCGGTAGCGCTGTGCGCTCCCTGTCCATGGAGGGGCGCATGACCGTGTGCAACATGAGCATCGAGGCCGGCGCCCGGGCGGGGATGATCGCCCCCGACGACGTAACCTTCGCCTACCTGGAGGGACGCCCCTTCGCCCCCAAGGGAAAGGACTGGGAGGACGCCCTCGAGTACTGGCAGTCGCTGCCCAGCGACCCGGGCGCCAAGTACGACAAGGTGGTGGTGCTGGACGCCGCCCAGATGGAGCCCTACGTGACCTGGGGCACCAACCCGGGCCAGGTGGTGCCGGTGACGGGCCGCGTGCCTGACCCATCCTCCTTCCCTACGCCAGAGGAGCGGGAAGCGGCCGAAAGGGCCCTCAAGTACATGGGCCTGGAGCCGGGCACGCCCATCGTCGACATCCACGTGGACCGCGTGTTCATCGGCTCTTGCACCAACTCCCGCATCGGCGACCTGCGGGCGGCAGCCGAGGTGGTGAAGGGCAAGAAGGTGCACCCCAGGGTACGGGCCATGGTGGTGCCTGGCTCCACGCAGGTCAAGCTCCAGGCCGAGCAGGAGGGGCTGGATCGCATCTTCAAGGAGGCCGGTTTTGAGTGGCGGGAGTCTGGCTGCTCCATGTGCCTGGGCATGAACCCGGACATCCTCCAGCCTGGCGAGCGCTGCGCCTCCACCTCCAACCGCAACTTCGAAGGGCGGCAGGGCCGCGGCGGGCGGACCCACCTGGTCAGCCCCCAGATGGCGGCGGCGGCGGCTATCGCCGGTCACTTCGTGGACGTCCGCCAGTGGGACTGGGAGGACTAGCCATGGAGCCGTTCCGCGTGCATACCGGCATCGTGGCGCCCCTGGACCGGTCCAACGTGGACACCGACCAGATAATGCCCAAGCAGTTCCTGAAGCGCATCGAGCGGACCGGCTTCGGCGAGTTCCTCTTCTACGACTGGCGCTATCTGCCCGACGGCCGCCCCAACCCCGACTTCGAGCTGAACCGACCGGGGTACGAGGGGGCGACCATCCTGGCCACGGGCCGCAACTTCGGCTGCGGCTCCTCGCGGGAGCACGCCGTCTGGGGCCTGAAGGAATACGGCTTCCGGGCCATCATCGCCCCATCCTTCGCCGACATTTTCTTCTCCAACTGCATCCAGAACGGCGTGCTGCCAGCGCGGGTGGACGAGGAGGTGGTGCGACGCATCATCGCCCGGGCCGAAGAATCGCCCGGCTACCGCCTGACGGTGGACCTGGAACAGCAGCTCATCTACGACGACGCCGGACTGAAGGCCGAGTTCGATATCGACCCCTCGGCCCGGGAGCGGCTGCTGAACGGCTGGGACGATATCGCCCTTACCCTGCTGCACGAGGAGCGGATACGGGCCTTCGAGGAGCGGCGGCCCCGCTGGCTGCCGCGCCTGGCGGGTGAGAGGCTTGGCTGACCTCAAGGGAATGTGGCAGCGGCTGCGCCGCCTGGGGACGCGGGTCGAAGACGAGCTCTTCGAGCTGACGGAGGCGGAGGAGCGGCAGGAGGAGCCCCCAGGCCGCAACACGCTGGTGGTGCTCCTCAACTCCTTCCTGACCCTGTGGAAGGCCAACGAGGCCAACGTGGTGGAGCGGATCCTGGGGCTGCTGGGCCTGGCCTCCGCCCTGTGGATGCTGGTGGGCGAGGCAGGCATAGGGCTGCGCCACACCCCCCTGCGCCTGGCGTCCCGCACCTTCGCCGCCCTGTGGTTTTTGCCCGGTCTGGTGGCCGCCGTCGCCTCCCTGCGCAACATCGGCTGGGAGAGCCTGGGAAGGCCCCGCCTGTGGCCACTGCTGTTCATCGTCGTGTGCGGGGGGCTCATCAGCTTCCGGGCCGTGTTCGGGGAACTGACGCAGCCGCGCATGCGGCCCAGGCGGGGATAGGCGTTGAGGGAGCGTCGCCGGCCCGGCCTGCGGGCCATGCTCGCCAACTGGCGGCGCTCGCCCCTGCCCCCGGGGCGGAGGCTGGGCGTCGCCCTGCGCAACCTTTGGCGCCGATTCGCCTGGCCGCCGCGCAACTGCTGCGGGCACTACGGGGAGCCCGGCTGCTGAGTGAGCGAATAGGCGGCCCCGTGAGGGCCGGAAGGGCGGACGGCAGCCGACGATAGAGGGAAGATATGGGCACTTACCGCATCATAGCCCTGCCCGGCGACGGCGTCGGTCCCGAGGTGATGGCCGAGGGCCTGCGCGTGCTGCAGGCGGTAGAGCGACGGTTCGGGCACCGCTTCCAGGTGGAGGAAGACCTGGTGGGCGGCGCCTGCATCGACCGCTACGGCCTGGCCATCCGCCCCGAGACCCTGGAGCGGTGTCGCCGTGCCCACGCGGTGCTCCTGGCGGCAGTCGGCGGCCCCAAGTGGGACGACCCGACGGCACCGGTGCGCCCCGAGCAGGGGCTCCTGGCCCTGCGCAAGGGCCTGGGCCTCTTTGCCAACCTGAGGCCAGTAAAGGTCTACCCCTTCCTCACCGGCGCCTCCACCCTGCGACCCGAAGTGCTGGAAGGGGTGGACCTGGTGGTGGTGCGGGAACTGACGGGAGGCATCTACTTCGGCCGACCCCAGCGGCGCTGGCGCAACGCGCGGGGCTGGCAGGCGGTGGATACCCTCCGCTACTCCGAGGACGAAGTCCGGCGTATCCTGCGCGTGGGCTTCGAGCTGGCGCGTGCTCGGCGCAAGCGCCTCACCAGCGTGGACAAGGCCAACATCCTGGAGTCCTCGCGCCTCTGGCGGGCCCTGGCCATGGAAGTGGCCGAGGAGTACCCGGACGTAGAGTTGCGCCACATGCTGGTGGACGCCTGCGCCATGCACCTGATACGGCGGCCGGCCGACTTCGATGTTATCGTCACCGAGAACATGTTCGGCGACATCTTGACGGACGAGGCGGCCATGCTGGCTGGGAGCATGGGCATGCTCCCCTCGGCCAGCCTGGGACGCAGGCGGCGCGACGGGACCGGCCTGGGCCTTTACGAGCCGGTACACGGCTCCGCTCCCGACATCGCCGGCCAGGGTGTGGCCAATCCCCTGGCCATGATCCTATCGGTGGCCATGATGCTGCGGCACTCCCTGGGGCTACCCGCCGAGGCGCAGGCGGTGGAGGAAGCAGTGGAGCGGGTGCTGGCCGCCGGCTACCGCACACTCGACATCGCCCAGGAAGGCACCCGCCTGGTGGGCACCCGCGAGATGGGCGAGAAGGTGGCAGAAGCGGTGGAGGGATAGGCGATGTCCCGCCGACCGTCTGCCCAGTGCGCCAGCAGGGAACGTAGCTCCAGGCCTTCAGGCCTGCCCTATGCGCCCCGACTGCTGCCGGACAGGGCCGAAACCTTACGGCCAGGTAGCGGACACGTGGTCGAGAGCCTTCATCTCGTGGTTCGGCGAGGCTGAGATAGATGCGGAAGGTAGAGCTGTACGATACGACGTTGCGCGACGGCACCCAGATGGAGGGCATCAGCCTGTCCGTCGAGGACAAACTCAAGATCGCCCGCAAGCTGGACGAGCTGGGCGTCCACTACATCGAGGGCGGCTGGCCAGGCTCCAACCCCAAGGACGCCGAGTTCTTCGTCCGCGCCCGCTCCATCCAGCTCAGGAACGCCAGGCTGGCCGCCTTCGGCGCCACCCGCCGGGCGGGCATCAAGGTGGAGCAGGACCCCAACCTGCGCGCCCTCATCGACGCCGGCACGCCCGTGGTCACCATAGTCGGCAAGGCCCACCTGCGCCATGTTACCGACGTCCTGGAGACCACTGCCGAAGAGAACCTGGCCATGATCGGCGAGTCGGTGCGCTATCTGAAGTCTCACGGCCTCACCGTATTCTTCGACGCCGAGCACTTCTTCGACGGCTACTTCTACGACCGCGACTACGCCCTCCAGTGCCTGCAGGCCGCCGCCCGCGCCGGCGCCGACTGCGTGGTGCTTTGCGATACCAACGGCGGCACCATCACCTCCCATGTCTACAAGGTGGTCAAGGAGGTGGTGGACGCGGTGGACACGGCCGTGGGCATCCACGCCCACAACGGCGCCGACCTGGCCGTGGCCAACACCCTGGCCGCCGTGGAAGCGGGCGCCACCCACGTTCAGGGCGCCATCAACGGCTACGGCGATATGTGCGGCAACGCCAACATGATCAGCATCATCGCCAACCTGAAGCTCAAGATGGGCCTGGACGTGGTGACGGACGAGCAACTGCGCAAGCTGACGGAGGTCTCCCGCTTCGTCTCGGAGGTGGCCAACCTGCCGCCCAATCCCCGCCAGCCCTATGTGGGCTCGGCTGCCTTCGCCCACAAGGCCGGCCTGCACGCCGCCGGCGTGGCCAAGGCCCCCTGGTCGTACCAGCACGTGGACCCGGCCCTGGTGGGCAACGAGACGCGCTTCCTGGTCTCGGAGCTATCCGGCAGCCATGGCGTCCTGGCCAAGCTGCGAGAGCAGGGCATCGAGGTCGACCGCGAGGAGGCGCGGCGCATCGTAGAGCAGGTCAAGGTGATGGAGAGCCGCGGTTACCAGTACGAGGGCGCCGAGGCCTCTCTGGAGCTGTTGGTGCGCCGCAGCCGCCCGGGCTACTTGCCTCCCTTCGAGCTGGAGGACTTCATGGTGGTGGAGCGGCGCCATCACGGCCCGGGCGACCGCGACATGCTGGCCGAGGCTATGGTCAAGGTGCGCGTGGGCGACGAGGTCATCCACACCGCCGCCGAAGGCAACGGCCCGGTCAACGCCCTAGACGCAGCCGTGCGCAAGGCCCTGTTGCAGTTCTACCCCAGCCTGGAGGCGGTGAAGCTGGTCGACTACAAGGTGCGCATCATCGACCCCGGCCACGGCACCGCCGCCTCGGTGCGAGTGCTCATCGAGTCCACCGACGGCGAGCAGACCTGGACGACGGTGGGCGCCTCCACCGACATCATCGAAGCGTCGTGGCTGGCCCTGGCCGACAGCCTGGAGTACTGGCTTGTGAAGAGGGGCGCCACGTTACCATAGCTCTCGCCAATTCATATATACACGTTGGCAGTGATGAATTGTGAAAAAAGTGGGCCCGATTTGACAATAATGACCTCACGGACTCTTGCCATTGCCTCACCCTTTTGTTACACTCTGGGCTCGAACTGCCGGTGCCAAGTCTGAAGGCGGGAGGGCTACTGTGGTGGTGACTCACTTTCCCAAATGTCAGAAGTGCCAGGTTGGCGACTTGGTTCCGCTGTCGGACTACGGCGGCCATGGCGCAGCCGTCTACTTCAAGGCGTGGGTCTGCACTAATCCCAGTTGTGGCTTCAACATCAAGATCCGCAACGGGGACCTGTTCATCGAGGAGCCCATCACCAACGGCTCCGCCCACGCACCGCGGCTGCGGGCCTAGTGGCGACGGCCGCCGAGTCCATGGCCGGGAGTAGCGCTACCCTCGGCAGCCCAGCGGCCGAGACTTACCCCCAGCGTCTCTCCTGAGGGGCGATGGCACGTCTTCAGGGCATGGCCCGCCCGGGCAGCCTCAGGCCGGCCTTTGCCCCGGCAGACCTTTTCCCTGCCCTCTGGGAGCTGTGGCAGCGGCGTGAGCTGCTGTCGCACATGACCATCCGGCACCTGAAAGGCCAGTTCAAGCAGTCGGTGCTGGGGTACGCCTGGACGGCCGTCAACCCGCTCAGCCAGATGCTGATCCTGACCTTCGTCTTCTCGCGCATCCTGGACGTGCGGACGGGCATCCCCGGCGTGCCCTACGCCCTCTTCCTCTTTATGGGCCTGCTGCCCTGGAACTTCTTCTCGGCGGCTGTCTCCTCGGCCACGGGCAGCGTTTCGGGCGCTGCCGGCCTGGTTACGAAGGTGTACTTCCCGCGCGAGATACTGCCCATCGCCGCCATCCTCACCAAGGTGGTGGACCTGGCTGTGGGCATGCTGATCCTGGCGGGGCTGATGGTGTTCTTCGGCCACCCTCCAGCATGGACCTCGGTGTGGGTGCCACTACTGTTCCTCATCCAGTTCATCTTCACGGTGGGGCTGGCGCTGCCCCTGGCCGCCCTGAACCTGTACTTCCATGACGTCAGCTTCCTTGTGGGCGTGGCCCTGACCCTGTGGTTCTATTTGACGCCGGTGCTCTATCCCGTGCCCTCTTCCTACGAGCTGCTGTTCGACCTGAATCCCAACGCCCTCTTCATCGAGGCCTACCGGCGAGTGGTGCTGCAGGGCATCAGCCCGGGGACGGAGCGAGTCCTGATGGGGCTGGCCATCTCAATGGCCACCTTCGTGGTGGGGTATTATCTGTTCAAGAAGATGGAGCCCGGCTTCGCCGACAGTGTCTGAGGCAGTCATCGAGTTCCGGTCCGTCAGCAAGCGCTTCCGGATCCACCATCACCGGACGCTGCGGGAGTTCGTGCCCGCCCTGCTGCGGGGCGAGGCGTTCTCCGAGCCGTTCTACGCCCTGCGGGACGTCTCCTTCAGTGTGGCGCCGGGGGAGACGGTGGGCATCGTGGGCCGCAACGGCAGCGGCAAGAGCACTATTCTCAAGATCATCGCCGGCGTCACCGCCCCCACCGCCGGGACGGTGACGGTGCGCGGCCGCGTCTCCCCTCTCATCGAGCTGGGGGCCGGCTTCCATCCCGACATGACCGGCCGAGAGAACATCTTCATGAACGCCTCCATCCTGGGGATGTCCAACCGCGAGATCAGGGAGCGCTTCGCTGACATCGTCTCCTTCGCTGAGCTGTGGGAGTTCATCGACGTGCCCGTGAAGCGCTATTCCTCGGGCATGTACGTACGCCTGGGTTTCTCGGTGGCCGTCCACAGCGACCCCGATATCCTGCTGGTGGACGAGGTGCTGGCCGTGGGCGACCTGGCCTTTCAGGAGAAGTGCCTGGCCAAGATGCGCCAGTTCCAGGAGCAGGGGGTCACCATCGTGCTGGTGAGCCACTCCCTGGAGCTGGTGAACCTCTTCTGCCACCGCGCGCTCTGGCTGGACGGCGGCCGGGTGGTGGCCGAGGGACGACCGGCCGAGGTGACCCAGCTCTACGCCGAGAGCCTCTCGCGCTCGCCTTCGCCCACCTAGGGCCCTGGCCTAGCGCTGGACGTAGCTGCCGTCGCCCCGCGACAGCCAGACGTTGATCCGGGCCGCGGTGATGCCGGCCACGTCCGACTTGCCGTCGCCGTCGAAGTCGCCCACCAGCCAGGTGGCCTGCATCACCGGGATATTGGCCGTCCAGGGCAGGTAGGTGCCGTCGCCCCAGGAGAACCAGGTCACGGACCGGTCGGGGGCGAGGTGCAGGAGGTCGGTCTTGCCGTCGCCGTTGAAGTCGCCCGGTAGCCAGGTACCGCGCGAGATGTCGTAATTGGCGCGAAAGGCGACGGCCCGGAAATCGCCATTGCCCCGGTCAAGCCAGGTCTGGACGGTGTTGGTGCCGGTGACCACGAACAGGTCGGTCAGCTTGTTGCCGTCGAAGTCGCCCGCCACCCAGGGGCCGCCCGAGGGCGGGGTGAGGCTCGCCGGCCATACCAGGTAGTTGCCATCGCCCCAGTTGAGCCACAGGGTGACTCGCGAGGGGCCAATGTTGGCCAGGTCGGTCAGGCCGTCGCCGTTGAAGTCGCCCGCCACCCAGGTGCCGCCCCGGGGAGGGACGGGATTGGCCGGCCAGCCCAGATACGTGCCGTTGCCCCAGTTGAACCAGGTCACCGCCCGGTCGCTGCCGATGTAGATAACGTCAGTGATGCGGTCGCGGTTGAAGTCGCCCGCGAGCCAGGTACCCTGCCCAGGAACGATGTTGGCTGGCCAGGGCAGATAAGTGCCGTTGCCCCACGAGAACCAGGTCACCGCCCGGTCGGGGGCGATGTGGAGCAGGTCGCGCTTGCCATCGCCATTGAAGTCGCCCGGCAGCCAGGTGCCCTGGGCCAGAGCGTAGTTGGCGGCCTGCGTGCGCTGGTCGAAGCTGCCGTTGCCCAGGGACAGCCAGGTGAACATGACGTTATTGGTGCTGGCCAGGGCCAGGTCGCCCTTGGCGTCGCCGCTGAAGTCGGCGCTGCTCCAGGTGCCGGTGGGCACGCCCTGCACCACCACGAGCGTGACCGTGACCTCCACGGAGGACCCGTACAGGGAGCGGAGCGTTACGCGGCCCGTGTACGTGCCCGGCCCCAGGCCGAAGCTGGACGCCCGCACTGCCAGGCTGGAGGCGCGGGGTCCCAGGTCCGAGCCCAGAGAGACGCCTTCCAGCCGCGAGACCTGCAGCCAGGGCACGTCGCTTGTGGCGTACCAGGCGAAGACGCCCGTGCCTGGGTTGGACACGGTGATGTTCACCCAGTCGGACTGCGCCTCCGGCGCCAGCGCCAGGGTGACGCTGGCGGGCGAGGCCGTGGGGGAGGGCGAGCCCAGGAGGGCCGTCCGGTTCGTCTGGGGGAAGGTGGGGTCGATGGCCCCGGTGGTGGCCACGGCCTGGATCTGGGATGAGGAGGAGCCCGAACCGCCGCTGCCAGCGCCAGAGGTGGGGCTGGCCGTGGGACTGGGCGTCGGCGTGGCGGTGGGCGACGGCGTGGGCGTGGCCGAGGGGGTAGCCGTCGGCGTAGCCGTGGCCGACGGGGTCAGGGTAGGAGTGGCGATGTCCATGCCCGCGCAGCCTTGCCCGCGGGCGCAGTTGAAGAAGCGGGTCGTATCGGTGAAGGCGGGCTGAGTGTAGTCGGGCAGGGCCGCCTGCAGCGGGTTCCACAGGGGCCTCCCTCCCCACACCGGCGGGTAGGCCATACAGCCATAGACCAGCTCCTGGTAAGGGTAGTTGCCCCGGTTGTCGGCGGCGCCATCCGGATTGGGGTCGCAGCCCTTGTAGGGCGGGCGCGGGAAGGGGAAGTCGGGGTTGCGGGGGTGGTTCACGAAGGCGAAGCCGTTGTAGCTCCAGATGGCGAAGTACCAGTTCTCCACCACCCGCGGGTCCCGCTCCCCCACGATGGGATTGAACTCCGGCGCCAGGTTCCACTTCTGGGCCAGGATCAGCGCCCCCCGGGCGATGTTGAAGGCATAATGGCCGCCGATCATAGCCTGCTCGATAGTGGGCGGCGCCGAGCGGGGCGGCGAGCCCGGCGGCGGCTGCATGCCAGTCGTTACCTGCATGATGCCGTAGCCGCAGTCGAAGGAGACCAGGGCCGGCCCCACCTCGCCCGGGTTCACCAGCGGATGGTAGCTGGCCTGGGCCCAGCCGCTCTCTATCCAGCCGATGGCCTTCAGGATGGTGGGCGGGATATAGGGCGAGACAGTGCGGCTGGAGCCGGCGCTGCGAGGCCCCGTCTCCAGGGGTGGCAGGGCGAAGCCGGGCACATCGGGAAAGAGCTGGTTGAAGCCCGCCAGCTCGAAGACGGGGGCATACCCGTGGGGGTAGTCCCTGCGCTCGTAGGCCTGGATGTACTCAAAGACATTGGGGTCGGGGTTGATGTCCAGAGCGCAGTCGGGCACGTTGTGGTTGGCCAGGGCAGGCCCCTGCTGCCGGCCGGCCAGGGCGATACAGGCCAGAGTGGCCACCGTCAGCGCCAGCAGCCAGCGCGTCATAGCCGCCCCCGTGCCCAGCCGACGACCTCTACTTGGCCCGACACAGGTAATGACGCGGGTTGTCCCCCGGTAGTTACCGACACCAGGGCCGGATTGCCCGGGTTGCTGAGGGTGCCCGTGTAGTACTGGCAGAGCAGGGCGCTACCGTCGGGCGTCCAGAGCAGGGGCTGCAGGAAGCCTTGCTGCACCGAGACGAGTTCCTGAGGGCTGCCCTGACGGAACACGAGGACGCGAGCCGGTCGCCCTCCGCCGGCGGCCAGGCCCACCGCCACGGCGCTGCCGTCGGGCAGCCATGCCGGGCGGAGGGCTGGCTGGCCATCGGTGGGCAGTTCGGACACGCTACGGGCCGTGAGGTCGGCCAGGTAGGCCTTGAAGGTGTTGGCGCCGGTGAAGGCCAGGCGGCTACCATCTGGGGAGAGGGCGAAGTCGCGGGCCGGCTCCGATGCCAGCGTCAGCCCGGGGCCCACCTGCCCCGTCTGCAGGTCGAGGGACTTGAGCACGGCCTGTCCTGTCTGCCGCGAGAGCTCGGACCAATATATATAACGTCCGTGGGATCCGGCCAGGGTCAGGGAGGCCACGTCGGGCCCGGTGGCGATGTTCCGGGGCTCCGTCCCGCCTCGCTGATCGACGCGCACCACCAGCGGTGAGTCGGGCCCCACAGCGCGAGCGAAGACGGCCGAGCCATCGGCCGCCCACAGGGCACCACCCCGCAGGTCGATGCCGGTAGCCTGGCGGGCAGGGCTCCCGCCCTCCAGCGACGCCACCCACAGCTCCGCCTGGCGCGCCTCGTCGCGGGCGTTGCGCGGCAGGACGGCGTAGGCCACCCGGCGCCCATCGGGTGAGATAGCCACCCTCGCCCCCCAGCCGGGAGCGTGCTCGATGACCAGGGTCGTCCGCGAGCGGGAGGGGTCGCGGGGATCCACCAATCGCAGCGTGTCGGCGTTCTGCCCGAACTCCTGCACCAGCAGCAGCGTCGTCTCCGACGCGGGAGTGGGGCTGCCCGCACCGGGAGTAGCGCCGCCGGGCGTGGGGCTGCCCGGACCGACGGTGGCGCCGGGGGTGGTGTCGCCGCCGCCCGGGGGCGTCGTCTCGGGCCCGCTCCCGCCACAGGCGGAGAGGAGGAGGGCTAGGGCGCACCCCAGGGCCCAGGCGGCCAGGGCTGCCCTGCTGGCGGGGCCGCGTCCCGGGAGACGCATTGCCCACATTTTATGCACAGCCACCGGCCCAGGCCAACGGTCTAGTTGACCGGTTTCAGGCCATTTGCAGGCGAGGTCGCCGTGGCCAGTCGGCCCCAGTCGTCAGAGCCGCCGGGGCATCGGTACACCGGGCGGCGCGATCGCCCGGCCAGCGGCGCCGGAGGGCGGCCTCGCCCCCAGCGCCGAGCTCCCGCAGCGGGCGGGGCGCCTCCCTCAGCCTGACGACGCTGCCCGGGTGCGCGGCCACCATCAGGCCAGCCTCCTGCAGGCGCAGGGCCAGAGATGCCTCGGCCCAGGGGCCCATGTCCTCCTCTTCAGGCAGCAGGGCCCACTCCCGCCGCACCAGCAGACAGGCTGGATAAGGCGCGGCCACCGGCCCGGGCGCGCCGGTAGAGGACGCCGATGCGGGCACGGGCAGGCCTTCGCTGTCGAGCCCGCCAACGAGAGTGCCGTCGGGGCACAGAAGGAGAGGGGTCACAGCGCCCACCCGCGGCTCGCGTTCCAGCAGGTACACGAGGGGTTCGAGCCAGCCGGGGAGGACCTCCGCCCAGGGGCGCAGGTAGAGGATGTAGGGGCGCTGTGGGGACGGAGGGACGTCCCGGGCCGTGGCACCGACAGCGCCGCCCACAGGCGTGGGCCCGCCGTAGCCCGGCGGCGTCCAGCGCTCCAGGGCGTCCAGCCTATGTCGCTCCTCTGGCGGCAACAGGACCACGTCCACCCTGGCCGAGCCGCTCACCAGGCCCGCCACTTCGCGTCGGAAGCGGTCCCTGCCGAACTCCTCCGCCCTCAGCCGCGCCGCCTGGCCCAGGCGCCATCGTTCGTCCTCGTCACGCGCCAGGCGCAGAGTCAGCGCCACCAACTCGTCCAAATGGTCGAACAGGTAGCCGCTCTGGCCGTGCACCACCGTCTCCGCCGGGCCTCCAGAACGGTACACCACCGGCACAGCCCCGGCCGCCATGGCCTCCAGGACGGTGATGCCGAAATGCTCCTGGGCGGCGGGCTCCTTCACCGCCATGCCGGTGGCGTGCCAGTAGATGGCAGCGCGGGCGTACAGCTCCACGAGCTGGCGGCGGCCCACGTTGCGCCTAACCTCGATGGGGTAGCCGGCGGCCTCGCGCTCCAGAAGGCGGGCGTAGGCCTCTTCGGCAGCGTCGACGGTGGAGCCCGCCAGCACCAGCCGCCAGCCCTGGAGCCCCGAGCGGCACAGGGCCTTGAAGGCATCGATCATGGCCAGGTGGCCCTTGTCGGCCCGGGGCGAGGGCAGGGCGAAGCGGCTGACATGCAGCACCAGCCGCTCCTTGGCCCCCGGGCGGATGCTCTCGGTGTCCACCGGCGGGTAGACCACGGCCACATCATCGGTGCCGTAGCGGCGGCGCACGTACTCGGCCGTGTAGCGGCTGTTGGCGATGTGCACGAACCCGGAGCCATCCAGAGGCGCGAAGGGAAAGAAGACGATGTTGAAGCGCCTTGGCGTGGGCGCCGGGCGAATATCGTCGTTGCAGGCCGAGACCCAGATGTCGTAGACCGCCTCCATGCCCGGGCGGTAGGGCAGCACCCGTATGCCGTCGGGGTCGATGCCGAGGTGCTCGCGGTACCACTGGCGCGAGCGCAGCGGCGCCTCGGGGGGCAACAGCAGGTCCACTCGGTAGTAGGGGGCGAGGGCCAGCAGGAACTCGAGGACATGCACGGCCCCGCCCCCCACCGTCCAGGCATACTCTCCGTAGCATCCCACCGAGAGAGGCCGCACCGGCCCCCAGCGCTCGTCGGGAGGGGCCGCCCGCGGGCGCCGGGACGACGGCGGTCGCCCGGGCCCCAGAGGGGCGGTGAGGATGCGCCAGCGCAGGCTCCCCGGCGGCGCCACCGTCCTCAGGGCGCGGCGCAGCCCCTGCAGTAGACGGTAGCCGCGGGAGGACTCGATCTCGGCCAGGCGGCGGCGCAGGGCGTCCACCTGGCCCTCCAGGGCCACGATGCGCCGCCGCAGTTCGTCCGCCTCGTCCCGCTGCTCAGGCTTCCCTTCCATGCCCCGACGGGTATTCTAACAAGTAGCTGCGCAGGCCCAGCGCTGCCCGGTGACCGTGCCTGGAGGGGCACCAGGTGTCGTGGCCCAGAGTAGCCGTGGTCGTCCTCAACTGGAACGGGCTGGCGGACACCGTCCGCTGCCTGGAGTCCCTGTTCCAGGTCTCGTACCCCGAATACTACGTCATCGTGGTCGACAACGGCTCGGCCAACGATGAGGCGGGCGCCCTGCGCCGGCGCTTCGGCGACCGCATCTTGCTCATCGCCAACGACCGCAACTACGGCTTCACCGGCGGCTGCAACATCGGGGCGGCCCGGGCGCTGGAGATGGGCTGCGACTACCTGCTGCTGCTCAACAACGACACGGTGGTGGCCCCCGACTTTCTGACCGAGCTGGTGCGGGCGGCCCAGTCGTTGCCCGATGCTGCCGCCCTCTGCCCCAAGGCCTACTTCCTGGACTGGCCCGACGTCATCTACTCAGCGGGAGGGAAGGTGAATCTGTGGCTGGGCCGCTCGCGACAGGTGGGCCGCGGCCAGCCCGACCGGGGGCAGTTCGACCGCCTCCGCCCCTGCGACTATGCCGATGGCTGCTGCATGCTCATCCCTCGCCGAGTGTGGGAAGTGGTGGGACCCCTGGACGACGAGTACTTCACGTACTGGGAGGAGACGGACTGGTGCTTTCGGGCGCGGGAGAAGGGGTTCCGCTGCTACTATGTGCCCGCGGCCTGCATCTGGCACAAGGCGGCGCGCTCGGTAGACCCCGACCCTCGCTTCTATTACTTCTTCCGCCGCAACGCCATCCTCTTCCTGCGCAAGCGGGGCAAGCCCTATCACCTGCTGACTGCCCTGGTCTATCACTACCTGGTGCTGGCGCCCTGGTTCCTGCTGCGACATCCCCGCCGCTGGCGCAGGGCCTTCGCCGAGGCCCGGGCGCTCCTCTTTCACCTCCGGCGGCCTGCCCCGGGCGGCTAGGCCCGGCCCAGCAGCCCGGCCACATGCCGGGCGATGGCCAGGCAGGAGGTGAGCCCTGGCGACTCGATGCCGCCCAGGTGCACGTAGCCGCGGTCGTGCCAGATGAGGAAGTCCTGGGGCGGCCCGCCCGGGCGCTGCAGCTTGGGGCGGTAGCCCACCTGCCCGGGGGCGAGGTCTTCGGGTCGCAGGTCGGGGTAGAAAGCGCGTCCTGCCTGCAAGAAGCGCTCGCGGGCCGAATCGTCGTTGCGGAAGTCCAGGGGCGCCCCGTCGGGCAGCCACTCGGTGTCGGGGCCCAGGTGCACGTTGCCGTCCAGGTCTATGCCCACGTGCACGCCAGCGCCCGTGCGGTCGCTGTTGGGCAGGGGATAGACGAGGTGCCGCAGCCGCGACGCCTTCTCCCGGTCCACGAGGTCGTAGTATCGCCCACGGTTGAAGCGGTGGCGGAAGGGCGGGTTAGCGGGGCCGCCATCCGGGTCGTAGCCCAGCAGGGCACCCACGCGGTCGGCCTGCAGGCCGGCCGCATTGACCACGGCGGCCGTCGCCAGCTCGCCTTCTTCGCCGTCCGGGCCCCGATAGGCGACGCGGAAGCCGCCCTCGGCCCGCTCCAGCCCCACGGCCTCGTGCCGGAACGCTATCAGCGCGCCGTGGGCCTGGGCCTCCTGCAGCAACGAGCGCATGAGGCCCATCTGGTCGACGATGCCAGAGCTGGGGGAGAAGAAAGCGCCGGCGCAGCGCAGGTGCGGCTCGAGGCGCGCCACCTCCCCGGGCGAGAGCATCTCCAGGCCGGGGGCGCCGTTCTCGCGGCCCTGGCGCATGAGGGCCTCCAGAGCTGGCAGCTCGTCCTCGCTGCGGGCTATGACCAGCTTGCCCAGGCGTCGGTGGCGCACGCCGTGGGCCTCGGCCCACTGGTAGAGCAGGCGGTTCCCTTCAACGCACAGCCTGGTCTTGAGCCAGTCGGCGGGGAAGTACAGCCCGGCATGGATGACGCCGGAATTGTGGGAGCTGTTCTCCAGGCCATAGGTGTGGTGCCGCTCCAGCAAGGCCACCCGGCAGCGGGGGGCCAGGATGGCGGCGACGGCGAGCCCCACCACGCCTGCGCCCACTACGGCCACGTCTACGTCCAGTGTGGACCGCTGGGAGGCCATCGTCACCAGCCAAGGATAGGCAGAAGCGAGATAGCGGGCAAGGCTGGTGGCTGGTATGCTATCGCTGAGATTAAAAAGGGCCGCTCTTCCCGCTCCTTGCGCCAGGGACGGTCATGTCCAGCGATGTCGAGATGCCCGTGTACCCAACGCCCAGGGCCAAGCGCTGCCTGGACGTGGTCGTGGCCACCCTCATCCTGGCGGTGCTGTGGCCCATCTGGCTGCTGGCCTGCCTGCTCATAAAGCTGGACTCGCCGGGGCCCGTGCTGCTGCGCCAGCGCCGGGTAGGGAAGGACGGCAAGGTCTTCACCTTCTACAAGTTCCGCACCCTGGCCAAGGGCGCCGAGGACGACCTGAACGAGCGCCTGCCCAAGGGAGACCTCCGCCAGCAGCTCCTGAGTCCACCCGGGCCGAACCGGCGCGCGCGCCCCATCGGCCGCGTCCTGCGGGTCACTACCGTGGACGAGCTGCCCCAGCTCCTCAACGTCCTGCGGGGAGACATGAGCCTGGTAGGCCCCAGGCCGGACGTGCCCGAGATCGTGGCCCTGTGGCCGCCCCACTACCACCAGCGCCACAAGGTGAAGCCGGGGATGACCGGCCTGGCGCAGGTGAACGGCCGCTCGGACCTCACCTACCACGAGAAGATAATGTACGACCTGGACTACGTCCGCTACCATCCCCTGAGACGGGACCTGCTCATCCTCCTTAAGACGGTGGGGCTGGTGCTGAGCAAGCGCGGCGCCCGCTGACCTCCGGAGGCGTATTCATGGCGACGTTGCGGCTGGCGCGGGCCGGCATGCCCGCCCCCGCCGTGGAGGCGATGGCGGCGGTGGCCCTGGCGGCCGCCCTGGCCTTGCCGGCGTCTTTGGCCGCCCTGTGGGGCCCGCCAGAGGCGGCCTGGACGGTCGTGGGCGCAGGAGCCCTCTCCTTCGGCCTGGCCGCCCTCTGGGCCTGGCGACGGCCGTTGCCGGCCGTGGGCGCGTTCTTCCTCTGGACGGCCATGCAGAGGGTGACGGCGGCGCTGGTGGCCCCGCACGCCGAGGCCGAGTCGGTGCAGGCGCTCCTTGCCTACAAGGACGCCATGTACCTGGCCCTGCTGGCAGCAGGGGTGGCGGCGGTGGTGCGGAGGCTGGTGGCCGGCGAGCGCCAGCCCGTCCTGTGGACGGACGGGCTGGCGCTGGCCTTCATGGCCCTGGTGGGGGCCCACTTTCTCCTGTCCGACGCCAGCCTCGACGACCGGCTCACCTACCTGCGGCGGTGGTGGGCGCCCTGCCTCCTCTACCTGGCGGGACGGCTGCTGTGGGCCTCCCGTCCCTCGTGGCGGCAGGGGGTCATGGCCTTCGTCGCGGTGATGGCGGCGGTGGCCGCATTCGGCCTGGTGGAGCGCTTTCTGTTGCCGCCATCGTTCTGGACGGGGGCGGTGAACGCGGTGGCCCTGTACGAGCGGCTGGTGGAGGCGGGGGCCATCCCTCGGAGTTGGCTCTTCGTATACCGTGGCATGCCCGACGGCGTTCTGGTCTCGCTGCCCCAAGAGGTGCCGGTGCGCAGGCTCGTTTCGACCTTCGTGGAGCCCACCACCCTGGCCTTCTCGCTGGCCCTGGCCTCGCTGCTGGCGGCTGCGGCCACCCTGACGGCCCGCAACGGGGCGCGCTGGGCCTGGGGCACGGTGGCCGGCGTCTGCGTGGCCGCCCTCGCCTTCACCTTCGGCAGGGGAGGGATGCTGGCCGCCCTGGTGGGCCTCGCAGCCTTGGGCCTCGCCTCGGCGGGCCTCGCCTGGCGAGGCGGCCCTGGGGGGCGGCGGCCGCTATCCCTCGGCCGCCCGGCCGCCGTCCTCGGCCCGCTGGCGCTGGTGCTGGCGGCGGGCATCGTCGTCTCGACCCGGGCCACTGTGCCGGCACGGGGGGATGTGCAGGACTTCCTGCTGTGGTCTTCCAACATGCCGCCGCCGCAAGTGGCGGCAGCGCCCCTGCCCGCGCCCGAGGCTGGGCCCCCGCCTCCCGCCTTCGACCATCCCCCCGGCAGCGCGGCAGAGGGGGCGGAGCGACACCTGGGCGGACTGCGGGAAGGCCTGGAGTCGGCCTTCCGCCATCCCCTGGGGCTGGGCCTGGGCCAGGCGGGGGTGCTGACCGAGGCACCCGAGGTGGGAGGCGAGAGCACCATCGGGGCCCTCGCCGCCCAACTCGGACTGCCCGGACTGATCCTCTGGCCTCTCTTCTCTCTGGCCGTGGCAGCCGGCCTCGGTCTGGCCGCCGCCCGCGAGGCCGAGGGTCTCGGCCGGGCATGGCTGTTGGCGCTGGCGACGGCCCACCTGGGCCTGCTGGTGGCGGCGTGGTTCACCGAGTCCGCCTCGGGGGTTACTGGGGTGGCACCGTACTACCTGCTGGCGGGGTGGGGCCTGGGCACCCTGGGCGCCGGGGCAGGGCTGGCACTCGGCCAGCGGAGGACGGCGTGAGGCTGCTGTTCATCACCCAGCGCTGGCCCTGCCCGCCGCGGGGCGGGGGCCTCATCAAGACCTGGGCCCTAGTCCGCTTCCTGGAAGAGCACCTGCAGGTGGAGGTGGTCTCGGCCGATTCCATCGGCGACGCTGGCAGTCCCGGCGTCTTCCCCCGTCCCCGCGGACCGGGCACCCTGCTGGCCAGTTACGCCGCCGGCCTGCCCTTGAGTATCTACCGCAACTGGAGCCCGGCCCTGGCCCGGGCCGTGCTGCAACGGCTGGACAGGGGCGTCGACGCTGTGCTGGCCGACCACATCTACATGGCCCAGTACGTGCCGGACGACTTTCCCGGCCGGAAGCTCCTGCACCTGCACAACGTGGAGTCCCTGCTCTGGCGGCGAGAGGCCGGCCTGGAACGGGGCCCCCTGCGCCGCTGGGCCATCGCCCTGGAGGCGAGGCGGCTGCGCCGCTACGAGGAGGCCCAGGCCCGGCGGTTCGACCGCGTGTTTGCCGTGTCGGAAGAGGAGCGGCGGGAACTGCTGGCCTCGGGCCTGCCCGAGGGACGCACCGGCGTGCTGGCCAACGTGCCCGCACCCGACCTGCTGGAGCGGCCCCCTCTCCGCTACGAAGAGGGCTCGCCCATGGCCCTCTATCTGGGCACGCTGTCCTGGAGGCCCAACGAACGGGGCCTGCGGGCCTTCCTGCCGCAGGGCCTGCCCGCTCTTCGCCGCCGCGTGCCCCAGGCGACCCTGACCGTGGCCGGAGGGGGCGCACCCCGCTGGCTCGCGGCCCTCGCCCGCTCGCTGCAGGGGCTCCACCTGCGCGGCCCGGTGGACGACGCCGAAGCCGAGTCGCTCTACCGGGCCGCACGAGCCTTCGTGGAGCCGGTGTTGGGCGGCGCTGGCACGAAGGTGAAGGTGCTGAACGCCCTGGCCCGGGGCCTGCCAGTGGTTGCCACGCCCGACGGCGCCCGCGGCCTGGAGGTCGTCCCCGGGCGACACCTGCTGGTAGCCGAAGGCCCCGATGAGCTGGCCGAGGCGGCGGCCTCCCTGCTGGGCTCGCCCTCCCGCTGGCAGGATCTCTCCGAAGGGGGACGGGAGTTGGTCCGTCGCCTGTATGTGCCCGAGGTGGCCTTCCGACCGCTGCTGGAGGAGCTGGGTCTGACATGAGGCGGGCGCGCCTGCTGGGCGTGAGCATCGATTTGCTGTCGCGGGAGGAGGCGCTGTCGCTCATCGGCCGGCACCTGGCCACCCCGGAGGCAGGCATCCTGTCCATCGTCACGGTCAACGCCGAGTGCCTGGCCATCGCCTCCGGCGACCACGCCTATCGCCGGGCCGTGGAGCGGGCAGGCCTAAGGCTGGTGGACGGAGCCGGCGTCGCCCTGGCCCTGCGCCTCGAGGGCGTGGACGGCATCGAGCGGCTGCCAGGTGCCGAGCTGGTCTGGGAGCTGGCGGGCCTGTGCCAGCGGGAGGGGGCCCGGCTTTTCCTGCTGGGCTCCACGGAGAGGGTGCTGGCCGAGGCGGGCCGGCGGCTGGCGAACCGCTTCCCGGGGCTGAAGGTGGATGGCGTCGCCCCGCCCCGCTGCGCCGACCACCGCTTCCCGCCCCCGGTGGAGCGGCAGGTCATGGATAGCATCCGCCGCTCCGGTCCCAGGGCCGTGTGCGTGGCCCTGGGCATGCCCAAACAGGAGCTGTGGATAGACGAGCACCGTGGCCAACTGGCAGCCCTGGGCGTGCGGGTGGCGGTGGGGGTGGGCGGGGCGCTGGACTACATCGCTGGCCGAATGCCTCCGCCGCCGCCCCTGGTGCGGGCTGCGGGCCTGGAGTGGGCCTACAGGCTGCTGCGGGAGCCCCACCGCCGGGCCGGGAGGCAGGCGTCGCGCCTGCCGCGCTTCCTGGTGCTGGCCCTGGCCGAGGTCGTGGCCCGGCGCCTCTCTGCCTCGACAGGTCGCCATGGCCTTTGCTAACATCGTTGAGGGTCGGGGTGTAGCTCAGCCTGGCAGAGCGCACGGTTCGGGTCCGTGAGGTCGGCGGTTCAAATCCGCCCACCCCGACCAGCCCGCCCGTAAAACCTTCCGGCGTTCCCCATCGTATCCGTTTTCGCAGTCGGTGGGGGCTTGCGCTTGTCGCTGCCAGCCTGTATAAAGGCTGGGCGGCCAATCGGGGAGGTCGATAGCCTTATGGTCAAAGAGCTGGACCAGCGGTCGGTCCTGCGCCAGCAGTCGGAGCTGGCCATACGCCTGGCGCGCGAGGGGCGCTGGGAGGAGGCCGTGCACGTCAACCGCGCCATCATCGAGTTCTTTCCGACCGAAGTGGAGGCATACAACCGCCTGGGAAAGGCGCTCCTGGAACTGGGTCGCTATGCTGAGGCGCGCGAGGCCTATACCCGCGCCCTGGAGCTGGACCCCCATAATTCCATCGCCCGTCGCAACCTGTCCCGCATCCATCTCCTGGAGGCCGAGGGCGGCAAGGCGGGCAGCGCACCGCGAGCACGGAAGCTGCCCCCGGAGATGTTCATCGAGGAGACGGGCAAGACCTGCATCACCACCCTGATGCGGCCCAACCGTGAAGCTGCCGCCCGACTCTCGGCTGGCGATGAGGTCTTCCTCCAGCCGGAGAACGGCTCGCTGCAGGTGGTGGGCCCCGATGGCGATGGCCTGGGAGAGGTGGAGCCCCGCCTCGCCCAGAGGCTCATACGGCTTATGCAGGGCGGTAACCGCTACGTGGCTGCCATGAGCAGCCTCACCGACACCGGCGACGTGCGCATCTTCATCCGCGAGGTGTTCCAGCACCCCAGCCAGGCCGGCAAGCTCTCTTTCCCGCCCGAGCGCACAGCCGAGACCTTCCGGCCCTACACCAAGGAGCGGCTCGTTCGCCAGGACAGGTACGAGGAGATGGTGCTGGACGAGGAGTACGGCGAGGAGACGGAGGAGGAATGGGCGGAGGAGGTGTCGCGCCTCGGTGCCCTGGGCACCGACGATATCGCCGGCAGTAGGGACCTGTCCGAGGACGAGGAGCAGGAAGAGGAGGAGGCGCTCGCCCCGGACGAGGGCGAAGACCTCCCCTGAGCCTGCCGCCCGGCCCACGCCCGTCGACAGTCGCCCCGCATCCATCATGCCGCCGCTGGTAGTCGCCCGTGGCATCGTCAAGCGCTATGGGGCCTTCACCGCCGTGGACGGCATCTCCTTCCACGTGGAGGAAGGGGAGTGCTTCGGCATCCTGGGCCCCAACGGCGCCGGCAAGACTACCACCGTGCGCCTGATGGCCGCCCTCTCGCCCCTGACGGCAGGGCAGTTGCTGGTGGACGGCCTGGACGTCTCCCGCCACGGGCGGCAGGTGCGCGCCCGCCTGGGCCTGGTGCCCCAGCACGATAACCTCGACCCGGAGCTGACGGTCTGGCAGAACCTGCGCGTGTTCAGCCGCTATTACGACATCCCCCGCGCCGTGGCCGAGGAGCGGGCAGCGGAGCTGCTGGAGTTCTTCCACCTCCAGGACAGGTCCCGCCAGCGAGTGGAGACCCTGTCGGCAGGCATGAGGCGCAGGCTCATCATCGCCCGTGCCCTCATCAACGCCCCCCGGCTGCTGGTGCTGGACGAGCCCACCACCGGCCTCGACCCCCAGGCCCGGCACGTTCTGTGGCAACGGCTGCGGCAGCTCAAGGCCCAGGGGGTCACGATGGTCCTCACCACGCACTACATGGAAGAGGCCGAGCAGCTCTGCGACCGGCTGGTCATCCTCAACGAAGGCCGCGTGGTGGTGGAGGGCAGCCCCCAGGCGCTGGTGGAGCGCTATGCAGGCCGCGAGGTGGTGGAGGTGCACCTGGGCCTGGACGGCGACGGCGAGCAGGTGCTCGCCCGCCTGGCAGGCGTGGGCGACCTCTCCTGGGAGCGGGCGGGCGACGTGCTCTTCCTCTACGTTCGCGGGGAGGACGGGCTCGACCCTGCCCTGCTGCGCGGCGTCGGCGAGCGGGTGGTGTTCCGCCGCCCCAACCTGGAGGACGTGTTCCTCCGCCTCACGGGAAGGGGGCTGACGGAATGACCCTGGCCTTGCCCCGCCCCGACCTGTCGGCGCGGGCCCTGTGCCTGTGGCAGCGCAACTGGGATGTGCTGCGCAACACCTGGGTGGAAGAGACGGTCTGGCCCTTCGTGGAGCCCCTGGTGACCCTGCTGGCGCTGGGGCTGGGGTTGGGACGCATCGTCGACCTACCGGGGGACGAGAGCTATCTGGAGTTCGTGGCGCCTGGTCTTCTGGCCATCTTCCCCATGTGGGCCGCCACCAGCGAGGCGGGCTGGTCCTCCTACTTCCGCCTTGAGAGCGAGCGCATCTTCGATGCCGTTATGGCCACGCCCCTGTCGGTGGACGACATCACCACCGGCGAGGTGCTCTGGGCGGCCACCCGCGGCCTCATCAGCACCTGCTTCATCCTGGTGGTCATCGCCGCCTTCGGGACGGTGGCCTCGCCTCTGGCGTTGCTGGTGCCCCTGGCGGCGGTGCCGGCCTGCCTGTTCTTCGCCGCCATCAGCCTTTGCAATACTGCCCTGGCGCGGTCGGTGCGCTCGCTGAACTACTTCTTCGTTCTCTACATCACCCCCCAGTTCTGGCTGTCGGGCGCCTGGTTCCCCCTGGACGGCCTGCCGGAGTGGGCGCAGAGGCTCTCCTGGTGGGTGCCCTCGGCCCATGCTGCGGAACTGTTCCGGGGGCTGGTGCGGGGCGGCCTGGAGTGGGGCCACCTGGGGCACCTGGCCTGGCTGGCAGGGGCCGCCCTGCTCTTCTACGCCCTGGCCCTGCTGCTCATGCGCCGACGGCTGGTGCACTGATATACTCGCTTTATGAGGCCCCGCATCGGCATCCCCCTCTGGAAGGCGCCCCCGGGCGAGCGCTTTCTGCACTACGAGCGGAGCGTGTGCCGGGCGGGCGGCGAGCCTGTGCGCCTGGGCAGGGATGCCGGCCTGCGGGGCGTCCACGGCCTCCTCATCACCGGCGGGGTGGACGTTGACCCCTCCCTGTACGGCGAGCGGCCCCACCCGGCCACTCAGTCCCCCAATCGCCAGCGCGATGAGCACGAGCTCTCGCTGCTGCAGGAGGCCCTGCGCCTGGGCCTGCCGGTGCTGGGGATCTGCCGCGGCCACCAGCTCCTGAACGTGGCCCTGGGCGGGAAGCTGCTGCAGCACATCGAGGACGGCTCTCATCAGGCGGGGGAGGACGGCTCCTCGGCCTGGCACCCGCTGCGCCTGCTGCCTGGCAGCCTGTTGCGAGAGCTTTACGGACGGGAGGAGGTCTGGGCCAACTCCCGTCACCACCAGGCGGTGACGCCCGACCGCCTGGCGCCGGGCCTGCGGGCGCTCGCCCTCTCGCCCGACGGCCTCGTGGAGGCGGTGCAGGTGGAGGGCCACCCCTGGGCGGTGGGGGTGCAGTGGCACCCGGAGCGCCCCGAGATGTGGGGCGAGGGGCCGCAGCCGGAGGGCCCCATCGCCGCTGCCGCGCCCCTCTTCGCCACCCTCATCGCCGCCTGCCGCCGGCCACGGTGAGCCAGAGGGCGATAAACGGTATTATGAGAAGTGTACGTGCGCTTTTGTCTCTGGGCTATGGCGGGCAGCCGTCCCTGCCCGCCCGCACGACCCCCACGACGAGCGAGGTGAGCTAGATGGTCTCGGAGCAGGTGGCGCGGGAGATAAGGCCCGTCCGCATCGAGGAGGAGATGCGGGCGGCCTACCTGGACTACGCCATGAGCGTCATCGTCTCGCGCGCCCTCCCCGACGTGCGCGACGGCCTCAAGCCCGTACAGCGGCGCATCCTCTACGTCATGCAGGAGCTGGGCCTGCGCCCCGGCCAGCCGTACAAGAAGAGCGCCCGCATCGTGGGCGAGGTGCTGGGCAAGTACCACCCCCACGGCGACGACCCCGTCTACGAGGCCATGGTGCGCCTGGCCCAGCCCTTCACCATGCGCTATCCCCTGGTAGATGGCCAGGGCAACTTCGGCTCCATCGACGATGACCCCCCGGCGGCCATGCGCTACACCGAGGCCCGCCTGGCGGCCATCGCCGAGGAGATGCTGGCCGATATCGACAAGGACACGGTGGACTTCGTCCCCAACTTCGACGACTCGCTGAAGGAGCCCGTCGTCCTGCCCGCCCGCCTGCCCAACCTGCTCGTCAACGGCGCCTCCGGCATCGCCGTGGGCATGGCCACCGACATCCCTCCTCACAACTTGTCGGAGGTGTGCGACGCCATCGTCCACCTGCTGGACAAGCCCGACGCCACCACCGAAGACCTGACCCGCATCGTGCGCGGCCCCGATTTCCCCACCGGCGGCATCATCTTCCGCTACGAAAAGGTGCGGGTGCCCGGGCCCGATGGCCAGAGAGTGGAGCGCAAGATGGACGCCATCGGGCATGCCTACGCCGAGGGCAAGGGCCGCATCCTGATGCGGGCCCGCTCGCACATCGAGCCCCTTCCCCGCGGCGGCCACCAGATCGTGGTCACCGAGCTGCCTTACCGCGTGGCCAAGGCAGCCCTGGTGGCCCGCATCGCCGAGCTGGCGCGAGAGCGGCGAATAGAGGGCATCTCCGAGGTGCGCGACGAGTCCGACCGCGAAGGGCTGCGCATCGTCATCGAGGTCAAGCGCGAGGCCAACCCCCAGCAGGTCCTGGCAGCCCTCTACAAGCACACGCCCATGCAGACGGCCTTCAATGCCAACATGCTGGCCCTGGTGGACGGCCAGCCCCGTACTGTGGGCCTCAAGCGCATGCTGGAGGCCTTCATCGCCCATCGGCGGGAGGTAGTGCGGCGCCGCTCCCAGTTCGACTTGGAGCGGGCCAGGGAGCGGGAGCACATCCTCCAGGGGCTGCTCAAGGCCCTGGATCACCTGGACGCCGTCATCCGCACCATCCGTCAGTCGGCCTCGGCTGACGAGGCGCGGCAGAAGCTCATGGCCCGCCCCTTCAGCCTCAGCGAAAGACAGGCCCAGGCGGTGCTGGACATGCAACTGCGCCGCCTGGCCCGGCTGGAGAGGGAGAAGCTGCAGGAGGAATACGCCGAGGTCATCAAGGAGATCGCCTATCTGGAAGACCTGCTGGCCAACCCCCGCAAGATCGACTTCGTCATCAAAGAAGAGATGCGGGAGCTGAAGAGGAAGTACGGCGACCCCCGCCGCACCCAGATAGTCGACCAGGAGCCGGAGGAGGTCAGCGAGGAGGACCTGGTGCCCCACCAGGACGTGGTGGTGACCATCTCCTCCCGCGGCTACATCAAGCGCATGCCCCTGTCCACCTACCGCGCCCAGCGCCGCGGCGGCCGCGGCATCACCGCCATGCGCACGCGCGAGGACGACGCCGTGGCCCACCTGGTGGTGGCCGACACCCACGACAGCCTGGTCTTCTTCACCGACCGCGGCCGCTGCTTCCAGGTGCGGGCGTTCGAGATACCCGAGGAGTCGCGCCAGGCCCGCGGCCAGCCCGTCATCAATTTCCTCTCGGGCATGGAGCCAGGCGAGCGGGTGACGGCGGTGGTCCGGCACCCGTACGGAGCCGACCACGACTGCCTGGTCATGGCCACCCGCCTGGGCGAGGTGAAGCGGACGCCCCTCTCCGAGTTCGCCTCGGCCGGCAGGCGCGGGCTGGTGGCCATGGACCTGGAGCAGGGCGATGAGCTGGTCTCGGCACGGCTCGCCCGCGACGGCGACGACGCCGTGCTGGTGACGGCCCAGGGTAAGGCCCTGCGCTTTCCCGTCAGCGCCCTGCGCCAGGCGTCGCGGCAGTCGGGCGGCGTGCGCGGCATCAAGCTCTCCCCCGGCGACGCGGTGGTGGCCATGGACATCGCCAAGGACGGCGGCCACCTCCTGGTGGTCACCGCCCGCGGCTACGGCAAGCGGACGCCGCTGGACCAGTATCCCCGGCAGGGGAGGGGCGGGCAGGGGGTCGTCACCTACAAGGTGGGCGACCGCACCGGCCCGGTGGCCGCCGCCCGCGTGGTGCGCCCGGGCGACGAGGTGGCGGTGGCCTCCCAGGACGGCATCATGCTGCGCACGCCGGTGGACGAGATATCCGTCCAGGGCCGCGGCACCCAGGGGGTGCGCCTGATGGACCTGGCCCCGGGCGACGCCGTTTCCTGCATGGCGGTGGTATCGGTGCGCTCCGACGAGGGCCAGCCCTAGGCCACCGGCCCCTCCCCACCCATGGGCGAGGACTTCGCGCGGGCCCTAGTCTCCTTCTTCGCCATCATAGACCCCATCGGCAACGTGCTGGTGTTCTACCTGCTTACGGCGCAGTTGCCCCGGCCCCTGCAGGTGCGGGCGGCGACGGTGTCCGTGGTCGCCGCCTTCGCACTGCTGGTGGTCTTCGCCCTGGGCGGCGAGCAGGTGCTGGAGTTCATGGGCATATCGGCCGAGAGCTTCCAGGTGGCGGCGGGGGCCCTGCTGGTATTCCCCGCCTACCGCATGGTGGAGCGGGGGCAGAGCCTGGACCTGAGCGACGCCGACGGGGTGCGAGTCGATGTCTTCCAGGTGGCGCTGGTACCCCTGGCCGTGCCGCTGCTGTCGGGGCCAGGGGCCCTGGCCACCGCCGTCTCCCTGTCCCAGGGCATAGGGGCAGGCCTGACCATTGCCGCTGCCGCCGCAGTGTTCGCTATGGCCTGGGCGCTGTTCGCGTGGGCCGAGGCCGTGTTCAGGCTGCTGGGCGAGTCGGCCCTGCGGGTGCTCACCCGGCTGGTGGGTGTGCTGCTCATGGCCATCGCCGTGGACTTCATCCTGGAGGGCGCCCGCACTTTCCTGGCCTGATGCCCGCGCCTAGTAGCCGCGCCTGGGGTCGACGACGTTCCGCAGGGGCTGTCCGGCCACGTAGCGACGCAGGTTGTCGCAGAACAGGTCCACTGCCCGCTCCACGTAGCGCGGCGTGCCCCCGGCGATGTGCGGCGTGAGGATGACGTTGGGCAGGTCCCACAGGCCGCTCTCGGGCGGCAGGGGCTCCTCGCGGAACACGTCCAGCACCGCACCGCCCAGGTGGCCGGAGCGCAGGGCTTCCAGCAGCGCGTCCTCGTCCACCACCGGCCCGCGGGCCACGTTGACCAGGCAGGCGCCCGTCTTCATGGCCGCCAGCTCCTCTCGGCCTATCAGGCCCCTCGTCTCGGGCGTGAGGGGCACAGCCAGCACAACGTAGTCCGCCTCGGCCAGCAGGCAGCGCAACTCGCTTACGGGTAGGAGCAGGTCCACCCCCGGCACCTCGGCCGGCCGCTCCTGGGGATACGAACAGGAACGGCGGCAGGCCAGCACCCTCATGCCGAAGGCCTTGGCCAGCCTGGCCACCTCCCGGCCTATGGCCCCCAGCCCCACGATGCCCACAGTGCGCCCGTGCAGCTCATCGGGCAGGTACTGGCGCCAGGCGCGCTCCCGCTGGGCGGTCATCGCCCGGGGAAAGCCCTTGGCCAGGGCCAGCATGGCCCCCAGCACGTATTCGCCGATGGGGATGCCATGGATGCCGCTGGCCGTAGTGATGGTGACCCCGCTGCCAAAAACAGGGTTCTCGGCCAGGCGGTCGGCGCCGGCGCTGGTGAGCTGTAGCCAGCGCAGGCGAGGGGCCAGCTCCACCAGGTCGGGGGGCACCACGGGCGTGGTCAGGAGCACCTCTGCCTCGGCCATGATGGCCCGCAGCTCTCGTCGCGGCGTCTCTTCGTCCTGGGGCGGCTCGTAGTGCTCGGGATAGCCGACCCACAGGCGGCGGCCGCCGCGATAGACATGGCGCTGGGCCCGATCGAGGACGGTGAGGCGCACGCGCCCGTCGACGGCCCTGATCCGCTCCTGTAGCTCGGGGCCGATGCCCAGAGCGACGACCACGTTAACGGGTGCCATGCTGCTTGCCTATTATAGCCGCCGGTAGCGTACGGCGGGGAAGGGGTGCGGGGCGGGGGCGCGGGCGCGGGAGTTACAATGGCCTTGTAGGGGTGCTGCCCGGTGACTGCGACCCGCTACATCGACCCGGCGGCCCGGCCCAAGCGCCTCGCAGCCGCGGCATCGGTGGCCATAAACGTGCTCCTCATCGCTGTGGAGGGGCTGGTGGCGTATTTCACCGGCTCCCTGGCGGTGCTGGCCGATGCCGGCCACTCGGTCTTCGACCTGGCAGCCTCCCTCTTCGCCTACTGGGGCGTGTCCATGGCCTCCCGTCCGCCCGACCCAGGCCACCACTATGGCCACGCCAAGTTCGAGAACTTCTCCTCGCTCGTCCAGGTGGCGCTGGTAGCGGTCATAGCTATCTTTATCGCCGCCGAGGTGGGCGTCCGTCTGGCCACCGGCTACGACCTGCAGGTGCCAACCGCCGCCATAGCCGTGGTGGCCGCCACCATCGTCGTGGACTACGCGGCCGCCCGCTACCTGGGCAGCGTGGCCCGCACCTACGGCTCCTACGCACTAGAGGCGGACGCCTTCCACTTCTCCACCGATTTGTGGGCCAAGACGGCGGCGCTGGCGGGCCTGCTGGGCGGCCGCTTCGGCGTCCAGTGGCTCGACCCGGCCGCGGCCCTGGCCGTGGCCGCGGTCATGGTCTACACGGCCACCCGGCTGGGCCTGCGCACGACTAAGGGGCTGCTGGATGCCGCCCCTTCCCTGGCCGTAGAGGCGGAGGTGCGGCGCATCCTGGCCGAGGAGACGGGCGCCGGCACTGGCTACCACTCCCTGCGCATGCGCCAGGCTGGCAAGTGGGTGCACCTGGACGTAGCCCTGGACCTGCCCGACCACGTGACCCTGGGCGAGGCCCACGAGCTGGCCTGCCGCATCACCCGCCGCCTCTGCGAGGAGGTGCCGGAGGTGAGGGACGCGGTGGTGTATGTGGAGCCCTACAGCCACCACTCGGAGCCCGAGGGCGGCGAGATCACCGGCCCACCGCCAGCCTCTCGCTGAGCCAGCGGGGCAGACCTGCTTCTTCGATGAGCTTCTGCGTGGCGGCGATGTCGTACTCCACCCGATGCAGGGAAAAGGTGCCGGCCTCGCTGTCGTAAATGGCATACGAGGCGCGGGGGTCGCCGTCCCGCGGCTGCCCCACGCTGCCGGGGTTCAGCACCAGCCGCCTGTCCGGCCGCAGCTCCACTACGGCACCGTCCTGGAGATAGAACAGCTCGCAGCCGCGCGGGAAGCGCCCGTCCTCTACCACCAGCATGGGGATGTGAGTGTGCCCCACCAGGCCGAAGGGCGTCTCCTGTCGCGAGAGGTGCGCCAGCGCGGCGTCGTGAGAGTACAGGTACTCCCACACGGGCCATCGCAGGGTGCCATGCACCAGGGTGAAGCCCTCTTCCCGCCGCACCTGCGGCAACGATTCGATGTAGCGCCGGTCAGCGTCACGGAGCTGCCGCGCCGTCCAGTGGACGGCAGCCGCCGCCGCCGGATTGAAGTCCGCGGTGGAGACGAGGCCCACCGCCGCCAGGTCGTGATTACCCGCCACCGGCCGCGCCCCTGCTTCCCGCAGCCGGTCCAGCACCTCGCAGGGCTGGGGGCCGTATCCCACCATGTCGCCCAGGCACCAGAGGCCATCCAGAGCGCCCTCCGCCTCGGCGTGGCGCAGAACTGCCTCCAGCGCGGCCAGGTTGGCGTGGACGTCGGACACTATAGCGATGCGCATGGCCCCCCAGCGGAATGATAGGCGAGGGCCGGCAGGTGAACAAACTCGCCCCTGTCCAGCGCCCGTGCGATAATCGCTGTCGATGGACGTAGGCTCGGTGGGGGAGTTCGGCCTCATAGAGCGGCTGGCGGCCATCGCAGGCAGGCCGGCGCCGGGGCTGGTGCTGGGCATCGGCGACGATGCCGCGGTGTGGCGGGCCGACGACGCCTTCATCGTCGCCACCACCGACACCATGGTGGCCGGCGTGCACTTCCTCCCCGGCGTCCACCCTTGGGCCGACGTGGGCTGGAAGGCCCTGGCGGTTAACGTCAGCGACGTGGCGGCCATGGGCGCCGTCCCCGGCTTCGCCCTGGTGACCCTGGGCCTGCCGCCCGAAACGCCCCTGGAGGCGGTAGAGGAGCTCTACAGGGGCCTGGACGAGTGCGCTCGCGCCTACGGCGTCGCCGTGGCCGGGGGCGACATCGTCCGCGCCCCCGAGGCGGTGGTGACGGTGGCCTTGCTGGGCCACGCCCAGACCGACAGCCACGGGCAGCCCCTTCTGCTGCGGCGGGACGGGGCCCGGCCCGGGTACGCCCTGGCGGTGAGCGGGACCCTCGGCGACGCCGCAGCGGGGCTGGAGCTGGTGCGACGGGGCCAGACCGAGGGCCCACTGGCCCTCGCCCATTCGCGGCCCCGTCCTCCGCTGGCCCTGGGCCAGGAGGCGGCCAGGCTTCGCATCCCCTGCGCCATCGATATCTCCGACGGGCTGCTGCAGGACCTGGGCCACATCTGCCGCCTGAGCGGCGTCGGCGCCGTGATTTATGCCGCCACGCTGCCCCTGAGCGACGCCCTGCGCCGCGCCTGTCCCGACCGCGCCCTGGCCCTGGCCTGCACCGGCGGCGAGGACTACCAGCTACTCCTGGCCGGGCCGTCCGAGGCCCTGGCCTCCCTCCGGGAGAAGGTGCCCGGGCCTGTCACCGTCATCGGTGAGGTGGTGGAAGGGCAAGGCATCGCCGTGCTGGATGAGCAGGGCCGCCCCCTGGACTTCCCCGTGCCGGGCTGGGACCACCTCCGAAGGCCATGACCGGAGCCCACCTGGTCATCGAGACAGCCACCCCCGCCCAGACACGCCGCCTGGGCGAAAAGCTGGCCCGCTATGTCAGGCCTGGAGACGTGCTCCTTCTCTTGGGCGAGCTGGGGTCGGGCAAGACGGTGCTGGTGCAGGGGCTGGCCCGCGGCCTGGGGGTGAAGGAGGGCGTGTCCAGCAAGTCATTCGTCCTGCTGGGCGAGTACGAGGGACGCCTGAAGCTCTATCACGCCGACCTCTACCGACTGGCGACCCCCGAGGAGGCGGAAGAGCTGGCCCTCGACGAGTACTGCCGCGACGGCGTGCTGGCGGTGGAGTGGCCGGACCGGGCCTGGCACGTGTTCCCCGACGATCACTTGCTGGTCAGGTTCGAGGTCACGGGCGCGAGCCGCAGGCGGCTCTCGTTCTCGGCAACCGGCGAGCGCTCCCGACAGCTACTGGAGGCGCTCCGGCTAGAGACGAAAGCGCGGGCGAGGGCGTGACCATGGAGCTGTCCCTGGACACGGCCTCGGAGATGGCGTCCCTGGCCCTCTCGCAAGAGGGACGCTTGCTGGCGGAGGTGACTTGGCACTGCCGCCGCAACCACACCGTGGAGCTGCTGCCCACCCTGGACAGGCTGCTCGCCCAGGCCGGCGCCAGCAAGGCCGACCTGCGGGCGGTGTTCGTCTGCCTGGGGCCGGGCATGTATACCGGCCTGCGCGTGGGCGTGGCCACGGCCCAGGGGCTCGCCTACGCCCTGGGGCTGGCGGCGGTGGGCGTGGGCAGGCTGGAGCTGGACGCGTACCCTCACCTGCGTTGCGGGCGACCGGTGGTGGCAGTGCACCAGGCAGGACGGGGAGAACTGGCCTGGGCCGCCTATGCCTGGCAGGACGGGCAGACGGTGGAGCTCTCGCCGCCGCGGCTT
>BEIA01000001.1 GCA_002898715.1 bacterium HR24 | reverse complement strand
TGAAGCGGGAAGCCGGCAGCGCAAGAGCGCGTAAGACCGGCGCCTCCGCCCGGCAACGGGCGGATGTCGGGAACAGATTTCTATTTTCCCGGCAACGGTAGCATGTAGTGCTCAGATGGGGACGCCGAAGGCCGCTCCCGTGCCTTGCTCCCGCCCACCGCTCCCGGACCTCTCAGGGCCAAGCACAGGTCCACCTCAGGTGGGAGGGCTTGCCAGGAGGTCAGGCGCGGCCGCCCGCGCCCCCCAAGCGGGCAGGGAGTTTATCCCCACGGCTACAGGGCCTGGCCTTCCGGTCACGAGCGGCCAAAGATGGGCCCATAAGTGGCTAGCCCCTTGACATATGCCCCCCCCCCGTTATCGTGATAAATGTAACGAGGTGCCGATGGAGGGGGGAGACCCATGAGGTTCGTCGCTGCCATCGCCGTGGGCCTGGTGGTCGCCCTGGCGGCCATGGGCCTTGCCGCATCCAACGTCGTCCCCGGCACGAGGGCCGGTGATGGGGCGGGCACCATCAGCGGCTACACCGTCAGCAACGTTAGCTACACCCTGAACAGCACCAACCCGCAGCAACTGGACAGCGTCTCCTTCACCCTGGACGCCCCCGCAAACACCGTCAAGGTACGGCTCCAGTCGGGCGGCACGTGGTACAACTGCACCAACACCTCCGGGAACAACTGGAGCTGCAACACCAGCGGTCAGGCGGTCCAGCCTGCCGACGAGCTGCGGGTGGTGGCCAAGTCCAACTGATGGGCTGAAGGGGGTCGGTCACCATGCGTCTCCTTGCTGCCGCCGGCGCCGGACTCGTCGTGGCCCTCTCGGTGCTGGCCCTTGCCGCCTCCAACGTCGTCGCCGGCACCAGGGCCGGCGACGGGGCAGGCGCCATATCGGGCTACAACGTGACCAACGTCGCCTACACCCTCGATTCCAATCCCCAGAACGTCCAGAAGGTGGAGTTCGACCTGGACGCTGCCGCGGCCGCGGTCAAGGTGCGGCTCCAATCGGGCGGCACGTGGTACAGCTGCACCAACACCTCCGCCAACCACTGGAGCTGCAGCACCACCGGCCAGCAGGTCCAGCCCGCCGACGAGCTGCGGGTGGTGGCTACCCAGTAGGGGGCCGGGCGCCGGGAGACCTTAGGGCGCGGCCATGCTCAGGGGTGCGGCGCTCCTCGCCGGGGCGGCTGCGGCCGCCATCACAGCCTTTGCGCTCCTCCCTCCCCCTGTGGGGGCAGGCGTCCGCGCCATCGCCGTGCAGGGGTCGTCCATGGCCCCTACCCTAAAGGCGGGCGACCTGGCCATCGTCGTCCCCCGCGAGAGCTACCTGCCCGGCCAGGTGGTGGCCTACCGCTCCCCCGACCTGGGCGGCACCGTCCTCATCCACCGGGTGGTGGGCTACGACGGCGACAGGCTCGTCCTCAAGGGCGACGCCAACGCCTTCGCCGACTCGTACCGCCCCTCCCGCGACGAGGTCCTGGGCGCCATGGCTGCCGCCATGCCAGGGGCAGGACGGGCGCTCCTCGCCATCATGGAGCCCCAGTGGGCCGGCGCCGCCGCCGGCGGGGCAGCCGCCGTCACGGTGGCCCTGGGCAGGAGGCGAAGGAAGGCCCTACATCTTTCGCCACCCCTTGTGCTCGGGGGCCTGGGCGTGGGGATCGCGCTCCTCGCCGCCGGCGCGGGCGGCGTCCTGGCCCGGGCGCTCCTGCCGCCCACAGAGGTGGCCCGCACGCCCGTCCACTACGGCCACGGGGGCGAGTGGTCCTATACGGCGCCCTCCCTCATGCCGGTCTACCAGGACGGCGCCACCGCCCGCACGGGGGAGCCCCTCTTCCTGCGGCTGGTGCGGCCGGTGACCTTCACCTTCCGCTACCGGCCGCCGGCCGAGGTGGAGGGGCGCCGGGGCCACATCACCCTCTACGCCACGGTGGGCGACTACTCCCCCACCGGCTGGCGCCGCACCATCCCCCTCGCCGGGCCCGTGCCCCTGCAAGGGGACGAGACGGCCGTCACGGGCACGCTGGACCTGGCCCAGGTGACAGCCCTCTGGCAGGAGGTGGCCCAGGCCACGGGCCTCCCCCTGACGGCCGCCCGCCTGGAGGTGACGGCCCAGGTCCACCTGGAGGGGGACCTGGCCGGCAGGCCCCTTACCGATGATGCCTCCTTCAGCCTGCCCTTCCGCCTGGACGAGCGCCAGGCCGCCCTGGAGCCGCCGCCCGACGGCCGGGTCCAGGGCCTCCTTGCCCCCGCCATCGACAGGACGGCCATCGTGCCGCTGGAGCGGCCCCGGGAGGTAGGGCTAGGCGCGGCGCGCCTCCCGCTCTCGACGGCGGGACGCGTGGGCCTCTACCTCCTGTGGGCAGGGGGCGGTGTCCTGGCCCTCGCGGCAGGGGCCGCCCTGCTCGCCCTGCGCACGCCGGCGGGGCTTGCCGGCCTCCTCGGGGCGCCGGTGGTGCAGGCCGAGGGGCCTGCACCCTCCGAGGAAGGGGCGGTCCCCGTGGCAGGGGTCGCCGACCTGGTGAGGGCGGCAAGGGCTGCCTCCGCCCCGGTGCTCGCCTACCCCGACGGCTCCCTTGTCGTCCGCACGGCCGGCGCTGCCTACCTGTGGAGGGCGGCCGAGGGTAGGCGCAAGGGGCGCGAGGCTCCCCGGAAGGGGGCGGGGGCATGAGGCTCCTGCTCCTCGTGACGGTGGCCGTCATCCTCCTTGGGGCCGCCCGGGGCCTTGCGGCGTCCAACAGCGTGCCCCCCACCCGGCTGGACAATGTGCAGGCGAGAAACTACGCCGGCAATGACGCGCTCAAGGCACAGGACTACGCGCCGCCCCAGTGTGCCCCCATCCGCTCCTCCCTCCAGCGCATCGTCTACATCGGCGGGAGCCCCGGCACGCCGGGCAACCAGAGCGAGCTGATACTGGGCAGGTCTATCGCCGACAGCATCAACGCCGGGGGCGGCAACGACTGCGTCCTGGGCGGGGGCGGGAACGACTCCCTATCGGGCGGCCAGGGCAACGACGTCCTCATCGGCGGGCCCGGCGTAGACAGCTTCAACGGCGGCCAGGGCACGGACACCTGTTACCGGCGACCCGGCGAGACCGTCTCCTGCGAGAACGTTTTCAACGACCCCTACGACCCCTGAGCAGGGGCCCCGGCAGGAACGGCCAGCGGCGAGGCCGCCTGCGCCACATGCCCGTTGACAGGCCACGCGGGGCAGCGCTACGCTGGCCTTAACGAACATAAGTTCCGGAAACGGGCATGGACGACCTGACCCCCAGGCAGCGGCAGGTCCTGGAGTTCGTCCGCCGCTTCATCGCGGAGCACGACTACCCTCCCAGCATCCGCCAGATACAGGAGGGGTGCGGCCTCAGCTCTACCTCGGTGGCAGACTACAACCTGCGCATCCTGGAGCGGCGGGGCTACATCCGCCGCGACCGGGGGTGGGCGCGGGCCATGGAGCTCGTCCGCCCGGCGGGCAGGCAGAGGCCGAGGCTCGTGCCCGTCCCCCTGGTAGGCGCCATCGCGGCAGGCGATCCCATCCCCGTGCCCGGCGAGGACGCCTGGTCACCCTCATGGGAGGATGTCCTGGAGCTGCCGGCCGCCTTGGTGGGAGACCGCCAGGACGTCTTCGCCGTGAGGGTCAGGGGCAACTCCATGGTTGACGCCCTCATCGGCGACGGCGACATCGTCGTCCTGGAGCCCACCCCTGCCGTCCACGACGGCGAGATGGCGGCCGTCTGGCTCAAGCGGGAGGGGGAGGCCACCCTCAAGCGCCTCTACCGCGAGGGCGACCGGGTGCGCCTGCAGCCGGCCAACGAGGCCATGGCCCCCATATACGTCGAGGCCGGCAACGTGGAGGTTCAGGGGAGGGTGGTGGCCGTCCTCCGGCACCTGTCCTGACAGGCATAAGAGGATGCACAGATGCTCGCCGGGCCTAGAGAGCTGCCATCCCTGCATGCCTATATAAAGCCGCTGACTTTAGGCGACGACGGTCCGCCGAACGCTGCCAGAGCAGCCTGGACCTGCCGCCTTATCCAGCGGCCATCGCCAAGGGAGCGGCGCAGATGTTCCTCCAGGGCCAGCACCGGGTAGGGGTTGGCCGGCGCCCGGCGGTCCCGATAGCCGTCGGGCGCATAGAGCGGTAGCTGGCCCGCCAGCAGGTCGGCGATGCGCCTCACCTGCTCGATGCCCCCCTCAGCCCAAGCTTCCAGCCGCACGATGCCCCTCAGCGCGTGCCCTACGGGCCCTGCAGGGGCTACCCGCTGGTACCAGGAATAGAGGCGCGCCGGCGGGCGGTCCCGCTCCATCAAGAAGAGGGGCGTCCTCTGGCCCGTCCCCAGGCGACGCAGGCAGGCCAGGGGCGCCGTCCCATGTAGGTACAGGCGCCGGTGCTCCTTTATCATCCCTACCACCATCCTGCCGGCCATCTCATGATGGGGATGGAAAGGGAGGAGGCCGTCCAAAACGATGACCCCTCCCTGCGGCAGAGGAAGGGAACCGGCCACCTCCGCCTCCAGCTGCCTCATAGCCGACAGCAGGCCCCTATGGACCGAGCGGCGGTCGCCGGCGCCCGCTGCCACCAGGCGGTAGCGGAGGGCCGAGCTGCCCACAGTGAGGACAGCCGTCCCCTCGGGCACGCGCCGCATCCCTATCACCACCAGGCGGTCCTGCAGCTGTGCCACTACCTCGGCACTGCCGGGCGTGCAGAGCACCGCGCCGGCAGCGCAGGCGCCCATGAGGGCCCAGATGGGGCCGGCCTCGGTCCAGACGGCCAGGCCTGCCTCTACCCGGCACACACCATCCACGAAGGCGATGGCCACGAGGTCCCCCCTCCCGTCGATGGGCTGCCACTCCTCAGGCGGCAGCTCCACCGTCAGGTCCAGGCGCCGGGAGGGGTCCTCCTCTTCGGGATCGTCCTCCTGCCAGCCCTCACCGGCCGCCATCGCCTCCAGGGGCGCCGTCCAGGGGTCAGGCCTCAGGAGAGGCACGACGGCGTCGTCCGCCGACAGCTCCCAGCGGATGGCACACAGCTCCACCCTCACTCCTCCCGGATGACCGTGGACCTGCCGCCGTCCCGTACCACCCGCAGGCGAGCGGGCAGGCGCTCGGCCAGGGCAGCCACATGGGTAATGACCCCTACCATCCTGTCACCCACCGCCAGCTCCTCCAGGGCCGACGCTGCCAGGTCCAGCGTCTCCTCGTCCAGGTGGCTGAAGCCCTCGTCTATGAAGATGCTCTCCAGGGCGCCGCCTCCGGCATCACCCATGTAGGACGGCAGCGCCTCGGCCATGGCCAGGGCCAGGGCCAGAGAGGCCAGGAAGGTCTCGCCCCCGCTCAGCGTCGCCGCCGGCCGCGGCTCGGAGTCGTGCCAGTGGTCCACTACCACGAAGCCGTCGGCGCCTGCCGAGAGCGTGTAGCGCCCCCGCGAGAGCTGCTCCAGGAGGCGGGAGGCCTCGGCGGCGAGGGCGCCTATCGCCTCCTGCCGGATGAAGGCCTGCAGCCTGTCGGCCCGAAGGATGGCGGCCAACGCCTCCGCCACCGCTGCCGCCCGCCTGTCCCCCTCCAGCCGGCGCCGCAGCTCTGCCGCCGTCCTGATGTCGTCCTCGAGGCGGGCCATCTCCCCCTCCAGGCGCCCTATCTCGTGGTCCGCCCTCTGCATCTCCACCAGGGCCGCCTGGCGGCGCCTTTCCAGCGCCGGCAGCACGTCCTCCCCCCGGCGCACGGCCGCTGCTTCGGCCTCCCACCCCGCCTCCTCCAGCCGGCGGGCGAGGTCGGCGGCCGCCGCATCGGCCTCCCGCTCTAGACGCTCCGCCCTCTCCCGGGCCTCCCCGAGCCGCCTCTCGAGCTGTGCCGCCTGCTCCTGCGCCTTTGCCAGCAGGAGGCGGGCCTCCTCCAGCTCCCGACGGACGGCGTCCTGCTCCCGCAGGAGCTCCTCATGACGGCGCCTCTTCTCCTCCAACCGGGCCGCCTCCTCCTCCAGGCGGCCCAGGTCCAGGGCGCCCAGGCCCTCCTCCAGGGAGGCAGCCCGCGCGGCGACCTGGCAGCGCCGCTCCTCGAGCCCCTGCAGCCGCTCCCGCGCCGCCGCCTCGCGGGCGGTCGCCCGCTGCAGCGCCTGCGCGGCGGCATCGCGCCGGCGCCTCGCCTTCTCTACGGCCGCCGCAGCCTGTCCCGCCTCCTCCCGGGCACGGGCAGCCCTCTCCCGGAGGCGGCCCAGGACGACATCGGGCGCCGCGTCGGGTGGCCCTGCCGCCTCGGCCAGGCGCCGTGCCAGCCCGTCGCGCCGGGAAACCACCGTCTCCCGGCGCTCCTCTGCCGCCCTCATCGCCTCCTCCGCCGCCCGGACATCTGCCCTGGCGGCGGCCTCCTCCCGGCGGGCCTCGTCCAGCGCCCGTTCGGCAGCCTTGCAGGCACCCTCCGCCTGCGCCAGGGCGGGCACACGGCCCGCAGGGGGCGCCGCCTCCACCGGCCGGTCGCAGACGGGACAGGGCTCCCCCTCCCGGAGGCGGCCCCGCAGAAGGTGGGCGGCATGGGCGAGCCGTACCTCCTCCAGCCGGATAGCCGCCTCCTCCCAGGCGCGGGCCGCCTCCAGCCGGCCGCGGGCAGCGGCCAAGCGACGCCCCGCCTCCTGCCGCCTCCGCTCCGCCTCCTCGACCTGGCGGACGGCATCGGCCAGGTCCCGCGCCACCGTCTCGGCCTGCCTCAGGGCAGCAGCAGCGGCGTGGGCCGCCTCCCGTGCCGCCTCCAGCCGGGCCTCAGCCCCCTCCAGCTCGCGCTCGGCCGCGGCGGCCGCCTCTCGGGCCTGCCCCTCCTCCCTCTCCGTCGCCACCAGCTCGGCGGCGGCAGCAGCGATGGCATCCTCCAGCCGGGCCAGCTCTTCCCGCAGGTCCAGGAGCTCCCGGGCGGTGCGGAGGGCATCCCGCGCCGCAGCGTAAGTGTCGGCCGAGAACTCCAGGGCCGCCAGCGCTTCCCCCACCTCCTGCAGCCTCCTCGCAAGGGCCCCCTCGTCGCCGGAGAGTCGCTCCGCTTGGGCACGAGCGCCCTCGGCCTCGGCCTCCAGCCTCTCCACCTCCTGCGCCTCCCTGCGGAGGTCGGCCCGCAGGCGGGACAGCGCTGCCGCCCCGGAGAGGAGGTCGCCCGCCGTCTTGCAGGTCGCCTCCGCCAAGGCGGCCGCGTGCCTGAGCCGCAGCAGCGCCAACTTCAGCTCCTTCAGCCGCTCAGGGGTAGCACCTGCCAGCTCCCCGCCGAGGCGCCTCTCGGCCTCCTCTGCCCGCGACCGGTGGACGGCGGCAAGCTCCCCTGCCCGCCGCATCACCTCCCGGTACCGCTCAAGGCCCAGCAGGTCCTCCAGGACCCGGTCCTGCTCCGCCCGGCCCCCCAGCAGGAAACGTTGCCACTGGCCCTGGGGCAGGACCACCGAGCGGGTGAAGGCGTCGTAGTCCATCCCCACGATGGCCCGCACCCTCGCCTCGGCCTCCCCTGCCCGGTCGGCCAGCAGCTCCTCTCGGTCCCCGTCAGGCCCCAACCGCTCCAGCTGCACCTCCGTCCGCCCCGACGGGTGGGCCGATGCCGTCCGCGCGATGCGGTAGCGGCGGCCGCCACACTCGAACTCCAGGGCAACGCGCATGCGGCCCCTGCCCTGGCTGATGAGCTGCCGGACCGCCCTGCCCTGCCCATCGAGACGGGGCGCCCTCCCATAGAGGGCATAGGCCATGGCATCGATGAGGGACGTCTTGCCGGCACCCGTAGGGCCGGTGACGGCAAAGAGGTCCAACCCCGAAAAGTCCACCACGATGCGGTCGGGGTAGGCCGTGAACCCCTCCAGCGTGAGCCTAACGGGCCTCATGCGCCACCTCGTCCCACAGCCGCCGGAAGAGGGCCATGACCTCCGGGTCAGGGTCCCGGCCATACTCGCGCCTGTGATAGAGGCACAGGAGCTCGTCGGGTTGCAGGGTCCGGAGGGGAACCCTCTCCTCGCCGCCGGAGCTGCCTGCCCGTACGGGGATGACGTCCACAGCCCCGGGCAGCAGCTTTTGCACCTGCGCCAGGAGGCCCGTCGTGGGGCCCTCGGCCCGGACGTAGACACGGAGGTAGTCGGCGTCCATGGGGGTCCCAGCAAGCTTCTCCAGCTCCGACATGGGCAGAGGCCGGTCTGGTGCCCCCAGGGATGCCAGGCGCTTGCCGCCCGAGAGGCGCACGGGCGTTGCGTGCACCGTGTGCGTCCTTGGGTCGATGTCCACCAGCACCACCTGTTTCTCCTGCCCCTCCTCACCGAAGTCCAGCTGCATGATGGAGCCGGCGTACCGAGCAGGGGAGGGGGCAGCCTTCACCTCCTGGGGCCGGTGGACATGGCCCAGAGCGATGTAGTGGAAGCCATTGGGCAGCATCTGCGGCGGCACGGCATAGACCTGGCCCAGGTGCAGCTCCCGCTCCCCGGCGGCGGCGCCCCCTACCACGGCGCCGTCCACCATGAGGTGGGCCAGCAGGACGGCCACCTTGCCTGGACGGACCAGGCCCGAAAGCCAGGCCATGGCCCTCTTCAGCACCTCGGCGTACCTGGCGACGGGCGACTCGGGGGCCTCGCCCGTCAGGTGTGCCCACCGGCGAGCAACGCCTTCCCTGAGCCAGGGCAACATGGCCACCGTCGCCTCCTCCTCCCCGTCGCGCGACGGCACCGACACCACGTGCCGCTCCTCTCGTTGCAGGTCCACCTCTCCCAGGACGTGGACCCCTACCAGGTCCAGGATGCGGCCGGCCGCGGCGAGGCGCCGGGGGTGATCGTGGTTGCCCCCGATGATGACTGCCCTGATGCGGCGCTCCACCAGCCGGCGGCAGAGCTCGTAGACCATCTCCTCTGCCTCGGGCGGAGGCATCAGCGAGTCATAGACGTCGCCTGCTATGAGGACGCAGTCGACCCGCTCCGTAATGGCGATCCCCAGCACCTCCTGCAGGACGGCCCACGCCTCGTCAAGGCGCGACAGGTGGCGCAGGGTCTTCCCCAGGTGCCAGTCGGCAGTGTGCAGAAAGCGCAATCCCTTCCCCTCCTCTCTGCAAGGCCGTCACCGGAAGATGTCCTGCCACGATTCCGTCTCCACCGCCTCGTCGGGCCGCGTCGCCCAGGCGGGCCGAGGGAAGCGGACCAGGACCGGCATGGAGATGTCCGGCTGCGAGACGAAGAGGGCGCCCGGGCGCAGGAGGTCGATGCGGGAGCGGGCACTCCGCAGCCAGCTGTATGTGTCCCGCTGCGCCTCGGCCGGGTCCAGCCGGCCGGCGGCGCGGAAGGAACAGTTGGCTACCACGGCAGGCTCCACCTCGCTGGCCATCTGCTGGGCGCCGATGAGGACCAGCCCCAGGCTCCTGCCCCGGGCGGCCATCTCCATGGCCATCTCCTTGATGGGGCTGCGACCGGCCCTGGGCGCATACTTGTTGAGCTCGTCCAGGACCACGAAGAGCAGCGGCTCCCGCTGGCCCCGGGTAGCCTTGTCCTCAAAGAGCTGTCGCAGGACCGCTCCCACCACGAACCGCTGGCCCGCCTCGGGCAGGTCGTGAATATCGACGACATGGACCCGGGCCGCCCCCAGGTCGAACCGGTGGGCTGCCTCCTGCTCGGGCGACAGCCTGCCCCTCACCAGCCGCTCCAGGGCGCCTGCCGCGCCATGGAGGCGCCGGAGGAAGGCGTCCTGCGTGCCGGGAGCTATGCGTGCCCTGCCGAAGACATCATCCCGGTTGGCCATAAGATGGTCCACCAGGTCGTCGTAAGTGACGATGGTCGTGTCGCCTGCCTTCACCGATGCCTGCGTTGTGGAAACTTGCGCAGCAAGCTCCCGCAGATAGGACGTGGCCACAGTGATGGCCAGCTCCAGCTGGCTACCCTCACGGTCCGGTTCGGCAAAGATATAGGGGAGCAGGCCCTCCTGGCAGAAGGCACGCGTGCTCCAGGCCATGACGCGCACGCCCTCCAGGCGACTTACGGTGGCAGGCTCCATGTCATGGTCCCAGGAGTCACGCCTGGGCGGCGCCCAGAAGGCGACGTCCGGGAAGGGCGCCGCCGGCAGCCCCAGGGCGTCGTACATGGCCCGCTCCTCGCCCGTCAGGCCGGCCCCAGGCTTGTCCAGGTGCATCAGGTCCTCACCCTTGGTGTTGAAGATGACGGCCCGGGCGGTGCGCAGGTGCTGCGACGACTCAGGGTGGAGGAAAAGCGCATACAGAAGGAAGACGGCATAGGACGTCTTGGCAGCGACGCCCGAGATGCCGGCGATGTTCACGTGGGCCCCGTGGACGCCGTTCAGGAAGTCGAGGTTGCCCCAGACTACATGCCCGCCCCTGTCGAGGCCCAGAGGGAAGCGGCGCTCCATAACGTCATAGCCCAGGGCCACCTCTCGCTCCCGCCCCATCGCCAGCCGCACGGCCGTTCCCGGCGGGAGGGGCGCCTCCATGGTGGCCGGCTCCGTCCTGAGCCCCCTGACATGGGCCACCGTCACTTGCCGCGTCGGGATACGGCCCTCTACGGCCAGGAGGGCATCGGAGCTGTAGCCGGTGCCCTCATAGGCCGTCCGGAGAGCATCGACGGCGCCCCACACGGTATAGGGCCGGCCGCCGGGCATGGGCGCCGCAGCATAGACTACATCGTCCATCTGCAGCCAGACGCCGGGCGCTAGCACCATGTGGAAGGACACGGGACTTTGCTCATCGCTCGTCAGCACATACCCGACGATAGGCGCATCGTCACGGGCCTCCACGCGTCGCACCTCCGAACATATGCTCTACTGGCCACCAGTATATCACAGCACCCATCGTCCTCCGGCCTGCTGCCGGCCGGCCGTTCCCACAGGTATCCCCTCCGCAACGACACGCCACTCCCTCCATGAGGTCTCTGGACGCCGGCGCTCTCCTGTGGTGACGACGCCCCAGCTCTCCAGAAGGAGCAGCATGCGCCCCACATAGGCCTCGTCCATCCCTGCCACCGCCGCCACGAGGGCGGCAGGGGCGCTGCCCCGCAGGGAGACGAGGGCGGCAAGGACCGCCCTCAAGGCCCGGCAGCGCCTTATGGCCCTCCCGACCATGTACTCCCTGAGGAGGGAGGCGCAGGCGTCGCCGAGCCGCCGGCGCTCCCTCAGGGCGGCGGGGACGCCGGCAGGGTGCAGGAGCCTCACGCCCCGCGCCGTGGGGCGCACGCCCAGGCCGCGGCGCCTGAGCTGCCTCAAGAGCGAGCGGGCATCGCCCGGGGACAGCACCCCCGCCGGCACCTGCGAGGGGATATGGAGTCCGAAGCCGTGGCAAGACGGGTGCAGGCGTTCCATCGTCATCACCTCCCTGTCGCTCGATCCCTCGGCCCGACGCCGGGACGGCAGGCGGCGGGCCGGGCATGACGCCATGCGGCGTCCGGTGGATATCGGGGCGGGCCCCGCCATGGGCCCGTAACGGGGCCCGCCTCAGGGAGTCACGGCGGCCCTTGGGGCCGCGAGGGGGTGAAGGCCCCAAGTCTCGGGGCCTTGCGCTCGGCGGACCGGCACGCCGGCCCGCTTGGGGGGTGCAGCGCCCCAGGGGGCGCTGCGCTCGCCGGGCAGGGCCCGGCGCGGGAGGGGCGACCTCTCGGTCCACCCCTCGGGAGGCGGCCCCCACCGGGGCCGGCCTCTGGGCAAGGGGGCGGGCGCAAGGCGCCCGCCCCTGGGCCCCTGCCCGGCCTTATGACGGGCGCACCTCCTTTCCGCCGCAGGGGCCCCAGGAGGGATGGTGGAGGCAGGGCCTCCACCGCTTGCTTCAAGTATACAGCATCGCCGGCGCCGGCGACGGCGCCCCGCGCATGCCCTGCCAGACCCTTCTCCAGCTTGCAAGATAAAGTCCCCATCCAATGGGCATTGGCTCGCGAGAGCAGCCACCCCCCGCCGCCTCCCCCAATACGGGCGCCGGACCCCTCAGGCCCCGTTACGGGCCGAAAACCGGCGATATAATTTCGCCACGACCCCTTACCTACGGCCGGTGCCGGCAGAAAAAGTCGTGATATAATGGCAACAAGCAACATATAGCGACCGCTAACCATGCGCACGGTAGTCACCTCGGGCGGGGTGGAGCTGGGGCCACCGGAGGGGCCGTGGATCGATATCGTGCCCCTCGCCCTCGGGGCGCCGCGGGGCGAGGCCCTGGTGGGCCTGGCCGATGAGCTCGTGGCCGCAGGGGGTCAGTGGCAGGAGTGGCAGGGGACGCCCGGGGCGCCGGCGCCGCCCGAGCTCGTGGGCGTGAGCGGCGTCGTGCCGGGCCTCGGGAGGCCCGAGCTGCTGGTGATGTTCCGCCGCTGGGGCCGCCAGGACCCCCTCTCGGCCCTGCGGGCCGTCGAGGAGCACGAGGGCGTGCTGCCGCTGCGGCTTGCCTGCGCCTGCCTGCTGGCGGCCCGGGCCGAGAGGCGGCCCGGCCGGGCGCCGGCGCTTGCCGCAAGGGCTGCACCGGAGCTGGTCGGGGTGGACGCCCACGCCGCACCCATGGGACGGGACGAGCTGGCGACCGCCTGCGCCGAGGCGGCGGCCCGGGGCGACCAGAGGCCCACGGCGCCGTCGACCTCGGCGGCCGCCCAGGCCCTCCTCAGGCTCGCCAGGCTCCTCTGGCGGCAGGAGACGGCCGGCCGGCTGCGCCGGCTCTGGCGGCCCGGCGGCCGGTGGGAGGCGCTCGCGGACCTGGCGGCCGCCGCCGCCATGGCCTGGGGCATAGAGCGCGCCGCCGGGCCCATGGGCGCCGTAGCCGTCCCAGCAGGAACCGAGGGGCATGCCTGGGCCGTATATGCCGAGGCCGTGGGGACGGGCCTGTCGCGCCCCGGCCTCCGCCACCTGCTGGGAGAGGGAGAAAAGGCGCCGCCCGGCGGGGCCCAGATAAGTCTCGTCCATATGGACCCTGACGCAGGCCTCGCCATGGCCCGCTCCCTCCTGGAGGAGGCCCGCGGGCGGGCGCGCTACGCCGTGGAAGGGGCGCTGCGGGTCCTGCCGCCGCGGGAGGTGGCGGCCCTGGGCCTGCGGGAGCTGCGGCTCTGGGCAGAGGGTGGGGCCGTCTGGGCGGCCATCGCCGGCAGGGAAGGGCTGCTGGGCCCCTTCCGGTGGGAGCCGGCGCCGGACTGGGACGGGAGCCCCCTCATCCCCCGGCGCCTCCTGCCCCTTGTGCACCTGCTGCTGGCAGCGGCCTACCGCGACCTCACGGTGGCGGGCGAGGCGGGGATGCCGCGGCGCCGCAGGGAGGAAGGGGGCACGGCCGCCGCCTCCGGGGTCGCGGCCTCCAGGGCCGCCGGCACCGCCACGGGACGCCCCTTGCCGGCGCCGCCGCGCCGGGGGACGCTCGCCCAAGGGACGCGGCTCTGGGCATCGCCCCGGGAGAGGGCCACCGTCCGCCGGGCGGCGGCCATGGTGAGGGGACACCTGCGCCGGCTGCCACCGGGCTGGTCCCCTTCGGCGGACGCCCTGGCAGCCGCCGCCTCCTACGGCGTGCCGGTGCCACCGGGTCACACCTTCGTCCGGCCCCATGCCCGCGGCGGTCCCGGCGAGGACGCATCTCCCGTGACGGCCCGCGGCCTCATGGCCGTCATGGCCCTCTTGCCACAGGATGCCGCCATAGGGAGGACCGCATCATGAAGATGCCGACGCTGCTGGAGAGGCTGCTGCCGTTCCCGGTCCATCTGCCCGAGGAGGTAGAAGCCCTGGACCTGGCCTCGCCCGATGACCTCGCGGACCCACACCTGGCAGAGGCCATCCTCAACGCGGTCATGGATGGCGCCCTGGCCCAGGGAGCAGACCCCCGGGGGGCCGCCTGGTATGCCTCGCTCGTGGCAGGGGCCCTCACCGGGTGGTCGGTGTCGGTCGTCCCACCACCGGAGGTGGAGCAGGCCTACAGCCATACCTTCGACCCGAGCGGCATTTTCACGATGAGAGGGCACCTCGCTCCCGATTGGGAGGCCCTCCTTGGCGACGGCGCGTTCCTGCAGGCGCTCGAAGAGGCATGGGTGGTGGCACGGGACATGGGGCGGGGAAGGCTCCTCTCCGTGGCCGAGGCGGCGGCGCTCGTGGGCATCCCGGCCGAGGAGCTGGCGCGCCGGCTCGAGAGGGGGCGAGGTCCCCAGGGCAAGGCAGCTGGGACGGGCATGGCTCGTGCCACGCGACGCCCTGGGAGACCTGGAGACAACAGATGGAGGCCGGTAGCATGGCGGGCATCTCCCACCTCCTGGGGGAGTGGCGCCGGGACCTCCTCTCCAGGGGGCGCTCACAGAGGACCGTGGCCGGCTACCTAAAGGATGTGGAGGCCTTCGCCCGCTGGTGGGAGAGGACGACGGAGAGGGAGTTCGACCCCTGCGCCGTCCTGCGGGACGATGCCGCCCTCTACAGGCAGGACCTGCTGGGGGAGCGCCGGCAGCGGCCGGCCACGGTGGCACGGGCGCTCTCGGCCCTCCGCTCCTTCTATCGCTTCCTCGTGGCCCGCGGGACGGTCGCTCGCTCCCCCCTGGACGGGCTGCCGTTGCCGACCGCAGAGAGGGGCGCACCGAGGGCCCTCCAGGCGGCCGAGCTGCGGCGCCTCCTGCGGGAGGCCTACGCCTCCGGCAACATCCTGCACCGGGCAGTGGTGGTCACGCTCGCCTACACCGGCCTGCGGGCAGGTGAGCTGTGCTCCCTCCACCTGGAGGACGTGCGGCTTGCGCAGAGAAAGGGTGAGCTGGTGGTGCGGGGCAAAGGGGGACGGGTGCGCCGCGTCCCCCTTCCTGCCGAGGCGAGGCGGGTGCTGAGGGAATACCTGCTCGTCCGGGGCGACGTGCCCTGGCGGCAGCTGTTCGTGGGCCAGCGGGGCCCCCTAACCCCAGGGGGCGTCTGGACCATCGTGCGAACGCTTGCCCGCCGGGCCCGCCTGGAGGGGGTGACGCCGCACACGCTGCGGCACACCTATGCGACCCGGCTGCTGAGGGAGGCAGGAGCAGACCTGGTGATAGTGGCGGAGCTCATGGGGCACAGGAGCCTTGCCACGACGGCCAGGTACACGAGGCCGCGGAAGGAGGAGATGGAGGAGGCGGTGGAGAGGTTGTGAGCACTTGCCGCCCGCCGCCCATGACCGCCATCGCCCGGGCTATATAATGGGGGTCGTAGCAACTATGGCTACCGAAGTCATGGTTGCCATCGTGGCCGCGGTGGTGGCCGCCTCTGTAGTGGCCATCCTTACCCGCCCGTGGGCAGGCCAGAGGCCCCAGGAGGACACCGCTCTCCGGCAAGGCATCGGCGAGATCCTCGCTACCGTGCGCTCGCTCCAGCAAGAAGGACGCGAGATACGCGACAAGCTGGTGGCAACGTACCAGGGGGCAGAGTCCCTTACCAAGGCCCTGGACGACATGCGGTCAGGCTTCGCTTCTCTGCGCGGCCTCCTGGAGGCGCGGGAGGAGGAGCGACGGGTCCTTGTGCAGTCTATACGCCGTGTCGAGGGCATCATCGCCGGCAGCCCCGGCCGGGGGCTTGCCGGGGAGAGGATCGTGGAGGAGCTGCTGGGAGTGCTGCCACCGGCATGGCACGTGCGCAACCACCGGGTCGGCACCAAGACGGTGGAGTTTGCCATCCGCCTACCCAATGGCCGTCTGCTGCCTGTGGACAGCAAGTTCCCCGCCGAGATGCTGGTGCCCGCCGATACAGCAGAGGACGACCCCGAGGCCCTTCGCAGGCTGCGGCAAGAGGCGGAAAATGTGCTACGGCGCCGCGCCTCCGAGGTCCGCCAGTATATCGATCCGAACACATCCATGCCGTTCGCTCTGGTTGTCGTTCCCGATGGCCTCTACCGGCTGGCACTGGCGGCACTGCCCGAGCTGGCCCGAGATGGCATCATCGTGGTCGGCCACAGCCTTTTCCTGCCGTATGTGCTCCTGCTGATGCACACCGTCCTGGAAGCGTCCCAGGACATCGATATGGAGCGGCTCGCCCATACCTTGAGCGACGTACAGCGCCGGCTGGAGCGCCTCGAGCACGATGCAGAGACCAGACTCGCAAAGCCTCTGACGACGATTCAGAACTATTATCAAGAGCTGCGCTCAGGCCTGGCATTCCTCGCCCAGCAGGTGAGTGCCGTGCGAGCCCAGAGCCTACCACCCGGCGAAGGGCGAGAACAGCCGTCACTTCCCGATTTGAACAGCCGCGATAGCGGCGCCTGAGGCTATCCCGCCGTCCTCTGTCCCCGCTGCTCCTCACCGGCCCCGCAGGCCTGGGGCAAGGCCAGGAAGCCCATACGCGACCTGCGCACAGGCGAGATCATCGTCCAGCGCTACCGCTGCCCCGCCTGCCGCCACACCTTCCGCCACTACCCGGAGGGGGTGGACAGGCGGCACCAGAGCCAGCGCACGGCCGCCCTCTCGGCCCTCCTCTGGGCCCTGGGCCTCTCGACCCGCGCCACGGCCTCCCTCCTGGCCGGGCTGGAGGTGGCCCTCTCGGCCATGACCGTCTGGCGGGACGTCCTCCTGCTCCTGCGGGAGGTGAAGGGGCTGCTGGCCGCAAGGCGGGTGCCCTGCCTTGGGCTGGACGGCCTCTGGGCGAGGCTCAAAGGGAAGGGTAGGGGGCTGGTGGTGGCGGTGGAGATGGAGGAGGGGTTGCCCCTGGCCCTCCTCCAGGTGGACGAGAGGGACGCTGAGGCCCTCATGAGGGCCCTCTTGCCCCTCCTGCGGCGGCTGGGGGTGGAGGTGCTGGTGACGGACGACCTGGGGAGCTATCGCCTCCTCGCCAGGAAGCTGGGGCTCAGGCAGCAGGTGTGCACCTTCCACCTGCTGCGCTGGGCGGGCAGGGAGCTACGGCGCCTGGAGAGGGAGCTGGGGGAGGAGTGGGCCCCCTTGCTCGCCCAGGTGGGGGGGCTCCTGAGAGATAGGCCCCCAGGTGGGGGGATGAGGCTCTTTGGGCTGTGGCAGGGGCTCACAAGGCTCCGTCCAGAGCCCCACAGCCCCCTTGGGAGGCTGAAGGCCCTCGTGCTGCGCCTCTCGGAGAACTGGCAGAGCTACTGCCTGCACCACCATGACCCCCAGGTGCCCACTACCCTCGTCCCACCGAGCAGGCCATAGGCCGCTTCCGCATCCGGGCCAAGGCCATGCGGGGCATCAAGTCCTGGGCCGGCCTGGAGGCGGCCTTCCTCCTGCCCCACCTGAAGGTGGCCTGATGGGCTCAGCACCACAGGGGCCCTTCAGGGACAGCGCCCACCCTCCCCTCCTCAAAAACTCGCCAACCGTGCGTGTGACAGTCGCGGCTGGGGGTGGCCCTAGCCCATTTGCCTATGGGGTGCACGAAGATTGTCCTTATGGCCACTTGTGTGCAGGGCCCTCCCTGGCCACTTGACATCGCCCCCCCCCCCGATGATAGCAGGTGATAACCCAGCACAGCGAGGGCACCTCGCCTCGTGGCTGCATCCTGACAGCGCTGCCCCCAGGCGAGGCTGTCGGCAAGGAGGGAGGTCACACGGCGGTGGCAATGGTGGTCCTCATCGCCCGCGACCGGCAGGGGCGCATTGTGGACGTGAGGCTCTTCCCCGGTCGGCAGGAGGCGGCAGGCTACCTCAGGCAGCGGCCCGATACGGACTGGTCGTGGGAGGCTGCCGAGCGTTGCCCGGGCGGGGCGGGCTGCCCCTGCCGGTACCGGCCGGTGCCGCTGGAGGCGCTCACCCGGCCAGAGGCTTGAGGGGTAGCCCGGGGCTGCCGGCAGGAAGGCAGGGCCGATGGGGCGATCGCGATCGGTCGGCCGGGCCGGCCTGGACGGGGGAAGGCCCATGGGGACGACGGTGTCGGTGGAGGTCATGGCCGTGAACGAGGTCATGAGGCTGGGCCTGGTCCGTCTCCTGCGCCGCCAGGGCCTGAGGGTCGTCCAGGGTGCAGGGGTGGTGGTGGCCGACCCCCCTTCGCTGGGGGAAGCCCTTAAGAAGGGGCGCCCGGTGGTGGCCCTGGGTACCGGCGATCCCAGGAGTGACCTCTTCCTCCTCCGCCAGGGGGCTACGGCGGTGGTGGCTCCGGACGACCTGCAGCTCCTCGTTCGGGCGGCCAGGGCGGCGAGCCTGGGCCTGTCGCTGTTGCGGCCGGAGGCGGTGGCCCTCCTACGAGCAGTGGAGGGGCAGCCCCCTCGCTCGCAGGAGCGCCAGCTGCAGCTGGCCCGCCTGGTGGTAGCCGGATGCTCCGTGGCAGAGATGGCCGCAGCCCTTGGGGTTTCCCGGTCCACGGTGAAGCTGGAGCTGCGCCGCCTCTACAGGGATCTGGGAGCCTCAAGGCGGTCAGAGGCGGCATCCAGGCTGGCCGCTGCCGGGGTTACCCCTGCCGCGCTGAGCGACAAGAGGCCGGGGTCCGACCGGCATGCTGCCTCCCCCGCCCCACGGCCCGAGCCCTCAGCAGGTGGTGTGGGGGCAGGGGTGATGGCGACGGCAACGCAGCGGCGCACGGGCCGCGGCGCCGCCCGTCGTGCACCGGCGGCGCCGCCACCTCCCGGGAGGATGGCGGCCCAAGAGCCTGTCGAGCGGAGCCCCCAAGGGGGTAGCCATGGCTGACGACGTGTACGGTGGGAAGAGGGTTCTCATAACGGGTATATCCGGGTTCGTAGGCCCTTACCTTGCTCAGACGCTGGTGGCACTCGGGGCGCAGGTGTGGGGGCTATCGCGCCACCCCTACGCCGATAGGCAGCATGACAGCGATCGCTGGCACAAGAAAAAGGGGGAGCTCCTACGGGGCGTGCGCCTTGTGCAAGGGGACGTGCTGGACCTGTCGGGCCTGATGCGCGTGCTGGACGAGGTGGGGCCGGACTACGTTTTCCATCTGGCGAGCCGATCCTTCGTCGGTTCGTCCTTTGAGCAGCCAATCGAGTGTCTGATGACCAACGTCCTCGGTACGGTGAACCTGCTGGAGTGCCTGCGGCTCTCCCGTGCCCGGGCACGTTTGCTGGTCGCTGGCTCCAGCGAGGAATATGGGCGGGTCGCCCTGGCGGAAGGGGATCGGCAATGGTTGACTCCGGCCCCTCTCCGGGTTCCGGAGCTTCCCATCGATGAGGACGTGCCCCTGCGCCCCGTCTCGCCCTACGCGGCCAGCAAGGTGATGGCAGAGTGGTTGGGCCATATTTACGCCCGCAGCTACGGGCTCCAGGTGGTTGTGAGCCGCGCGTTCAACCATGAGGGTATGGGGCGGGGCCCCCAGTTCGTCACCTCCAGCATTGCCCGCCAGGTGGCTGCCGTTGCCCGCGGGGAGCGAGCGGTGGTCGAACTCGGGAACGTAGTGTCTTTTCGCGACTGGAGTCACGTCCGCGACATCGTTGAAGGCTATGTCCTCCTCGCGGCAAGAGGCGAGGCCGGAAGGCCTTACAATCTCGGCAGCGAGCGTACCAATTCGGTCTTGACTTACTTGCTGCTTGCCCTGGAAGCAGCGGGCATGCGGGTACGGCGAGTGCACGGGCTGGGGTTGGAGGGAGTGGACGACCCCCTCGCCCGGTCACCAAGCTCCCCTTTCAAAGGTCGTGCTGACCTCACCCGCATCGACGCACATCTATTGGCCCTCCACCTGAACGGGGATGCCATGCTTTCGGCAGGGGAGCTGGTCGTGGAAACGAGGGCGGGGCCGGTGCTGGTCCGGACGATGCAGGCGGGCCGTACCAGACCCGTGGATGTCCCTGTCCTCCTGTCGGACTGTCGCCGCGCCCGCAGCCTCGGGTTCGAGCCCCGGCGCTCGCTCCGGGAAGTGGTGCTCGACCAGCTGGGCGAACACCTTTCAGCTCCCGAGTAGCCGCCCATGCCGGGGGCTTGGCAACGCCCGTTTCACCCCCTCCTCTGCCGCGCTCCGGCCGAGGCGGCATTGGCGGCGCGCTTCGCGCTGGTGGGTGGCCTTGGGGTGCTAGTGAACCTGGGAGCCCTGTGGGCTCTGACCCGACTGGGGATTGCGCCGGCGTGGGCAGCGCCGGTGGCCATCGAGCTCTCCATACTGGGCAACTTCGTCCTCAACGACCGCTGGGCGCTCGCTTCCCTGCCCAGGTGCCCCAGTTGGTGGCGCCGCCTGGCGACGTACCACGTAGCCGTGGCTGTGGGCGTGGGGCTCAACTGGTTCTTGGTGGCTACGCTGCCGTTTCTCGGTCTACCCGTCCTCGCAGCCGGCGTTCTCGGGGTGGGTGCCGCCTTCGTGGCCAACTACACATTCAGCCGGACGCTGGTGTGGTCTTCGCGCCATGTCCGATGAGGGCCAGGGAAGAGCGGTCGCCGCCCTAGCGGCATCAGCCTTCATCTTTTGGGCGGGGGGAGTCCTTTACTTCCAGGCCGATCTCACGCGCCCCGAGATGGTGGCCCTCACGTTGGCCCTGTACGGGTGCGCACTCGCCCTGCCTGTGATGGGCTTGGCCGCCCCGCGAGTGATCTGGGTGGAGATAGGCACCTGGGGGGCCCTGCTCCTCGCCGTGGTGTCCCTCATGGTGCACTTCACTCGGAGGAATCCTGTTTATGGCACGGACGACCTTGCCCTTACTCACTATGCCGCGGAGGCGGTGCTCCACGGCATAAATCCCTACCGGCTTGTCGGTGCCCAGTTGACCGAGGAGGCGGTCAGGCAATTCGGCCTGTCGCCCCAATTCCTGACTCGCTTGCTCGACGGGTCGGCCATCGACCGCGTCATGAGCTACCCGGCCCTGCACGTGGTAGCGTTCGTCCCGTTCGTGTGGCTAGGGCTGGCCGACCTCCGGTGGGTCCTGCTCGGCTTTGAGCTAACGGCCTGGGCAATGCTCTACCTGTGGTCACCTGCAAGGCTACGGCCCCTCGTGTGGCTGCCGCTAATGGCTGAGCTGAACCTCAGCATCTTCTTCACCCAGGGGGCGGTGACCGACTGGGGGTGGGTCCCATTCGCCATGGCGAGCTACCGCCTTCTCCTCTGGGGGCGGCTGGTGCCGGCTGGCATCTCCTACGGCTTGGCCTGCTCCTTCAAGCAGACGCCCTGGCTGGCTGCCCCATTCCTCTTGGTGTGGCTGGGGCGCCAGGGGCACTCCACCCACGGCGTACGCGGTCGCCTCACCCATGTCTTCCTGTTCAGCCTGACGGCCCTCGCAACCTTTCTATTTACCAACCTCCCGTTCATGGTCACCGGGGACCCGCGGGACTGGGCCCAAGGGACGTTCTTCCCGTTCATCGCGCCCATGGTCCCTCTTGGGTCGGGTCCGAGCCTATTGACCCAGCTGGGCCTCGCCCCTCTGCCCAGGCCCCTCTACCTGGCGATGGCTGTAGCAGCTGCTGCCCTCGCCGTTGCAGCCTACCACCTCTTCTTCGCTCGCCTCAGAAGCGCCCTGTGGGCACTCCCCGCCATCCCTCTCTGGTTCTCGTATCGTTCCCTCCACAATTACTTTGTCTACTGGCTACCTCTCGCCATGTTGAGCCTGGCGCTCGAGTGCCCTGCCGGCGGTGAGCCTCAGGGAGAGCCAGGGCGCCCCGCGTCGTCGGCGGCTAGCGGCTGGCTCGGCCAAGCGTGGTTGCAGGGTCCCGCGCCGGCAGCGGGCCTCGTGGCCGCGCTGGGGCTGACGCTTTTGGCCGCCACGGGCCTGGGGCTGGTTCGCACGCAAAGCCGCCTTGAACTGACGGTGATATCGGTCGACGACCCCTGGGCCGTGGGCGCCCCCACCAGCTTCACCGTCCAGGTCCACAACCGCTCAGCAGCCGTCGTTCAGCCCCGCTTCTCCCTCATGGGCTCTCCTTTACCCTTGCCGCTGGAAGCCTATGGGCCTGAAGTTATCGCGCCCTTTTCCTCCGCTCGCTACAAGCTGGCGGTTATTTCCCCCTTCGACCTGCCAACGATCCTGTTCCTGAGACTCCCAGGGGAGACAGGCTCTCTACAGGTCAAGGAGTTCGCATTGAGGGTGAACGATGCCAGAGCCTCTACCTTCGCCGTTGTAAGGGTCTCCAACTTCCTGCTGCGGGACCCAGGCATACTTAACCCCAACTTCTTCTTCTGGAGCCCGAGGACGGGCACGCGCCCCTCCCTGGCGCCGTTTCGTTGGGACCCGTCCGTAAGGGTGGGTGGGAACGATGAGGCGCGGGCCTACGAGGGGGAGGCGTCCGGGCGCCACGCGTTGGCGCTAGAGGTCTACCAGGACGGGCAGGTGGGCGACTCTCCTGTCCAGCGCTCCGACGAGTGGGCGGAGGCAGGTCTGGCACAGTGGATACCCTTCCCTTGCGAGCTCGCCCTCACCGTGCTGCCGGAAGAGAACTTCCGCTTCGTGGGCGAAGGCTGGCCCACCCTCGCCTTCGGGGTGCAGCTATGGGACGGGCAGCATTCACTTTGGGTAGTGTTTCGGGACGACCTGTCCACCTTCTACCTCTTGCCCACCCAGACGGCCGTCCTGGTCCAGCGCGCCCCTCTCCACTCATGGTCTGAACACAGGGTAAACATTGACTCGGTGTACAGGAGCTTGGGCTGGAAGAAGCCCCCCTCCATACTGATACGTCCCTTCCTGGCTGCCCATGTCGATGCACCTGGGAGACATATAGGGTACGTGGCCAGGCTAGAGGGATCGCCCGCCCCCTCCGACGGCTGTCCCCAGGCCAGCTCTGACCGCCGGCAGCCGCCGCTCTCTGCTTCTTACCCCCCTGCGCCTGGCGATGCCCGCCTCAGCACCGATGTCAGCCTCGGCGTCGCCGGCGAGGAAGGGGCCGGCGTGCATGGTTTATCGACCGTGGAGCTGGCTACGCCCGCACCAGCGCGCCCACGGCGCCTCGGCGTCGAGGATACACGTATTCGGGAGGTGACCTCATGAGGACGGTCATCGTGATCCCGACCCTCAACGAAAGGGCAGCCATTGAGCAGCTCTGGCGTAGACTGGAGGAGGTAGCTCGGGCCCACTCGCTATCGGCGCTTGCGCTGTTTGTCGACGACGGGTCCACAGACGGGACTCGGGAGGCGGTGATGAGGCTGACGAGCAACGATCGCCATTTGCGACCGCAGCTCCTGGATGGGCCGAGGCGAGGGTACTCGGCGGCGGTCCACACGGGCATCGAGCTGGCCCTGGGCCTAGGTGCCACCAGGCTGCTGACCATGGACGGCGACCTGAGCCACCGCCCCGAGGAGCTCCCCAGGCTAGTCGCGGCACTTGACGCCGGGGCGGAGCTGGCCGTGGGCTCGCGGCTGGTCCCGGGCGCCCGGTGGCATGCGCCGCTCTGGCGAAAGTGGTTGACCAGGTCGTACTCGCTTGCCGTAGCACTCCTGGCGGCGCCGCCGGTTCGCGATGTTTCCACCGGCTTCCGTGCCTTCACCCCGCAGGCTGCCCAGATGGCCCTCGCTGCCGATCCCGGGCTGGGGACGTTCGGCTGGCTGCTGGCCGTCTGCCTACTGGCCAAGCGGGCGGCGATAGCCACGGCCGAGCTACCTATCTCGTACGCCGCCCCCGCCAGCGGCTCCAAACTGCTGAGCCCGCGCCGGTTGCCACGCTACCTGAGCGAGGTGGCGAAAGTTGTCCTACTGCACCGAGAGGGGGCCCTATACCGTGCCCTGGAGCCGGCAAGGGGCAGCGTGAACCCCCGTTGAGGCCCGCCGACGCACGGCTGACACCGCCCCCGCTGTCCAACCGTGGCGCCACTCACCCATACGCTAGCGCACCATTATCTCCCCTTCCATCTGCCCCGGGTGGACGGTGCACATGAAGTGATACATGCCCGGGCTTAGGTCCAGCTCCAGCGTCTCTTCGCAGGGGGCGGTGCAGAGTCCGGTCTTGGCCAGCAGCTGACGGTGGGATTCGTCACGGTAGACGGCGAAGTCATGTGGCACGCCCGTATCCTCATTGATGAATCGCACCCGGATGTGGCCGGCGGGCGCCGTGAGCTCGTCCCTCTCCCACCTGATCGTCCTGACCGCCCTGACCGTCACCGTCGTGGGTGCAGCGCCTGCGGGAGTAGGAGCCGGCGCCGCCCCTTTGCCTCCGCAAGCGAGGGCAACGAGGACGGCAGCGCCCACAGAGGCGCCGAGAACGAAGCGCATCATAGCGATCACCTCCCCGAAGCACGGCTGAGGAGATCGGCCGCCGCCTCTCCCCTCCGCGCTTACGTATAACGCCAGCAAGGCCTGCGAGGTAGGGGCCTTGGTCGCGTGCCGGCAGGACCTCGGTCATCTCGTCCGCAGGGCCTTGCCCTACAACTGCTGGGGCTTCCCCGCAACCGGTCTATCGCGGGTGTGGGACCTGTGCTGCCGCATCGTCCGCGGCTTTGCCCTACCTCATGGCCGAGAGCCAGAGGGCCAGACTGTAACCTTGGCGGTTGGTCTGGGGGGTAAGGAGGAGGAAGAAGGGCGGGCCCTCCCTATAATCGGTCTAGAACACACAACACGGAGACCGAAGGGGGTGCCCGCCCATGAAGGGTATCGTCATCCGGCTGCCCCAGGTCAAGCCCTAGCCCGAGGGTAGGCCCCGCACTTGTCCCCGCTGCTCCTCACCGGCCCTGCAGGCCTGGGGCAAGACCAGGAAGCCCATACGCGACCTGCGCACAAGCGAGGTCGTCGTGCAGCGCTACCGCTGCCCCGCCTGCCGCCACACCTTCCGCCACTACCCGGAGGGGGTGGACAGGCGGCACCAGAGCCAGCGCACGGCCGCCCTCTCCGCCCTCCTCTGGGCCCTGGGCCTCTCGACCCGCGCCACGGGCGCCCTCCTGGCGGGGCTGCCTGCAGCGCTGAGCGGGCAGGGAGCTACGGCGCCTGGAGAGGGAGCTGGGGGAGGAGTGGGCCCCCATGCTCGCCGAGGTGAGGGGGTTCCTGAGAGATAGGCCCCCAGACGGGGTGATGAGGCTCTTGGGGCTGTGGCAGGGGCTCACAAGGCTCCGCCCGGAGCCCCATAGCCCCCTTGCGAGGCTGAAGGCCCTCGTGCTGCGCCTCTCGGAGAACTGGCAGAGCTACTGCCTGCACCAGCATGACCCCCAGGTGCCCACTACCAACAATCGCACCGAGTAGGCCATACGCCGACCTGCATCCGGGCCAGGGCCATGCGCGGCATCCGATCCTGGGCCGGGCTGGAGGCGGCCTTCCTCCTGCCCCACCTGCAGGTGGCCAGATGGGCTCAGCACCACAGGGGCCCTTCAGCGACACCGCCGACCCCTCCCCTACTCCGAAAACTCGCCAACCGTGCGTGTGACAGTCACGAGGCCGGCTCCCCCTTTCTCGCCAACACGTGAGGTGGTAAAATGGAGCCAAAGCGGAACCAGGAGCTGGGTGTGGCCTATGCCTGTGAACCTGTCCATCAAGAAGGTGCCCGACCACCTGTATGAACGGCTCAGGGAAAGGGCCCGGCGGAACCACCGCTCCCTCCAGGGGGAACTTCTGGCCATCCTGGAGTCGGCCCTGGCTCCCCAGGGCCGGAGTTTGGAGGACCTGCACCGCCGGGTCCAGGAACTGGGCCTAAGGACGGGCGACGAGGCGACGCAGTGGCTCCGGGAGGAGCGGGATGCCCGCTAAGGTGGTGGACGCCTCCGTCCTGGCGGCCATCGCCTTCGGCGAGCCCAGGGGAGGGGAGGCGCGGGCCCTGGTGGAGGGGTGCGATCTGGTGGCGCCGCCCCTCCTGGCCTATGAACTGACCAGCGTGGCCCGGAAGAAGGCCCTCCACTATCCTTCGGAAAGGGACCGCATCCTCGCCGTGCTGCAGGATGCCCTTTCACTAGACATCCGCTGGGAGGAGGTGGAGCATCCGGCGGTGCTGGACCTGGCCCTGGCCACGGGCCTCACCGCCTACGACGCCACCTATCTGTTCCTGGCCCGCTCCCTGGGCCTCCCGCTGGCCACCCTGGACGAGCGGCTCCGGCGCCACGCCCAGGGCCCGTAACCGAGGGGCCCGAGCACCTGGCTCTAATACCAACGGGCGATGCCTAGTTCGGCATGGCATGGATGCCGTGGCTTAGCCTGCTTGGGGACAAGGTCGCCCTCAGGCGCAATATGCGGATTAGACCAGCTGGGGGACGATGACAGTGTGGGCGAGGATGGCGGCAGCGGTGCGGGTCAGGAGGCCCCAGAAGCTCTTGGCCCTCATGGTGGGCAAGGCCCAGCTGCTCCATGACCTGCGCCACCGTGGTCTCGATGCAGCCTCTCAGCTTGGCTATGGGCGGCAAGAGCTCCCTGGGCAGCCTACGCCTCCCCTCTGGGCCGGGCATGAGCACTACCCTCCTCCCCTGCCCTCGCTGGGCCTCCTGCCAGCCCCTGCCCTGGAAGCCCCTGCCGGGCAGCAGTCCCTAGGCCCCTGTCCCTACCGGCGGCCCGCCGGCTGCATGCCTCTTGCTGACGGCGGCAGCAAACCGGCGTCCCTGACATGTGCGGTGTCGCCTGCCGTCAGGCGCCGGCGCCAAGCAGTCAGGGCATGACAGGCGATGGGGGCCCGGGGCTAACCCCCGGGCCCCGCGACTCGCACACTGCCTCCCGCTAGGGCGAGAGCCTCACCGCCACCCCCACCTCGCCGTAGGGCGGGAACTCCTGGGACCCGCTCAGCCAGGGGTCGCTACTGGGCCACTGCCAGGAGCAGCTCCCGCCAGGCTGCACCCCGCTGCAGGTGTACACCCTCCTGCCGCCGTAGCCCTGCACGCCGTCATACAGGTGCAGCTCCGAGGCCTTCCCCGGCACCGACACCTGGCTCTGGGCCCAGCCGTAGCTCACCCCAAGGAAGCGGTAGCCGCCCACCACCAAGGCCCAGTGCTCGGTCGTGCCGGCAGGGAAGCGCCTTGCTGCCATGCCGCCCACGAAGACGGCCCCCGAGCAGCCTGCCTCGTTGCAGGCCGAGAGGCGGTAGTAGAAGGCCCACATGTCGCCCGTGGGCATCCCCACCACTATGGTGTTGCCCCAGAGGAGGCTGGAGGCGTCCACCTCCACCGAGTTCAGCCCGAAGCTGAAGCCGGGCTCAAGGGCCGACTCCAGGCGGTAGGAGGTGGCGCCCTGGGAGGGGAGGAAGCTGATGCAGGCCACCCCCTCCCCGCAGGGCCAGAGGGAGACGAGGCCCGGGGCGGCAGGGGGCGCCGAGGGCGGCGCGGGGGTAGGAGTGGGCGTGGGCTGCTGCTGGGGTATGGCCGGGCCGCCGGGGTCGGCGATGACGCCGTTCTGGGCGTCGTCGGCGTCGACCTGGTCGCCGTCGGTGAGGGTGATGGTGATGACGTTGTCGCCGTCGTCGTCGCCCACGGGCAGGGCCACCCAGGAGCCGCCCATGAGCTTCAGCCACACGGTGCCCACGGGGGCAGGCGCCGGCAGGGTCACCTGGACGGTGATGCCGGTGCCGGGCGGCAGCCCTGCGGCGGTGAGGGAGTAGAGGCCGTGGGGGAGGCTGTAGCCCTGGGGCACCGGCACGGGCGGGGTGCCGGTGAAGGGCTGCACCTGGAAGGAGGCGGGGGTGGCGCCCGATGCCACCTGGAAGGTGAGGTCGCCCGTGCCTGTCGGACTCGGCACCGTCACTGCGGTGGGTGGAGGTGGAGGTGGTGGGGGTGGCGGTGGGCTGCCGCCGCCACTACCACCGCTGCTGCCGCCACCGCCCCCACCTGTTCCCGTGGACGCCACGAGGGCAAAGATGCCGGGCCCATCGATGCCGGCTGACAGCCCACCTGCGGCGGGCGATGCGTCCATCTCCTGCCAGGAATTGCCGGCCAGCCTCAGAAGGCGCATGCCCTGCCCCTGGCCCAGGAGCGTAAGGCGCAGGCTTTGGGCAGGTGCCAGCGGGGAGGCGGACGCCAGGTCGAGGGCGTTGACGGCCACCCTGAGGAGGGCGTCTGTGCCCGATGGCAATGCCGGCAGCTGCACGTCCTCGCCCAGCACCGTGCCGTTGACCATCGGCACGACGGCGTTGGGGAAGGCCCCCGCCGGGACCTGGATGCTGCCCACCACCTGGTCGCCGCTCCTGATCTGCACCTCGCCACCCGCCCGCTCGGGCCAGCCCTCAGACCCCTCGATGACGGGCACCACCATAAGGGTCGTCCGCCCGACGGCCATCACCTGGTCGCCCTGCTGCACGACCCCCTGCACCACCTCCGGCCCGCCGGCCGTCTGCGGGACGGCAAAGCATGCAGCCTGGGTCCAGCCGTCCTGACCGCTGGTGCCCTGGGCCAGTGCCGTCCCGCTCCCGAAGGCGAGGAAGTTGACCGCGGCGCTGGCCACCGGGTTCCCGCCGGCGTCGAGGACGCGGGCCCTGACGCACGCCTGGCCTCCGGCCGTGACCGGCGCCTGCCCGGACACCTCCAACTGGACCTGGGCAGGAGGCCCTGCCGTCACGTCCACCTGCACGGTGGCGGTCCGACCGCCTGCCTGCACGGTGATGGTGGCCTGGCCGGCGCGTCCTGCCCTTACGATGGCCGTCCCGTCGGGCAGCGGCTCGATGCTCGCCGTCTCCGGCGCGCTGCTCCCCCAACTCACCTGGACGGGCGGCGCGGTCGCGCCATCCTGGCGCTCCAGGTAGGCCCTGAGGGCGATGCTCTGGCCGGCCGTGAGCGACAGGGGGCCGTCCACCCTGCCGTCCGGCCCGTAGACCGCGATCCCTGCCACCTGGTCCTGAGAGAAGTCCTGGGGCTGCCCCAGCCGGACGGCGCCGCCCACTTCGGCGAGGGTAGCCACCTGCAGGCTCCCGGTGCGCGCCGTGCCGCTGATGCTCCCCAGCTCCTGCAGGCCCTCTGTCCCTACGGCCATCACCTTGATGGTGTAAGGCCCGTCGCCGGTGCCCCATATGAGGAGGGTGTATGGCGCATGTTCCAGCGGCAGGACCAGCGTCTCGTGGGGCGAGACCGTTTGCCCCTGCTCGTCGTCGGGCATGGGCAGCTGGGCGGCGGGCAGGTAGACCGCTCCCGGGACCTCGCTCAGGCCGATGCCGTCGGCGCCGATGCCGACCCTGCGCCCCAGCCGGTCCACGGCCATGATGTGGGCCGGCGAGAACACCACCGCCGAGAGGGCCCGCGCCAGGTCCTCTTGCTCCTGCTGGACCACTGCCGCTTTGTCGAAGGTGTCGTAGATGCCCAGGCGGGTCAGCTGGCCCGCCTCACCGAAGGGCTGGGCCATGCCGATGAAGACCAGCCCCGTGGCCGCCTTGGCCGCCAGGGTGCCCCACTGCACGGCCTCCAGGAAGCCGCTCAGGGCCGCCGTCGTGCCGCCCGTGACGAGGCTTGCCAGCGTCGCCGCCAGCTGCAAGGCGCCGGAGCTCTCGTAGACGATGTTGTAGAAGTTCTCCATGTTGGTGCATAGGGACGACCAGTCGCCCCAGAGGTGGCTGAGGCGGTCGGCATAGGCAGCAGCCCGCTCGGCCGCCTGCCGGTAGCTGTCGGGCCCCTGGACGAAGTCGTGGTTGGCTGCCCAGCCTGCGGCCATGTGCAGCCATCCGTCCACCGCTCCGCGGATGGCCCCCTTGGCCAGATCATCGGCCTTGGCATGTAGCTGGTCCAGCAGATTGGTAATGGGCGAGATGAGCTGGTCCCTGAGGCTGCTGATGGTGGCGACCACGCCCGGCCAATCGGTGAGCTCGCTGGCTGCCTGGTCCACGCCCTTGGCCCAGTCGTAGAAGGCCTTGGCAAGGTCGTAGTCGCTGAGCGTCTGAAGGAGGAGTAACAGTGCGTTGTGCCTTGCCGCGTCGACGCCTAGGAGGGGTTTACTACCGCTGACGGGAACGGTCGTCAGCAGCTCGTCCAAGTTCGAGGCGAAACTGTTGATGGGGCCACGGAGGATCGCACGCAGCTGCTCCTGCCACTTGACCAGGGCGTCGACGATGGCCTTCTCGACGGCGTTCAGGCGTGCGAGCTCCTTCTGGAGCTCCTGGGTGTTGCCGGTCTCCCGCAACGTCCGAATGATGTTGGCCTTCTGGAACAACGCCTGCCCGTAAGTGTCCACCATCTTGTTGAAGAGGCCCACCAGGATCGCGAGGCTGGAGTCCCACAGGTAGCGGACGCCGCACTCGCCCATGATGAACATGGTGTCCAGGCCGTCCTTGGCGATGCGCTCCGAGAGGGAGAGGCGCCGCAGCGCCTCCTCCTCCCAGGGCTGGGTGGGGCCGAAGTCGCTGCCGGGTGCGATGCGGCTGCGCAAGTCCTGAATGAAGGCCCTGTGGGCGGCCACGCCCGGGCTGCTCTGCCCCAGCTTCTGCGCGAGGTCGGGGAGCCACGTCTGCAGCATCTGCCGGGTCACGGCGAGGTAGGCCACGTAGATGTCGTCGATGGTCGTCTCGTTCCCCTGGAGGGGGCATTGCAGGTAGCCGGACCACATGCTCTGGGTGTAGACGCGGTACTGCTCCCCGGGGACGAGCTGGCTCACGTAGATGGTCACGTCCTGGTTGCAGGGGACGTCGGGCAGGGAGAAGCTGCCGTCGTCGCCGGTGAGGACGGTCTTGTCGGGAGGAAAGGTCGGGTCGGTGCTCACGTCCACGAAGGGCACAGGGCTGATCCCGTCGCCGTCAGGGTCGGCCAGTGCGCCGGCATGGCGCTGGAGCACTCGCCCTTTGACGGTCACGGACGGGGTGATATTTACCGACGTCGAGGCGCATCCGAGCCAGTAGTAGTTGAGGTAGTCCTGGATGGTCCAGGGTGCTGCGCAAGCCGCGAACTGGACCGAGACCGGCGGCTGCAGCATCTGCTGCAAGGTGGAGGCCGCCGGGGGGACCCAGTGAAAGGTGTAAGTGCCGTCCTGACCGGTCTGCTGCGGCTGCTCGAGGGCGAGGGGGGCGACCTGTGCCAGCTGGTCCGGCTGCACACTGCACAAGTTCTGGGGGTTGTCCCGGCACCTGCCCGAGACGCGGACGATGGCCACCTCCACGGCCTGACCCGGCGCCGGGTTCCCCCGGGACTTGAGGGTGAAGGTGAAGGTCACCTGCGGCCGGTCGCTCCCCTCCAGCTGACGCATGGTCAGGCTCCCGGGCGATGCCGAGAGGGACGTGTTTACGGCGCCGCTGTCGAGAGAGACGTTGCAGACGGCGTCCCCCGAGGGGTCGTTCCGGAACCAGTCCGGCTGCGTCAGGGAGACGGTGGCCTGGAGGCCGGCCCGCTGGCCGTTGCAGTACAGGACGGTGGGCGGCCAGGGCCCCAGCTCCTGCAGCGTCACGGTGACGCTCGTCCCATGGGGGTATTCCTCCCAGCAGTCGCTGCCGCAGTCGATGCCCTGGGGCGAGCTCGTCACCCGGACGTTGGCCCGTGCCTTGTCGTCCACGGCCACGTCCAGGAAGCGGTGGTACCAGGGCGCCTGGCGCGCGCTCACATTCGTCGCGACGAGGTTGAAGGGCTGCGACGATGGCGAGGAGACATTGCCCAGCCCCAGGAGGAGCTGCGACTGCGTCATCTCCTGGTCATCGTTAGGGAAGGGGTCGCTGAACTGGCTCGCGTAGACCGACCCCGGGTGCACCAACCCGTCCACCGACAGGTCCGTCCCGAGCTTCATGACCACCGGCAGGCCGCCGTCATGCGTCGCCACATAGATGCCGTCGGCCGCTACGGCAAGCTGTGCGCGAGAATCACACCCGTCGCCTCCCAGCACCTTGGACTGCTGCACGTTCCCATCGGAGTCGAGGGTGGCAACGAATATGTCATTGCCGCAGGGGAATGCGCCGGAGGGCTGGTAATAGTCGCCTGCTACCACGAACCCGCTCCCGCTGGCGGCGATGACGTCCGGGAACGCGTTGGCCCCGGCAGTCACGGCATCGATGCCCGTCCACCGCAGGACGCGCCCGTCCAGGGGCGATATCTTGACGAAGCCATCAATGCTCAGGCCGGCGATGTTCCCGTCTGGGCCCGGCAGCAGCTTCCTTATGGAGGACCATTCCATCGAGGCGTTCGGATTGGGGTCGCTGGGGTGGTAGTAGCGCAGCCACCGGAAGCCTGAGCCGTCGCCTTTCAGGAGGCCCACGAACCCGTAGCAGTGGCTGCTGCTGCCGCAGAAGAGGCTTGGCGCATAAGTGCCTGCCACCAGGATGTCGCTGCCCCAGGGGAGGATGTCACTCGCCCAGAGCCTGCTGTCCAAGACCTTCGCCCACAGGATGATCCCGGTCCCGTCGAGCCGGAAGATGCAGTGCCCCTCCGTGAGGAGGACGATCCCGCCCCCCAACTCCTCGGCGTCGGTCACATTCCCACACGGTGCGGAGCCGGCCCGGCGGCCGGCGATCGTGCGGGCCCAGAGGGCGTTGCCGGAGCCGTCCATGGCCGCTATGAAGGGCCCGTAGAACCTGGTGAACCCTCCCACCAGGAACGTGTTGCCGAGGGGCGTCACCAGATTGAAGCCGGCGTCATCGCTGTATCGACTGGTGCAGTCCTGGTTGGCGCACTGACGGTCACGGTCGGAGTTGTAGCCCTTCAGCCACTGCAGCTGGCCGTCGCTGCCGATGCCCATGAGCACGCCGGCATTCGTGCACCACAACCCCCTGTATGGAGTGGGGGCCCGGTCGCAGAACTGTGGTGCCTGCCCTGCCAATATCACCCCCGAGCCGGTCGGGGCGATGCTGAGGGTGCCCGGATCCACGACTCCTTGTGGCCACTCCGGCTTGAGGCCAGGCAGCGGGTCCAGGCCCTCGGTCCATCTGCCGTAGCGGTAGGCCCAGCCGCTGCCGCTCGCCGACCCCTCACTTCGCGGGAGGGCGGCGCAGAGGGCGGCCACCATCAGCAGCAGGAGGGGGAACCGCAGGAGCGGCAGCAGTCGCCTCGTTTGTCCGCCGCGTTTCTCTTCGGCCATGGTCATCACCCCTGCTTGCCTCTCCGGGGGGCGCCGCCGCGGGCCGTGCCGAGGTGCTGGCAGGCCGGGGGCAGGCCCGGGGCAGGCGCCCTAGGGCCATGTGTGCAACAGATGGCCGGCCCGAGGCAAGGGGTCGCTTGTACGCAAAATGACGTACATCGGCCCTTTCCCTTGTACGCAATTTGACGTACATGCCCTGGGCGAAGAGGGCGGCGGCCCCTCGAGGCCGGGCCGAGGCGGTGTGGCCGGCGGTCGTCACTTGGTAGCGATGCCTATGACCGGCAGGCTATAATGGCGCCAGGTGCAGGCAGGCCGGGGGCACCTGCTCCTGCCGGCGCTGCCGTCTCGAGGCAGGCAGCGTGGATGTCGCCAGCCTTCGTATGGGCACAGGCCGGGGCCGTCTCGCCTCGGCCGCCCTGGCGCTGGGGCTGCTTTTCGCCTGGCTCCTCTCGGTCCCCCTCTCGGGGCCGGTGCTTGCCCGCTCCTCCGCCCCCGGCCTGGGGGCCCTTACGGCGGCCGAGGCCTTCGCCCTGGCCCACGGCCTCTCCCTCCTGGCCCTGGGGCTGTGGTCCCTCCGGGGCCCCCTTCCCGGCCTGTGCCCCTGGGCAGGGCCCGTCACCGCTGCCCTGGGCCTCCTGCTGGCGGCCGCCCCCACCGGGTGGTGGCCCCCCCTTCTGCTCTTGGCCGGGGCGACCTCGGCAGCGGCCGTCCTGGTGGTGGCCTGCAGCATCGCCCGCCTCCCCGGGGCGGAGAGGCCCTGGGCCATCGCCCTGGGGGCCCTGCTGGCCAACGTCCCCCTGTATGTGGCCGCCCTGCCCGAGGCGCCCTTGCCCGACCGGCCCCTGGCAGCAGCCCTGGCCCTGGGGCCCCTCATGGTCCCGCTCCTGCTCCCCCGGGCCGCAGGGGAGGAAGAGAGGGCCCAGAGTTCCTGGTGGCCCCTGCCGGCGCTCGTCCCGGCCGCCTTCGCCACCTACCTGGTGGGCGGCCTCATGTACTCGCTGGTGTTGCCCACCCTGGGCGGTCTGGGCCTGCACATGGGGGTGCTGCCCTACATGGCCCTTCTGCCCCTGGCCGCCTGGGCGGCAGTTCGCTGGGGATGGGCCCGGGCCCTGCGGCCGGGGCCGGCCCTCCTGGGGCTGGGGTTCGTGGCCTGGGCCTTGGCCGGAGGGGGCAGCCGGGAGCTGGCGGCGCAGGGGCTGGTGGTGGGGGGCTACGCCTTCCTGGACGTGCCCCTCTGGGGGGCCTTCGCCGACGGGAGGAGGCCGCCCGTATCCCTGGGGCTGGGCCTGGGGGCCATGGTGACGGCCATCTTCGCCGGCATGGCCCTGGGGGAGCGCTGGGCGGCAGCGGCCCAGGGGAGGGAGGAGGAGGTGGCCCTGGCAGCGGCTGCCTGCCTGCTTCTGGCTGCCCTTGTCCTGCCGGCCTGGACGGAGGGGAGAGAGGGGAGCGCAGCGCCGGCTGCCGCCCCGGCCTCCCCCGACGGTCTCGGCCTCAGCCGTCGGGAGGCCCAGGTGTTGTCCCTGGCGGTGCGGGGTCTCAGCAACAAGGAGATCGCCGTCATGACGGGCCTGAGCGGGGGGACGGTGCGGAAGGTGCTGGAGAGGGCCTACCGCAAGCTGGGTGTGCGGGGCCGCCTGGAGGCGGCAGCCCTCCTCAACGGGCGGGGGCGGGCGTCCGATGGGGACGGGGGTGGCATAAGCAGGCCCTCTCGGGCGACCTGACCTGCAGCCGGGGCGTTCAGCGCCGGGGTGACCGGGTAGATGCTCTCCCGCTGGGGCAGAAGGGCCTCCTCCACCACCGTGCCGGGGGTGACGACCCGCACCAGCTCTCGTGGCAGCAGCCGCTTCCCCTTGCCGGGCACCTCCATCTGCTCGCCGATGGCCGCCTCGTGGCCGACGGCGCCGCCTCGTGGCCGACGGCGATGAGGCGGCCCAGGTGGGACTCCAGTGCGTGATGGGGGATGGCGGCCAGGGGCACCCGCTTGCCCTTGCCCACCGGCCGGGAGGTGGAGGCGATGCCCAGCTCCCGCACCACCACCTGGGCGCCGTCGAAGGTCTCGTAGAAGTCGCCCAGGCGTAAGAGGACGATGGCGGCGGGGTAGCGACGCTTTATCTCCAGGCGCCGGCGCCGCGTGAACTCCCGTCGGCTAAAGCCGTCGCCTTCTTACGTCCACCACCTGTCCAGGTTCTGACCGGGCGAGCACGTCGAGCGGCTCTATCCCGTGTGCTACCTCGTCCACCACCTAGCCAGGTCCCGACTTGGCTGTTAGAAGAGGTCGAGGCCCCAGGTAGGCGAGTGGCCTCGCTTCGCCCCATCACCGGGACCGTATCGACCGCGACAATAGGGCCAGGGGGTGGACAGCCCCTGTCTGGTCAACCTCGGCCTGTCCTCTGCCCTCATAGAAAACGGGTGCAGGACCCTATCAGCTTCAGCCGACAGAGGGATGGACTCCGCCAGCCTCACCTCCGCCTTCTGGGCGCTCTCCACCAGCACCCCCAGGGGAAGGCCTTGTCTCTCGACCACCAGCATCACCTTGCTCCCCTTCCCCCTGCGGGTGAGCCTCCCGCTCTTGGCAGGCGCGAAGGCGTTGTCCAGGAAGGCCCTCCCCCACACCCCTTGCCTCTGCCACTCCCGAAGCCTCCGGCGGCAGTCGGTCTTGCTACCGTATTCTCTGGGCAGGTCCTACCGTCGTGGTCCCGTCGTCAGCACCTGATGGCATCAGGGAGGGAGGAGGCCGGCGCCCACCCGCCACGGCCCGAGCGCCTGGGCCACGCTCACGAAGCCGCCGCCCGGCCAGACCGCCTCGCACTGGGCTGCCGGCGCCAGGCCGGCGCAGGTGTGACGCAGCAGGGCGCCCGGGAAGCCCTGCAGCCCCTGGTAGAGCTCCAGGTCGGCGCTGCCGGTGGCACGCAGGTTGCGCGCCTTGACTATCGTGTAGCCGGCATACGTGCTGACGGTGGCGTAGAAGTCCCAACCGGTCGCGTCCGGCCACTGCCGCCGCACGATGCCCCCTGCTGGCACCGGCGCTGAGCAGCCGAAGGGGTTGCAGGCCTGTAGGCGGTAGTAGTGAGTCTCCAGGTCGCCGCTGGGCACGTCCACCACGGCGAAGCTGTAGCCGTCGGCGGACCGGTCGGTGCAGGCGACGCCGGCGTCGAAGGTGGGAGAGGGGCTTCGACAGATGCGGTAGGTCGTGGCCTCGGCCGGTGCGCCCCAGGTTATCCAGGCGCGGGCATCGTCTAGCGGATGGATGGCGGGACCAGCCGGCGGCTGGGGCAGGCCGAAGGGTAACCCGCCGCCCATGTACACCAGGCCGTAGCCGTAGTCATTGTCGGCGCCGGGCGTGCCCAGGTCGAGGGCGCGCTCCCTCAGGTACGCCCGCACCTGTGCCGGCCCCCAGGATGGGTATGCCTGCTTCACCAGGGCCACCACCGCCGCCAGGTGGGGTGCTGCTGCCGAGGTGCCGGCGAAGCCCATGGGCCCGAAGGTGGCGGTGCTGACCACGTCGGGCGCTACGAAGTCCGGCTTCACCGCGCCCGTCCAGGCCGGGCCGCGGCCGCTGTAGGGCTGCAGGAAGCTGGCATCCCAACTGGCCACCGCCCCCGCTGCCAGAGCGTTGGCGCTGTCGGCCGGCGGCGCCACGCTATAAGTGGGCACGCTGTTCTCCAGGGTGCCCCCCCACACGAACAGCTCCAGTCGCCTGGGCTGGGCATTGCCCCGCCGGCTGATAGCCACCGCCAGGGTGCCGTCGGCGGAGACGGCGTTGCCCGTGGCCACCTCCAGAGGCTGGGCGCCGCTGCTGCAGTCCTGGGTGGCGGTAGCAGAGACGGCCTGGGGGCCGTAGGTGGGGTCGTTCCAGGACACGGTCAGGTCGTAGTCGTTGCAAGACCCGCCCCAGGGGTCGTTCCAGCGTAGCACCACCATGAAGCCCACCGGCCGCCCCGCCGGCACCAGCATGCGGTTGACATCGCTGCCGGGGGCGAAGTCCTGCAGGCCGTTGCCGTTGGCGTCCCGCCAGTCGCCCAGCCAGTGCTTGTTGGCGAAGTTGCCGCCGGCGTTGACCCAGACCGCCCCCTGGCGGGCGGCCTTCTCCACGGTGAGGGCGTCCAGGCCGTTGCCGTCGCTGGGAGGAGCGAAGGGGGCGTTCATGGACATGTTGATGACCTGGACGCCTTGCTGTAGGAGCCAGTCCACTGCCGCTGCCACCTCGGGGATGGTAGTTGCCTCGGCCAGGTAGAGGGTGGCTCCGGGGGCGGCGTCATACACCACCTCGGCCACGGCGGTGTCGTGGCGGCTCTGGCCGGGGTTGGGTGTGAAGCTACGGTATACCAGCCGCTCCGGCGGCGGCAGCTCGCTGCCTACGAGTCGTTGGTAGTCGCCAAAGGAGTCGATGATGCCGATCTTCACCCCTGCGCCGGCGCCCGGGAAGGGTGGCGCCGGCTCCAGGGCCATGGTCCGGAAACCTTCGCTCACCGGCCCGGCAGGGAGCATGGGCAGCGGCCTGTCTATCCGCACTACCGACGGCAGGCGCACCAGGTCTTCCAGCGCTGCCGGTGGCACCACCGCCTGCAGCCAGTCGCCGCTCCCTACCTCCACCGTGCCGCCGAGGCCCGCTACCGCCGCCTCGACCTGGGCGCGCGCTCCGGGCGTGGAGCGGACGACTACCCGTACCTGCTCACCGGCCTGCGCCTCCGCCGCCAGGCCGGGATCGAGTTTGGCAGGCAGGTGTGGGCCGGCGACGAGGGCGCTGCGGGCAGCTGCCAGTAGTGTGCCCATCTCGGCCGGGTCGCCGGTGCCGTGCCCTGTCCAGGCGATGACGGCCGCTGCTGCCAGGGCCGCCAAGAGCGGCGCCCAAACAGGCCGCGACAGGGGCGAGGCGACGGAGCGCATGGCCTCAGCGGCTCCCCACAGAAAGGGAGACCGGCAGGGACGGGGCTGTTACCGTGGAGGGGTGCCTTGCCGGCCCGTCCTCGAAAAGGGCATAAAAAAAGAAGGCCGCCCTCTTTTTGGCGACCTGTGGGCGGGGGCGCCGCGGGCCTGCCGGCAGCCCCCGCCCATAGGCCGTGGGGGGCGCCCCGGAGCGGCTAGCGGCAGCTCCAGGGCGCCTCGACGTTGAGGGAGACGCTGATGCCCTTGGCGACGCACGCCTCCCCCTGGGGCGCCGGCGCCCCCTCTCCAGGCGGGGGAGGCGGCTCGTGGCCGGGCGGCGGTGCGCCTTGGGCGGCGGCAGGCCGCTGCCCGGACGGCCGGCGCCGCTCGGCCGAGAAGCGCCGGGCCGTCTCACCCTCTAAGAGAACGGCCCCTCGGAGGACGAGCCGCTTGGACGTCTTGCGGGCGATGCCCAGGGCGCGCGAGATGGCGCCTGCCGGGCTCTTGGCCACCACGTGCAGGTGGCGGCTCCGGGCAGGGAGCCATGGCGCCGGCGGGGGGCACGGCCTGCCCATATGGTCCTGGCAGGCGTGGACCTGGGCGGGGATGGGCATGTCCCGCCGCCCCGGCGCCCGGACGCACCATTGGATGAGCACGTAGCTCCCCTCCTCCGGCCGGGGCCCGCCGGGCGGCGCCAGGAGCTCCCTGCCGCTGGGGTCGTGCCAGGGCCGGCGCCTGATGGTGAGGACGCCTCCCGGCGGTGGGGTTGCATCCGGCCGGGCCGGCCGCCCCTCCACCAGGATCCAGCCCCGCTCCCACCAGGCCCGGGCCTGGAGCTCGTTCAGGCCCAGGGCGTAGGCGACGGCGGCGATGGCCGAATTGGCGACGATGTGGCGCGCCACGCCCGGCGCGTCGTGGCCCGGCCCGCTGCAGGGGGCACCCCTGTGGCCGTCCTCGTCGTGGACGAGGACGGGGTAGGGGATTTGGGTGTCCTCCTCGCTCCCTGTGTGCTGGACGCAGAACATAAAGCTCCTGCCCCGGCTCCAGGGGTAGTCGGGGCCAGAGGGCGGCCGCCGGGGGGCATCCTCCTCTCTCTGGACCGGCGGCGGGTGGGAGCGTATGGGCCGGCCGGGGCGGGGCAGGAGGGCGCCGGGGTCGATCTCGGTCTCCTCTGGCCAGGTGGCGGCCGGCCCCGTGGGCGGCGGCGCTGCCCGCCTGCCGCCCTCATGGCGGCCATGGTGGCGCCCCCCGATGGGGGCCACGGTGAGCTCCAGGTGCAGCGGCTGCATGGGCATCTACCTGCCGGAGGGGCAGGCGGCAGCCGCGGCAGGACAGGGGCAGCTCGTGGGGCAGCTCATGGTCATATCTCCCACCTCCTTGCGCACTGCTGCTAGATGCTCCGCCGTACCTCTACCAGCTCGGCCGGCAGGAGCTTGAGGAAGGGCGAGGGGGCGACGGCCGTCGCCCTGGCGCCGTCCTGGGAGGTGCGGTAGCGGTGGGTGGTCAGGTAGAGGCGCTCCCTGGTCCTGGTCATGGCCACATAGAGGAGGCGCCTCTCCTCGGCCAGGGCCTCCTCGCCCTTCTCCTCCAGGCTCCGGCGGTGGGGCAGGAGGTCGGCGGCGAGGCCCACCACGAAGACGGCGTCCCACTCGAGCCCCTTGGCGGCGTGGATGGTGAGGAGGGATACCCCCTCCTCATCGCCCCTCTCCAGCTCCTCCCTGAGGAGCCAGAGCTCCTCCAAGAGGGCCTGGGGCCCTGCGCCGGGCATGTTCCTGGCCAGGCGCATGACGGCGCCCAGGGTGGCGGGCGGCCTTGTCGGGTCGTAGCCGGCAAGCCTCGCCGCCTCCCGTAGGACCGCCTCGGCGGGGGCGTCCTCCAGGCGGCGCAGCTCGTCGATGGCCCGCAGGAGGGAGGCTACGGCCCCCCTGGCCGAGGGCGGGAGGTCGGGGGCAGCTGCGAGCTCCGACAGGGCGGCGCCGTCGCCGTAGCGGAGGCGCCTGGCCAGGTCGTCGCACCGGTAGGGGCGGGCCGAGAGGGCGGTGGCGAGGGCCTGGGGGTCGTCGGGGTGGACCGTCAGGGCGAGGAGGGCGGTGGTCTCCCGCACCTCGCGGGCGGAGAAGAGGTCGTAGTCCCCGCGCACCTGGTAGGGGAGGCGCGCCTGGGCGAAGGCCGCCTCCAGCTCGCGCGCCTGGTGGTTGGCCCGGAAGAGGACGGCGGCATCGGCCGGCGAGCCGATGGCGCCCTCCTTGAGGAGGCGGCGTATCTCGCGGGCGACGAAGGCCGCCTCCTCCTCCGGGTCGCGGGCGTAGTAGACCACGATGGGCGGCCCCTCGGGGGCGGCGCTGGGCTGCTCGCGGTCGGCGAAGGGGAGCCCCTTCACCACCTCCCTGGCGGCGGCCAGCACCCCTGGGGGGCAGCGGAAGGAGACGCCCAGGTCGATGACGCGGCAGCGGGCTGCTGCCGCCTCGAGGAGGGAGGGGTCGGCCCCCCGCCAGGCGTAGATGCTCTGCAGGGGGTCGCCCACGGCGAAGAGGCCGTCGGGGGCGAGGCGCCAGACGATGGCCCACTGGGCCTCCTCCAGGTCCTGCGCCTCGTCCAGGAGCAGGTGGCGTGCCTCCTCCCTGATAGCCTCGGCGGCCCTGGGGTGCTCCGAGAGGAGCAGGTAGAGGAGGAGGAGCATGGCATCGAAGTCGATGGCGCCCGCCCGCCGCATGACCGCCTGGTAGGCGCGCATGAGGCGCGCGAGCCTGGGGTCGTCCCGCTCCAGGTCGCGGGGCCTGAGCAGCCGGCGCCTGGCGAGGGAGATGGTGGCGAGGGCCCCGTCCAGGTCCCAGGCGGCCGGGTCCTCGCCCATCTCCCTGATGGCCCGCATGAGGGCGCCCCTGCGCTCCAGGTCCGAGGCGTAGACCAGGGGCCTGCGCCTGATGCCGAAGGGCTCGCCGTGGCCGGCTATCTGGCGGAGGGCGAAGGCGTGGAAGGTGGCGGCGATGAGGGCCGTGTCCTGGCCCAGCATGAGCCGCAGCCTGGCCCGCAGCTCCCTGGCCGCCTTCTGGGTGAAGGTGAGGGCGGTGGTGTGGGCCGGGTGGGCCCTCCCCTCGGCCAGGAGCCAGCCGGCCCGGCAGGCGAGCACCAGGGTCTTGCCGGCGCCGGGCCCGGCGAGCACCAGGAGCCTCTGGTCGGGCGCCGTGACGGCCTCCCGCTGGCGGGGGTGGAGGACCGACAGGTTCAGGGGCATGGCATCGCGGCCACGGCAGCAGGCACGGCGGCGCCGGCCTGGCCCCCCTCTCCTCGCGGCCAGTGGGGGGTGATGGTGAGGGCGAAGGCCTCCTTGCCGTCGATGATGAGGAGGGAGCCCACCACCTCGGCCCTTGCCCCCCGGCGGGCGGCGCAGGCGGCAAGCCTTGCCAGGGCTGCCTCGGCGGCGGGCATGTTGCGGAAGGCGATGGTGGGCAGGTAGCGGTCGCCATAGCGACCCAGGAGCACGACCATGCTATCACCTCCTGGTATGGGCGCTGGGCCGGCAAATGGAGAGGTCCCCTGGCGGCGAGGGTCCCTTCCTGCCGGCGCGTTAGGGCATCTAGGCGAAGTCGAGGTGGATGAGGGATGGGGTAGGGGCGTCCTGCCCCTGGTACTTGCTCCTGCCGCCCCTCTCGCCGTACGGCCGCCTGGCGGGCGAGGAGAGGTGGTAGAAGGAGAGCTGGGCGATGCGCATGCCCGGGTAGAGGGCCACCGGCAGGGGTGCCTGGTTGGAGAGCTCCAGGGTGAGGCGCCCCACAAATCCCGGGTCCACCAGGCCGGCAGTGGCGTGGACCAGGACGCCCAGCCTGCCCAATGACGAGCGGCCGTCCACCCTGGCCATGGTGTGGGCAGGCAGGGGGAGGCGCTCCAGGGTGGTAGCGAGGGCGAAGGCGCCTGGCTGGAGGACAAAGGGCTCGTCCGGCGCCGCCTCCAGCTGCTCGTAGAGGCCCTCGGCCGGGAGGCGCACGTCCACTTAGGGCCGGCGCGCCGTCCGGAAGAGGAGGAAGTTGGAGGCGAGGCGCAGGTCGAGGGATGCAGGCCCCGGCAGGGCCGGCTCGAAGGGGTCGATGCCCGGCTCGCCCTGGCGGACGAGCCGGGCGATCTCCGCATCGGACAGGACCATCAGGCGCTCTGCTGGAGGGCCCTGAGCACGCCCTTCAGGGGGACCACCCACTCCCTTCTGGCCTCCAGTCCCAGGGGAGAGACGGGTCTGAGGAGGGCGAGGCCGTCCCCCATGTCGTAGACGTGCATGATGCCGCCCATCATCCGGACGGCGCCCAGGAAGCGCATGGGCGCCACCGCGGGCGGCGCCTCCTGAGGGGGCTGCTGGACATGGTGGAGGGCGGGGTGCATATCTCCGGACAACTTCTCACCTCCTGCTGCCGGTAGCATGTGCCATGTAGCTGCCTGGGTGATGTCCCGGCAAGTGTTGATAGATACAACACTTGCCGGGGCGGGCTTGAATATGGGGTGGGACGGCTGGGAGGAGTCGTCTAGATACGACGCTGCCGCAAGTGTTGGTCTCGGGCCTGTGCCAACACTTGCGCCAACACTTTCTCAGGGGCGCCGGCAGCGGCCCCTACACCTTGCGGTGGTCGGTACGGGCGACCTCGGTGCCGTCGGGCAGGCGCTCGATGCGGTAGTCGCCGAAGATGCTGGGTGCTTCCCGCTGCATGATGCGCAGGATCTCTAGCGCCACCTTCCGTATCTCGGTGTCGGCGTGCACGTCTCCCCGCAGCTCGATGAAGTGCCGCAGCGCCCGCGCGTTGGCCGTGACGAAGATGATGGTCTCGGTGGCGCCCCCCAGGACCGACCGCGCCGCCTGCCGGGCGAGCTTGCGCCGCAGGGTCCGGTCGGGGACGTCCCGGAAGCGGTCCTGCAGTATCTCCACCAGCTCCAGGTAGGCAGCCTGGGCGGCCTCGATGGCCCGCAAAAAGACGGTGTAGGCCCGCTCGTTGCTTGCGATGACGTCGGGCACCACGAAGGCAGCATCGGACTCGTCCACGTAGCGCTGGGAGAGCTGGGAATAGCCCCAGCCGGCCCGGTGGCGCACCAGCTCATGCGAGAAGCTGCGGGATACGCCGGCGATGATGAAGGGGCGTAACGGCGTGCTCCAGCACCGAGCCGTGCTTCTGGCCGATGAGATTGCCGATGTATTCGGCGTTGCTCCTGCGCCCCTTGCCGAAGGAGAGGTAGCAGACGCGCCCGCCCGCCTCCACCAGCCGCTCCGCCCCCACCTCGGTGTCCGTCTGCCAGGTGAGGCCGTAGTCGGAGAGGAAGCGCTCGATGGCGGCGTCGTTGCATTGCTGCCTGCCCACCAGGTAGACCCTGGGCTCGCGAATGATGCGCGGCATGCCTTCGTGCCGGGTCATGTGGTGCCCTCAGCTTCGATGATGGCGTAACGGGGGGCTGGCGACCCCGGCGGCACCACGACCCCGTCCAAGACGCGGTAGAGGCCTGGTCGGGCCAGGTCCTCGGCACCTGCCACGATCGTCTCCCCGGCCACAGCGGCCAGCACCGGTGCGTCCAGGCAGCGGGCCAGGATATCGCGTCGCCGCTGCACCGTCTGCACATCATCCGGGTAGATGGTGCTGGAGACCTCGACGGCCAGATAGGCCGCCTCTCCACCATGCGTGCGGCCACGCACCAGCACGTCTATGCGGGAGATGTCCTGCGCCTCATGCTCGGAGAGCCGCCCGGCCTCGACGGCCTCATCCAGCAGCTGCCAGAGCTCTTCCCTGGAGACCGGCCGTATGCGGCGCAGGATGGGGCCGAAGTAGGAGTATGCATGGTCGCGGTAGCGGCGCTCCAGGAAGTCGCCGGTGAAACGTGAATCGAGGCTATCGAGCCGGCGTGCCAGCCGCTGCATCTGCTGAGCGAGGGTTGCCAGCTCCTGCTCAGTCCTGGCCTGGGCCGCTGCCAGCTCCTCCAGCCGTGCCTCTAGGCGGCCTACCCGCTCCTCGGTCCTCGCCTGGGCCTCGGCCAGCCTGGCCAGGGCCTCCTCCAGGCGTCCGACCCGCTCCTCCAGGCCCCCGACCCGCTCCTCCAGGCGGCCCAGCCGCTCTTCGGCCCTCTCCTGGGCCTGGGCGAGGCGGTCCACCTGCCTCTCCAGGCGGGAGACGGCCTCGGCGAGCTGCGCCACCTGCTGGGGGAGGGCCAGGAGCTCCTGGGTGAGGAGCAGCTGGCGCAGCTGCTCCCTGAGGGCCGGCCTCTCCTGGAGGAGGCGGATGATGTCCTCGAAGGTCTTGATCTCGTCCTGCATCGGCACACTCATGTTATCACCTCCTCTCGACGGTCGGAATGGTCGTGCGGCGGCGGGCATGGCCCACCATACGTCATGGCAGGAGGCCGGGGCGTCGGGCTGCCTTTTAGGCCCACTCGCCCAGGTGGTCGGTGCGCATGTGGTGCCAGAGGTCGAGGGCGGCGAGGAAGCCGGGGAAGGCCCGGCGCCAGTCGGCCACCCGGCGCGCCTCGAAGGCGGGCCGGTCCTTGGCGAGGCGCACTATCCAGCCTTCCTCGACGGGAAGGCCCGTCAGCTCCTCCAGCGCCTGGGCGTAGGCCGCCACCTGGAGGGCGTGCTCCGGGTATACCTTCCCCGAGGTCTTCCAGTCGAAGGCCAGGAGCCCCTGGCCGTCCCGGCGGATGCCGATGGCGTCCACTGTCCCGGCATAGCCGTGCTGCAATGAGTAGACGGGCAGCTCGGCGAGGACGAGGATGGCGTCCGCCTGCCGCTCCCAGTCCAGGTAGGCGGCGTAGGCGTCCACGAGCTCCGGGGGAGGCTCGGGCTCCCTCCCGAGGATGTGCTCCTCGATGAGGTGGTGGAGCTCGGAGCCGAACCGGGCCGCCTCGTCCCGGCGGGCGACGCTTATGGCGTGGGCCTGGGCGATGAGGGCCTCCACCGTCTCCGGGTCCCGGGAGAGGTAGGGCTCGGCATCGGCGCCCTCCAGGAGCAGGGAGCGCACGGCCTCCAGGGCGGTGCGCCGTGCCCATCCCACCAGGCCCGGCTTGTTGATGACGCCGAGGGCGGTGGAGACGGAGACGAGCTGGCCGTCATGGCCCTCCACCACGTACACGCGGTAGTCCCCCACCTGGACGCGCCTGAGCCTCGTGCCGGCGGCGAGGAGGCGCAGGAGGGCGTCGTGGGCAGGTGTGCCGGCCAGGTCGACGAGGCGTGGGGGGAGGGTGGGCAGCGCCGGCTCTTTCGGCGGCGGCGCGTCCTCCCGGCGGTCGTCGGGCATCATCTCGTCATCTCCCTGAAACTAGTAGCCAGTATAAGCGGGTATGCCGGAGCGCCGCAACGGGCCCCCGGCATACCCGCGGGATATGGGGCGGCATCTATCCGCAGCCGGTGGTGGTGCCGCAGTTGTCGCAAGAGTAGCAGGCCCCCCGGCGGACCATGATCCAGCCGCAGGCCGGACAGGGCGGCGCATCGTCGCGGCCGTGGCCGCCCTCCCTCGCCTCCACCACCGGCAGGGCGAGCTGCTTCGGCCCCTCCCGCGACAGCTTCTCCCGCACCGCCGGCGACAACACCCCCAGCTCCTCCTTCTCCTCCTCAGAGAGGAACTGGGAGGCCAGCCAGCGGAAGATGTAGTCCACGATGCTCTGGGCCACCGGTATCTCGGGGTTCTCGGTGCGGCCCGAGGGCTCGAAGCGCATGTGGCTGAACTTGTAGACCAGGTCCCGCAGCGGCACGCCATACTGCAACGCCAGGGAGATGGCCGTGGCGAAGGCGTCCATGGTGCCCGAGAGGGTGCTCCCCTCCTTGGCCATGGTGATGAAGATCTCCCCGGGCGACCCGTCCTCGTAGAGGCCCACGGTGATGTAGCCCTCGTGCCCCTCGATGGAGAACTTGTGGGTGAGGGACCTGCGCGTGTCGGGCAGGCGGCGGCGCACCGGCCTCGGCTCCTCCTTCTTGGCCTCCACGTCCTCCTTGCGGGTGGTCAGCACCTGCACGTTCTTGGAGCCGTCGCGGTAGATGGCCAGCGCCTTCAGCCCGTGCCGCCACCCCTCGATGAAGGCCTGCTCTACGTCCTCCACGGTAGCGTCCTCAGGCAGGTTCACCGTCTTGGAAATGGCACCCGAGATGAAGGGCTGCACGGCGCCCATCATGCGGATGTGCCCCATCCAGTGGATGGAGCGCTGGCCGCCGGGGGCCTTGAAGGCGCAGTCGAACACCGGCAGGTGCTCCTCCCGCAGGTGGGGCGCCCCCTCGATGGTGCCGCGGGAGTCTACGAACGCCATGATCTCCTCGATCTGCTCGGGGGCATATCCCAGCCGCCGGAGGGCCCTGGGCACCGCCCTGTTTACCAGGCGCATGACGCCGCCGCCCACCAGGGCCTTGTATTTGACCAGCGCCAGCTCCGGCTCGATGCCGGTGGTGTCGCAGTCCATCATGAAGCTGATGGTGCCCGTGGGGGCGATGACGCTCACCTGGGCGTTGCGGTACCCGTGTTCCTCGCCCAGAGCAAGGGCCTCGTCCCAGGCCGCCTGCGCCGCCGCCACCAGGTCGCGCAGGCCCGGCACCCGTGCCGCCCACTCGGGCTCGCCGGGTTCCGGCGCCTGGGCCAGGCGGCCATATCTCCCCAGCTCGTAGAGGCGGTAGGCGTGCTGCCGGTGCTTGCCGATGACGCGCAGCATGGGCTCCCTGTTGCGCAGATATCCCGCGAAGGGGCCCATGCGCGCGGCGATGCGGGCCGAGACGGCGTAGGCGTGGCCGGTCAAAAGTGCCGTCAGGGCGGCGGCGTAGGCCCGCCCCTCCTCCGAATCGTAGGGCAGGCCCAGGGTCATCAAGAGGGCGCCCAGGTTGCTGTAACCCAGGCCCAGCTGGCGGTAGTCCCGGGCGTTGCGCTCGATCTTCTCGGTGGGGTAGGACGAGTTGTCAACGATGATCTCCTGGGCGGTGATCATGACTGCCACCGCCTGCTTAAAGGCCTCCACATCGAAGGTGTCGTCCTCCCGCAGGAACTTGAGCAGGTTGAGGGAGGCCAGGTTGCAGGCCGAGTCGTCCAGGTGCATGTATTCGGAGCAGGGGTTGCTGGCGTTGATGCGCCCGGAGTTGGGGCAGGTATGCCAGTCGTTGATGGTGGTGTCGTACTGGATGCCCGGGTCGGCGCACTCCCAGGCGGCCTGGGCCATCTGCCGCAAAAGGTCGCGGGCGCGGTAAGTTGAGCAGACGTCGCCGGTGGTCACGTAGCGGGTCTGCCACTCCCGGTCCTCCAGCACTGCCCGCATGAACTCGTCGGTCACCCGCACCGAGTTGTTGGCGTTCTGGTACTGGATGCTGATCCACAGCTCGGAGTCCAGGGAGGGGTTCCAGCCAGCCTGCACCAGGGCACGGGCCTTGCGCTCCTCCTTGGCCTTGCACCAGATGAACTCCTCGATGTCGGGGTGGTCCACGTTCAAGACGACCATCTTGGCCGCCCGCCGCGTCTTGCCCCCCGACTTGATCGTCCCGGCGATGGCGTCGGCCCCGCGCATGAAGGAGACGGGCCCCGAGGCGATGCCGCCCGAGGAGAGGCGCTCCCGGGAGGAGCGCAGGGGCGAGAGGTTGATGCCCGCCCCCGAGCCGCCCTTGAAGATCTTCCCCTCCGTCTTGTACCAGTCCAGGATGGACTCCATGGAGTCCTCGATGGAGAGGATGAAGCAGGCCGAGCACTGGGGGCGCTCCTCGATGCCGACGTTGAACCAGACGGGAGAGTTGAAGGCTGCGTACTGGTGCAGGAGCAGGAACTTCAGCTCCTCCCGGAAGGTCTCCATCTCCTCCTCGGACGAGAAGTAGCCGCCCTTCTCCCCCCAGGCCGTGATGGTGTCCACCACGCGGGCGATGAGCTGGCGGACGGAGCGCTCCCGCTGGGGCGTGCCGAGGGGCCCGCGGAAGTACTTGGAGGCGACGACGTTGGTGGCCTGTTGTGACCAGGCCTTGGGGAACTCCACGTCCTCCTGCACGAATACGGGCCTGCCGTCGGGCCCCTCGATGAGGGCGGTGCGCCGCTCCCACTCCACCTGGTCGAAGGGGTCAACCCCCGGCCGCGTGAAGAAGCGGGCGATGAGGCGCTCCTTCTCGGGCGAAGCAACAGCCGCGCCGGTCCTGTCTACCATGACGGCACCTCCTTTGTTGCCGTTCGATACGAGGAGTCTGGGGCAGCATATGGCCGCGGGCCGCGGGGCATGGGCCCTGGAGACGGCCCTATCCCTCGCCTGCGGCCGAGCTCAGATCGAAGGAGGGAAGGAAGGGGTTGCGAAAAGTCACGCCTTCCAGGAAGAGGCCATCACTGAAGTCTTCGCTCAGCACCAGGGGGACGGCATTGAGGCGAGCCGTGGCCCATATTTGGGCATCCCAGTATGCCAGGCGATGCTGTCTGACGCCGCGGCATGCCTCCAGCACCACCGTGCCCGTGACCTCCAGGACCGGAAAGTAGCGCAGGAAGCGCTCCACCTGGGCGGCGGCCTCCTCTGTCGGGAGCGGGTCCGGCAGCTTGCGGGTGGCGACGACGAAGAACTCGCCGAGCACTTGGCTGCTGAGCACCGCCATACGCCTCGTCGCCAGGTGGTCTAGCACCTGGATGGCCAGCTCCTGTTTGGCCTTGTTGCGTGGGTCGTGGGCGTAAACGAGGACGTTGGTGTCCAGGAGGACGACGCCTCTTCCCCTACTGCGCATACAGCTCCTCGCGGGTCCAGGCCCGTGTTGCCTGCGGCGCCGCCATGTTCTGCCGCTTCTGCATGTAGACACGTGCCTGACGCCACGCCTCCTCGTCTTGCCAGGGCCAGAAGGCGGCACCCATGGCCATGTCGATAGCCGACCGGATGAGGGCTGCCTCGCTCACGCCCAGCCTACGGGCACGCTCTCGCAGCGCCTCGTCCTGCCTCTTCTCTATATAGAGCTGCTTACGGACCATCCTACCCATCTCCGTCCCTCCGCGGCGTATGATTATACATCACTCAACCCTCGGCAGCGAGGGCGTTGGCCGGCGCCCGCCTGGCGGGGCGGTGTGGCAGTGGCCCCTGCCGGGGGCGCCCCGGCGTCCATGGCGTTCTCGACGAGCTCCCGCACTACCGATGCCCGCCTCTCCACCACCTCGTCGGCGGCGATGAGGCGACGCACCTGCTGGGGCAGCAGGTGGACCCGTGGCAGCTGGTCCATAGCCCTACCCGTCGCTGCGTCCGGCCCGGCGGCGTGTCCGGGATGCGCCTTGAGCATCGTCCCCCTCTTCCGGCCCCACCAGGAGCCTTATGCGCCGCCGGCTGCGCGTCCAGCGGTAGCGGACGGGTCCGCAGGCGAGGCAGAGGGGCGGGCTCTCCACCACCGCCTGGCCGTCCCGCAGGCGCACCTGGACCTCGGCCGTGCGGCCGTGGGGGCAGGTGATGGTGGCGATGCCGGGCACGCGCACCAGGACGGAGGTGGGTCGAGCGGCGGCCTCGGTGCTCATACTCTTCATCTCTTTATGAGGATAAGCGCCTCAGCGCTTCGCCCGCAACGGGACGGGCACGGAGGGGCAAGAGCTCCCGCCGTGCCCGTCCCTGGGGGCGCTAGGCGGAGATGACGGGCATGATGATGTGCTCCACCAGGAGGTCACCCGCCTCGGCCTGGAGGAGGAGGGCAGTTGCCTGGCCGGTGATGTGGAGCCTGACGGCCTCCACCTCCTGGGGCAGGGCCCGCAGGGGCCGGGTCAGGAACTCGGCCCGGACGCGGCAGCCGATGTCGTCCCGGCGGCCGTACCGCTCCCCGGGGAGCACCGTGTGGACGCTCCCCTCATCGGAGGCAGCCGCCACCGACAGGCCTCGTGGGCCCAGCCCCAGGGCGATGGCATGCCGGCGGTCGGCCAGGACCGCCTCGGCGCGGGCCACGGCCTCCAGGAGGGCCTGGCGGGAGACGGCGATGCAGGCGCCGGCGGGCAGCGACTGCCTCACCTGCCACATGTCGGGGTAGGCATAGGCCAGGGTGGTGACGGCCGCTGCTGCCGCTGCCGACCGGTAGTGGAGCTGCCCTCGCTCCTGGGCGACCGTCGCCTGGGGATCCTGGCGGGAGAGCTCCCGCAGCAGGGCTGCCGCCTTGCGGGAGAGGGTGACGGCGACGCTCCCCTCGAAGGGGAGGGAGGCCATGGCGAGCCTCACGCCGTCGGTGGCGACGGCGTGGAGGCGGCCGCCGCGCGCCTCCAGGCGGATGCCCGTGAGCTGGGGCCTGCCCTCCTCCTGGCGGGCAGCGGCGAAGGCCACCTGGGGGATGAGGGTGGCGAAGGCCCCGTCGGGGAGGGCCGCATGGTCGGCATCGCTCTCGGGGAACTCGCCCACCATGATGGCGTCGGCCCCTACGAGGCTGGCCGTGCCGCCCTCGTAGGCGATGCTCAGGTGGGGGTAGGCCGCCTCCAGCTGGACCGTCCCCTGGGGGAGGCAGGCGATGAGGCGGGCGAGGGTCCTGGCGGGGACGGCCATCTCGCCCCCCTCCTCCACCCCTGCCGGGGCGCGGACGCGGATGGCGAGCTCGGGCGAGATGCCCTCACAGGCGAGGGCGTGGTCGGTGGCGACCAGCCGCACGTATGGCGCCTGGTCGGTGGCGGCGGCTGTGGCGGCGATGAGGGAGAGCAGGGCGTCGCGGTCGGTGGAGAGCTTCATGGGTACCACCTCCTTCAGTCAGACGGCTCGGCTTCCCTGGGGGTCCATGCCTCCTCGTAGAGGCTGCCCGTGAGGCGGACCGACAGCCGTCGCCGCTCGCCGCAGCGGCGGCAGACGGCCTCCACGGCGCCCTCGGCATCGGCCTCCCAGGGAGGGGGGCAGAGGAAGTGATGGGGGCAGCGAGGGGTGTCGTCGCCTATAGCCATCAGTCGGCCGGGGCGGAGACGGGTAGTGGCAGCTGCTGCTGCCGGACGCCGGCGGCGCCGTTCCTCTGCCTGCGGCGGACGACGGCCACCCGCCTGAAGCCGCATACGGCGCAGACGGCGTCCACGTCGCCGCCGATCTCCTCCAGGTAGAGGGCTAGGGCGCCGCAGCGGGGGCAGGAGCGCCGCAGGGGCACCTCCTGTGCCATGACCGCTGCCCCCTAGTCGGTGGGCGTGTCGTCCCACGAGGGGACGTCCTCCCACGAGGAGGCATCCTCGCAGGGGGGCACATGGTGCACCTCATCGGGGCACGGCCCCTCGGGGAGCGGGTGGTCGGGAGGGGCATGCCTGCCCTCGTCCAGGAGGGCGGGGTCCAGGAGGAGCCGCCGCCTCTCGGCCGGCGGCGGCGAGAAGAGGGAGCGAAGCCACGACATGAGGCCCATGTTCACACCACCTCCTTTCTCTCGGGCCGGGCCTTAGCCCTGGCCCACGGCCTCCTCGCCGCAGCGTGGGCACGAGGCGTGCCCGTTGCGGCGGAGGAGCGGGCTGCCGCAGGTGGGACAGGATGGGGAGTCTTTGGTGCCGCCGGCCACGCCGATGGCCGCCCTCTCGTCCTCAGGCAGGAAGCGGAGGGCGAGCCACCGGAAGACGTAGTCGACGACGCTGTGGGCGTAGGGGATCTCGGGGTTGTCGGTGGGCCCTGACGGCTCGAAGTGCATGTAGGCCAGCCTCCGGCAGAGGGCGTAGAGGGGTGTGCCGTGCTGGAGGGCAAGGGAGGCGGTGGCCGCCAGGGCGTCCATGAGGCCCGGGAGGGTGCTCCCCTCCTTGGCCATGGTGATGAAGATCTCCCCGGGCGAGCCGTCCTCGTAGAGGCCCACCGTGATGTAACCCTTGTGGCCCGCTACCTGGAAGCGGTGGGTGATGGCGGGCCTGGTGGGGGGAAGCTCTCGCGGTCCAGACATGGCAGGTCAGGGCAAGATGGCATCAATCACTACCCCTGGCGGCCGGAGCGGCGCGCGATCTTCTCCAACGCTTCCCTCACTGCCCGCTCGGCGGCCTCGTGGGTGAAGAAGGCCCTCTCGGCACCGGCAGGCACGCCGCCGGCGGCAAGGGGCACCCAGGGCGATTCCCGTGTCCCGTCATGCTGGAGGAGGAAGTAGACACGGTAGTCCGCTTGGGTCCTCTCGTCTAGGCGCTGCTCCAGCCAGGACTCGACGGCGTAATCTGTCGTCGCTGGGCGATCGCGCAACATGGATGACTCGAGGCTTGCTTCCACCTCTATTTCGATAGTCCTGATGGCGAGCACGGGGAAGGGGCCTCGTATTTCGTGCTTGGCCCCGTCGCTACTGACCCGTGCCAACCATACCTGGAGCGGGTGGGGCACAGACAGCGTGCGTGTCCGCAACCGATAGATCCGCATCTTCGCACCTCCTGTTCATCTGCCGGCCTGTAGTGACGTCTCGGCCAGCCTGGCCCACACCTCCTGCCAGCTGTGCCCCTGGTCGAGCCAGCGCATGATGGTCACCGCTGCCGACCCTTTCACCTCGAGACCCAGGGTGCGGGCGATGTGGCCGTAGGGGTCCCTGGGGTCTGCCCGGCGGGCGAACTCCAGGGCCCTGCGCTGGGCGGCCATCTCCTTGGGCGACGGGCGCGAGGAGGGGGCGGCGGGGCGGGATGGCGCCGACGGCGGCTGCTCTGTGGCGGGCGCCCGCCTGGGCGGCGCCTGGGCGGGGACAGGGCCGGCATCGGCGCCCCCACCGGCCTCTGTCACGTCGGGCGCCGTCGCCGGCGCGGCCGGCAGGGCCACGTCCTGCACCTCCCCCGTCTCGGGGTCCACCCGGAAGGAGAGGCCCAGGTCCTGGGCGAACGCCTCGCAGACGGCCGGGATGCCCAGCATGGCGTCCACCTCTGCTCGCTTGCGGGCGAGCTTGCAGGCGACGTTGCCGGGGTCCAGGTCGCCGGCAAGGCGCCTCCCGGGCGTCATGAGCTCCCGCGAGGAGGCCGACCCGATGCCCGAGGCCCGGGGCCGGCCCGTCTCGCGGTCGTAGAGGACCACCGTGATGACGGCCCGGACGTGGCCGTCGGGCGACTCCCGCAGCTCCACCAGGCGGTCGCCGTCGGGGTAGAGGCCGAGGGCGTCCCGGAGGATGGCGGCGCCGGCGTCCATGAGGGTGGGCTTGCCCTCGTCGTTGCGCCGGAAGTGGACACCTTCCTTGAAGTGGCGGAGGGCACCTTCCACCTGCGCCCTCTCGGTGGTGTACCGATGGGCGAAGGCATCTATCTGGGGCGTTTCGACCATATGTTCCACCCCCTTCAGTATATCTGTGGAGGAGGAGCAGTGCCGATGGGGAAGGGACAGGGGTCCCGCCGGCTAGCGGGCCAGGAGAAGGGCCATGATGGCGCTCATGAAGGAGACCTGAACGGCGAAGAGGGCGAGGAAGCTGCTGAGGAGCCAATAGAACTGGGTGCGCATCTCTTGTCGCAGCTGCCCCATCTCGGACCGGAGCTGTCCCATCTCGGACCGCAGCTGTCCCATCTCGGACCGCAGCTGTCCCATCTCGGACCGGAGCTGGCCGACCTCGGAGGTCAGGCGCTGCTCGAGGCTGGTAAGTCGCTGCTCGACTGCGCCGAGCCTGTCCGAGATGGAGGCGTATGACGCCTCTAGGGCAGCGAGACGCTCCTCGACACTCACTGCCATCGTCTCACCTCCCCATTGTAGTCGTGACGGTCACGCCGGTCGACGGCGTGGCCGTGGTCAGACCTCTCACCCCTCCCGTTAGCCTCCCCCCGTCAAGCGCTTCTCCAGGCCGGGCGCCGGAGGGAGAGGTAGTCGGGGTGGCGGAGAGGAGACGGGCAGGCCTCGTCTTCGCTGCCGTGTCTCTCGCCAGATCCGACGGGCAGTCTCGATCCGCTCCCACCAGTCGGGGTCGATGAAGGGCTCTCCCCGACAGCAGTTGCCGGAGTGGCTGTCACTTCCCAACTAGCTCACCTCCTGTCTTATCTTATCGAGATGTAGCCGGCGTGGCCGGCGCCTGGGTCAGACGCCGGCCACAGATCTCTTTGCCAGGAGCAGCAGGTCTTCCAGCTCCTGGAGGGTGTCCTGGAGGGAGGCCTGGACCCGCCGCGTGGTCTCGGCCACCTCCTGGAAGGTGGTGAGGAGGCGTGCTGCCAGCCGCTCCCGCTTGTCGGGGTCGGCCACCTCCTTGAGGCGTCCCGCCTCGTCGTGGATGGCGGCGAGCTGTCTGCGCAGCGTCTCCACGACGGCGGCGCGGACGTCGGCCACCGCCTGGGCGTCGCCGGCGAGGAGCCTCACGAAGGTAAACTGGCCGCCGCTGCTGCGCGAGAGGAAGTCGCGGCAGGCCATGAGCTCCTTGCCGTCGGGGCAGGCGGCGTGGGGGATGTAGTAGAGGGCGCCGGTGGCCCTGAGCAGGATGGCCGACAGCGCCTTGAGGCGGCGCCTGACGGCCTCGCGTGAGGCGCCCGGGGGCGCGGCGTCGAGCAGGCGCCGGTAGTCCTCCTCCATGCGCCGGACGGCCCGGGCCACATCGTCGCCGTCCACCAGCTCCATCCAGGAGCCGATGACGGTGGAGCAGGAGTGGCCCTTGTCGTCCAGGCGCAGGACGGCCACCACGGCGGTGCGCCGCTGCTCGCCGGGCGTCACGGCGCCGGGGCAGACCACCTCCAGCTCCAGGTGCCTGATAAGCGGCATGCGCCGCCGCACAGGGCGCACGTGGAGCCGGCAGGTGAGGGCCGGGTCGGGACAGCGCTGCCGCAGGGCATCGGAGGGCCTCACCTCGCGGCCTGCCTCGGGCAGGCTGAAGGCCTGCTCCCAGGCAGCCTTCCTGTCCAGGGGCCTGGGGAGGCACTCCTTGGGGAAGGAGCTCTCCTGGGCTGCCCGCACGAGGCGGTCGTAGGGGATGCTCGTCTCAGGGACGGCATACCAGGCGAGCCAGCCTCGCTGGTCGCCCGGCACTGCCGGGGGTTGGGTCATCCTTTCACCTCCCATCTATGCCGGCCGTCTCTCAGCGGCCGCCTGGGTGGCAGGCGGAGGAGTTGCACTCCTCCACCAGGAGGACGTAGGCGGGTGGGCAGGCGGCGAAGGAGCGCTTCTTGAGCCGCCTGGCAAGCCTCTCCCGCTCCCTTGCGGGGAGGCGCGAGAAGAGGGAGAGGAGGAAGGTGCGGGCCTGTGCGGCCCTGGGGAAGACTGCCCTTGCCATGAGCATCCCTCCGCCCAGGGCGCTCGCGTGGTAGTGGGGCTTGCCTACCGCTGCCACCGGTGGCCACACGTGGCGCAGCGGAAGGAGGCCTCCCCGGTGGGCTGCTCGTCCGCCCGGAAGGGGGCGGTAAGGGGGGTGAGGGCGCCGTCCGTGGAGACCTCCAGGTCCTGCTCGTAGGCCACCGTCACGTAGACGGTGGCGGTGATGTGCCCGCTGCCGCAGGCGGGGCAGGGGCCGGCGCTGTGGATCAAGGTCTCGTACTCCATCTCGGTCACCTCCTGACAGTCTTGGTGGGGCCCAGCGTTCAGAGGATGCGCAGCATGAGGAGCACGCCTTCCTTGTGGAGGCGTGCTACGCCCGGCTCCCGGAAGGAGGCCGGGCCGTCGCCCTGGGGGCCGTAGGCCACGCCCACCAGGGGCAGGAAGTCGCCGTCGGGCATGGCGATGCCCAGGACGTCCACCTCCTCGGCGCCGCCGGTGCGGGGGCTTGTGCGGGCCCGGCGGCGGACGATGCGGGGTTCCTGGAAGATGTCATCCATGTCTCACCTCACCCCCTTGAGCCGCTCCGGGCAGTCGGGCAGCTCCCGCAGGGGCCGGGGCCGGAAGCTGCGGTCCCGCTTGACAAGCCCCGTCTCCCGGAGCTCCTTGAGGGAGAAGTAACCCAGCTCGGCCTCGAACCCGACCACGAGGCCGAAGCACGTGTCCTGGCCGTCGTACTCGGTGACGTACCAGGACCAGCCCGTGCCTGGGGCGAAGAGCCTTGCCCAGGCGACGGCATCACCCCCTTGGCCATCGGTGGCGCCCAGGGATGGGATCTGCCGCTCCAGGGCCGGCGGGAGCAGGTCGTCATCGTGGTGACACGGCAGAGTGATCACCTCCTGTTGCGCGGCGAACAGCGCATCTCCCTGCCGGGCTCAGAGGCCCGGCAGGGACATCTGGACACCCAGGCTGGAAGGGGGCGGCGTCACCGCCTCGGGCGCCGGCCCGTCCCAGCCGGCCCGTCGTGCCGCCCAGGCGGCGGCCTCGGCGGCGCGGCGCAGGTGCTCCCTGGGGTCCTCGTGGGCGCCCTGGGCCACGAGCCTTGCCAGCTCGGCCAGGGTATCGCCCTCGGAGAGGGGCAGGAGGCCGCCGCCCAGCGCTTCCCCCTCGATGAGGAGGGAGGCGGCAGCCTTGCGGGCGAGGATGGCCAGGAGCAGCTCCTGGGCGCTCCCCCGGTAGGCGAAGTACAGGACCCGCACCGGCTGCTGTTGGCCGATGCGGTAGGAGCGCCGGGCCGCCTGCCGGACCACGAACGGGTCGGGGTCCGGCTGGTAGAAGATGATGGTGGGGAAGGCGATGAGGTCCAGCCCTAGCGCCACCAGCCGTGGCTGGCAGATGAGGGCCTGGACCCCCTGGGCCATGCGTGAGAGGAGCCAGGCCTCCCGCCTGGCCGGTGGCACGGCTTCGGCCCGCAGGACGTCGGCCTTGATGCCGGCGTCCTGCAGGATGCGCTGGAGGCGGCCGGCGACATCCCTGCTGCCGGTGTAGGTGACGTACACCAGGCAGGGCCTGCCCTTGGCCACCTCCTCGCGGACCGTCCCCACGAGCGCCTCCTCCTTGGGGAAGGGGGCATCGCCCAGGGGTGCTGCCCTGAGGAGGAGGGTGCCGCCGGCATCCATCACCTCCTCGCCCGCCCAGGCCAGGTCGGGGTAGGAGATGAGGGCATGCATGAGGGCCATAGCGTCGCTGCCCAGCCGTTGCCGTCGCTCCCCCAGTCGCTCGCGCGCCAGCCGGTGGAGGCGGGCGATGGCCCGCGAGAGCTCGGGCGATGGCTCTACCAGGACGGCCTCCTCCTGCAGGGGCGGCAGCCTCACCACCTCGTCCAGCCTGAGGTAGACGCCCCTCTCCAGGAGCCAGGGCGTTACTGCCGGCGAGACGCCCGGCAGGGGCTGGCGCGTGGCCCTTGCCTGCCAGGGGCGCTGCTCGACGGCGGTGAGGCCGTACTCCCTGACGAATCGTGCCCTCCCGCCCTCGCGGCGGTCGAACCGCCTCCGGAAGGTAGGGGAGACGATGAAGAGGATGTTGTAGAGGTGGGAGGCGTAGCCGCCCAGGAGGGTGCCGGTGAGGCAGACCACCCTGGGGATGGCGCCGGCGAGGCGCATGGCGGCCGCTGCCTGTAGGGACTCGGCGGAGCGGTACTCATGCGCCTCGTCGATGATGAGGCACTGGAAGACCCCCCTCATGCGCCGGGCGACGTAGCGTGAGAGGGGGTAGCGGCGCGGCCCCACCCCTGCGTGGGCGGCAAGGAGCTTGGTGCCGCAGCGAGGGCAGCGTGTGGGCAGCACCGCGTCTGCCTGCTTGCCGAGGGTGGTGAAGCAGTCGGGGCAGGAGAGCAGCCTGGCCGGCGTGCCGTCGGCATGGCGGTCAAAGTCGATGAGGCGCCGCCTCCCACAGTGACAGAGGTGGACTGTGGTCCGGTCCAGGGTAGCGGCGTTGCAATCGCAGTCCTTGGACCAGACGTGCCACCACCGGGGGCCTAGGAGGGGGATGGCGGCAGGCCGCTCCTCGTAGCCGAGCTTCGCCGCCTCCCTGGTGAGGATGCAGACCACGGGCCGGCCCCTGTTCATGGCCTCCCGGGCCCGCTCCAGGTCCTGGGGGCGCCGGCAGACGATGGCCGCCACGCCGGGGATGGTCATGCGTGCCTCCCGTGCCCACTTCTCGGCCAGGTGTGGGGGGCACATGACCAGGATGCGGCGGCAGCCGGCGGCGTAGGCGCCGGCCAGGGCGACGAATGTCTTGCCACACCCCTGCTCCCCCACCACCAGGACACGCCCCAGCTTCCTCAGGGCGTACCTGAGGGCGACCACCGCCGGCCCCTGCATGCCCAATGGCGAGCGCACCAGGGGCGGCAGGGCGGCCACATCGGCGGCCGAGATGTCGGCGACCCTAGGCCGGAGGCGGCGGGCGGCGGCGGCGGCCAGCGACTCGCGGGTAGCCTCGAGGAAGGAGGTGAGGTGGTCGCTGCCGGCACCGCCGTAGATGTTCAGCCGCTCCCACTGCTCCAGGTCCAGGGCATCGATGTCGATATAGAACCTCTCCTGGGCCTTCCGGTCAGGGGGCAGGTCGTGTGTCTCCTCGCGCTTGCGGGTGGACCCCCGGACCAGGAGGCGCCTGCCGCGGGCATCATCGCGGACGACGATGCCCGAGAGGGCGCCGCTTGCAAGCAGCAGCGCCAGGTGCCCTACCCGTGGAGGGAGGAGCGGCTGGGGGAGCTCCTCCTCCTCGCCCAGGACTAGGCGCCTGACCTGGGGGAGGAGCAGGAGGGCAGTGGCAGCGGATGCGGGATCTATAGGTAGGCGCCTGTCCGGCCGCAGGGCTACTCGGCCGGGACGGGCAGCTTCCGCTCTTTGCACAGCTTTTCCACCTCCCCTACGGCTGCGTAGGTATTGAGATAGGCGGCCTGGAGCGGCCCCTCGCACTCCAGGAACTCCAGGGGTGGTGTGCCGGGGCTGCTCCAGGAGCGGGAGACCTCCTGGAGGTGGGCCATGATGGGCCCCTCCCAGGAGGGGTGTAGGGGGAGGAACGACCTGGCCATGAGCCGCCGCCAGGCGTTGCGGAGGAGCTCCTGCTCGTCCCGCCCCACGACCATCACCTGGTCGCAGAGGTCGCGACAGGACGGGTCGGTGCAGGCGGGGACTAGGAGGAGCGCCATGTAGCCGCTCCCGCCCCTCCGCCTTATGACTAGGGGGTGCCTGCGGAGGTGGCGGGAGAGGTCCACCTCCTGGCGGCGGCCGTCGCGTCCCCGCCGGAGCGTCATGGCGACGGGCGGTTGGTCGTCTCCGCCGTAGACATGCGACTGGAGGGCCTTCCTCAGGAGGGCTACCCCCTGAGGGTCGGCGATGGCAAGGAGCAGGTCGATCATCTGGACGGGACTGCCGTAAGGGCCATCGACGGTCCTGCTCCCTATCGCCTGGATGATGGCCCAGGCGCTGCCTGGGCCATCGCGCCAGCCTCCCTGGGGCCAGAGGTGGAGCCACAGGGGAGAAGAGGGAGGGGGCCCGCCCGTCATGGCTGTGACAGGCGGGCCGCTAGGCGCTCGAGGAGCACCGAGGCGGGGACCTCCGAGGCGCCGGCCTCCTCTGCCTCGTCGTGGAGCTCCTCTTCGAGTTGCAGGATGAGTCCCACCCACTCGGGAAGCTCATCCACCGGCTCCACCTGCACCCAGTCCTCGCCGGGGATGTAGACGGCGAGGAGGTAGGTGGGCTCCAGGGAGAGGGAGAAGGTGTCCCCGGGGTAGAGGGTCGCTCCCTTGAGAGGTGTCGCCTCTCGGAGGAAGCGACACAGGGTGTTCCCCACGGGATCCTCGTACCGGCCGCAGGGCTGGTCGCCCAGCTCCTGCAGCCACTCGCGGAACTTCTCTAGCAACAGGTATTCCCGCAGCATCGTCTCACCTCCTTACGCAAACTTGGCGAGGCGGCCTTCCTTGGCCCACTGGATGGCCTCCCGCCGCGTCTCTGCCTCGACGACGACGGGGGCGGTGGCGCAGGGCGAACTCGGGCGGTAGACGTTCCGCCCCTTGGCCAGCGCCCGAGCATGCCACGTCGTGCCGGCAGTCTGCCGACAGACGTAGCACGTGGACTCGGCCCAGACTATCCACTTCATACCCTCACCTCCTTTACCTCCTTTTCAGAAGAGGGTCCCTTGCCGGGGCATGGGATCGTCGGTCCCGGCGCGCTGCCCGGCCGGTGTGGGCCGGCGCAGCTCCTGCCACACCTTCCCGGCCTTCGCCCAGGCAACGCGCATGGCCGGCTCCTGCGGCCAGCGCATGCCGTAGAGGGCGAAGCCCAGGAGGGCGAGCGCCGTGAAGGGGTCGGTCTCTGGGGGGAGCGCACCTCCCGGCAGCCCCAGCTCCTGTCCCCAGCGAAGCCCGTCCTCCGTCAGGCGTGCGCTCTTCCTGCTGGCCTGGCGCAGGAGCTGCAGGGCAGGCCCCAGGTCGCCCTGCCAGGCGGCAACGGCCGCCTCCAGGATGGCATCGGCATCGTGACCTGCCGGGGTCGCCTCATCTCTCGGCCGGCGCATCATCCCCGGCGCTCCCATTGGCGATGCGCCGCTCGCAGGCGGCGATCCCCCGCTCGATGTCGGGGATGGCGGCAAGGAGATGCCGTGCCGCCGTAAGGGCGACATGGCTGCCGGCCGAGAGCTCGACCAACAGGGCAGAGACGTAGGCGTCCGCCGCGTCCTGGCGGCAGGCGAGCTCCTCGGCGAGGTCCTCGGTGGCGACACCGGCCAGGGGCCGGGGCTTGCCGCTGCGCAGCAGCCGGGCGACCCGGTCCCGGAGCAGGAGGGCCCAGTCCCAGCCCTTGGCGTCGAGCGGGCCCTCCTCGTCGCTGACGGGGGTCAGGGAGCCGTCGGGCTCGACCCTCACCACCTGCACGCGAGGGGCGTGGTGCCGCCGGGAGCCGCACTCGTCATAGAGGAGGACGAGGCCGTGGGCGGGCAGCTCGTCCAGCCGGCCCCGCCGGAGCCATGGCCCCTGGAACGCGTAGCCGTCCTTGCGGGACGTGTCCACGCGCTGGAGGAGCTTCGCCCAGGACTTCCACTTGTCCCGGGGTTCTGGGACCCTTACTCGGACGAGGGGCGCCGTGCTGCTCATGGCGCTGCCTCCCGCCGGTGGGCCTCCAGGTGGGAGTCCACCATGGCCATGAGGTGGGCGTCGCCGGCAGGGGTGGGGTCGGGGACGGCTGCCTGCCAGCCGCAGGAGCAGGCAGCCGTCTTGCCCCACTCGGAGGTGGTGATGGTGATATGAGGCATTGTGCGCAATATCTCACCTCCCTGTCCGTTAGGCGATGGCCAGGTCCCTGCGGCAGACCGGGCAGAGCCTGGTCAGGAGGAGGGCGCCTCCCGAGGCGACGATGACGGCAGCCGGCACGTCGCTGCCGATGCGGCGGCAGCCGTCGCAGCGCTGCCCCTCGTCGCCCTCGGGAAAGGCGGTCATCTGGGCCATGCACCCTGCGTCGGCGCAGGAGAGGGCGCCCTGCCAGGCGCATGCCAGGACGGGTAGGGTGTTGCCCTGGGCTGCGTGGGGGCAGGTCCTCGTAGGGGCTGCGATGAGTTCTGCCAGCCTCTCGAGGGCCCATTCCCGCAGCCGGGCCATGCCCATCGGGCCCTCCTCCTCCAGGTAGAGGACGTAGGCCCCTGCCAGGCAGGGGCCGATGGTCTCGGCCAGGCGCCCGGCGAGGGGCCAGGCGACCCGGTCCGCCTGCGGCATGAGCTGCTGTGGCAGGCGGCCCCTGCGCCGGAAGGGGGGCAGCCTCATGGGACCCTCCAGAGGTTGTTCTGGGGCAGGGACAGGACGAACTGCCGGGCGTCGTCGGTGGTCGGGAAGAAGTGGGGCAGGGCATCGGCGAGGACGTTGGCGAGCCCTGCCGGGCCTTCACCGACGTAGCCCCAGGCAAGCCCGTGTAGGGTGATGAGAGGCCGGCCGTCCTTGTCTAGGAGCTCGACGATGCCGAAGGCCCCGTCGTGGACGGGCCGGCCCCTGGCAGCGACAACCTTGCCCCGCAGGAAGCGGCGGCGCCGGTAGTAGGTGGCCAGGGAGAAGGTGGCCACTCCTGGCCGCTGCCGGTCGTCGGCGCCGCGCCACTCGGGGGCGAGGACTCTCGCCAGGCGCTCGGCGGAGTAGATCCGCTCCAGCGCCGGCGTCACCGTGCCGCTGCCGTCGCAGAGGTGGCAGCGGGGGCGGCGCCCCTCACAGAGGGGGCAGGGTAGGGTGTCGGTGTCGGAGGGATGCATGGGCCCTCACCTCCTCTGGGGAGATGTCATTTGGGAGCGAGGGATCGGGGTTCAGGAGGAGCGGATGTGGCGCAGCAGCCTGTTCAGCCTGGCCCGCAGCGGCGTGCCGAGGGCTTTTTCGAACTCCCGCAGCCAGCGCCGCACGTATGCCAGGTCCATGTGGGGCTGCGCCCGCAGCAGCTCCTGGGCATCGACGCGGTCCTGGGGTCGCCAGGCCACCAGCTTGTGCACCAGGAGGTCCTCGGGCGCCAGGTAGCGCACAGGGTAGCCCATCACCGGCACCGTGACGGCGCGTGCCAGGGCCTCCATCTCGTATGGGGTGAAGGCGATGGTCACATCGACCCGGAGCCCTGTAGCGCCATCCAGGCAGGGGATGACGTAGTGCCGGCGGGCGAAGGTGAGGGGGTCATCGGGGAGGGGGGTGATGCCGGCAGCTGTGAGCACCCCGACCAGCCGGCCCGCATCCTCGGGGTAGCCGGCCACGGTGATGTCCACATCTAGGGTTGTCCGCGGCCGGCTGTGGAGGAGGAGCGCCTGGCCGCCCGTGACGGCGTAGCGGAACCCGGCCTCATCGAGGGCCTGAGCAAGCCTGGCGAGGAGGGAGCCAGGGCTGCTTGAGGGCACGGGCGAGCCTCACCTTCTCGTCGACGCCGCACCAGGCGTCACGGTATGGGAGGATGCCCAGGGCACGGCAGACGACCAGTATCTCCGCCAACAGCTCCAGGCGGCGGTCGACGCTGAGGCCTGCCTCCCAGCGGCGCTGTGCCCGTTCCAGGGCGGCGTGGTCGTGCGGCATCATTGCGTCCTCATGGTAACATCTTGCCGCCCGTGATGCGACGCCGGGCCGCGCTATCCGGCCTGCGTGCCTGCCCCGAGGCACTCCTGGCACAGGCCGGCCACGAGGATGGTATGGCCCAGCTGGGCCATGGCCGTACGTGGCCCCGGCGGGGGAACGTGGGTGCCGCAGCGGTCACAGGCCATCTCCTCGCCGTGGGGCCGCAGCTCCTCCAGGTAGCGCTCGAAGCACTCCCTGGAGAGGCAGACGATCCGCCGCGACCAGGCGACGGCCAGGACGGCGATGGGGCCGGCGCCCTTCTCCACGTGCTCGCAGCCCCGGATGTCGCCCATGGCAAGTCCCAGGGGGACCTCCAGGAGGCGGCGCAGCAGCCAGCGCTGCACTCCCCCCTCCTGGGTGGTGATGGGGTGGATGCTCACCGGCGCCCCGCTGAGGGAGGCGAGGAGGCCGAGCATGGACGAGGCCTCGGCGAGGGCGGCCTCCGACTGCTCGCGCCAGGAGGGGGAGACGCTCCCCTCTCCCAAGCCCTGGCGGACGGCATCGAAGAGGGCCAGGGCGTCGATGTGGGGATAGAGGTATCTTTCTTTCATTTCATGGCTGCCTGGCCCTGATGGCCTGCCAGACCTCTCGCCCCAGGAGGTGGCGTGCCCAGGCCTCGAACCGGCGCCGGTCTCGCCGCAGCACGATGGCCCGGTAGACGTTCACGGTGACCACTGCGGTCGGCGAGACGGCGGCCACGAACTTGACCGGCGACCGGCGCCCCTCTTCCACCAGCCGCCGGAAATGCGCCTCCTGGGGCGAGCCCTCGGCGGCGGTGTACTCGACGGCGATGGCCGCCTGCCGCGCCGGCATGATGTAGCAGGCGGCGCTGGGGCCTGTGCCCACCCACACCTCCCGGTCGACGTACTTTCGCAGAGCAGGAGCGGCGTGGGGGAGCGTGGTCAAGTAGGCCGCCCCCTCGCCCAGGAGCCAGAGGACTGACTCCAGGGACTCCATTACCGTTCTTCCTCGGCGGCAAGGGCCCGGATGGCGGCGCCTATCTCCCTGAAGTGGATATAGGCAATGGAGCGGCGCTCACCGCACCGGATGCACAGATCCAGCAGGCGCGCCATCCTCTCTCGGTCCAGGTGTAGGACACTCCCCACCTGGGCGAGGACATCGCTGGCCATGGCGGCGACGATGAGAAGGGCAGCCCGCCCCTGGTCGGGGTAGCCCGCGAGGTCGGCCGCCATGGAGACGGTCACAGCTGCCTCGCCCAAGGCTCCGAGGTGACGGATGATGCGCAGGAGGAGGGCGGCCCGCCGGTGGGCGATGGCGGTGCGGCTCTCCCACCGGGCGCGCGCCACCTCCTCGGCGGCCTGGAGGACGTCGAACTGCTCCACGTCCTCACCCCCTGGATAGCCAGGCGGCAGTTCTATTCCGTCAGCTCCCGCCAGGTGCTGACGTACTCAAACTTGCGGCGGCAGCGGGGGCAGCGGTACAGGTAGATGAGGGAGCTCTCGAACTGGTCCACCACGTGCTCGGGCTCCCCCACCTGCACGAGGGGGGCACGGCAGTTGGGGCAGGTCGGCTTCTCCATCTCTTTCTCCATCTCTACCACCTCCTGTCTTATGTAGCCGGGCGCAACGGTCTATCCCTGCACCTCTTTGTGTAGTCCTGTGGGGCTGCTGCCCTCTTCCTCGACCTCGACGGTCTCGGCCCACACGGCTGCCGGGAGGGGCAGGTGCAGGACGAGGGACGAGGCGAGGAGGGGGCAAGTGCACGACAGCGTCAGCAGCTCTGGTGCCCTCATCGCAGGGCGACGGGGGCAGATGGTGAGGGCATGGGCGCCGGCCCTGCTACCCACCAGGAGTGGCCGCAGCGGCGACACTCGGCCCTTGCCGGCAGCAGGTGGCGCCCTATGGCTATGAGGCGCCGCGACTGCACTGTGGGGCAGTCGCCTTCGGCCGTCACCTCCTCGACGATGGTGCACTCGCGGGTGGAGGTGACAGTCAGGTGGTGGGAGGAGCAGAGGGAGCAGGGAGCGATGGTCATGGCTCTCACCTCCTTATCCGTTCTCGGCAGCCATCCTGGGCAGGGCCCCCTGTGGCGGCAGCCCATGCCAGGTGGGGGATAGCCCAGTCGGGGAGCCTTGCCACCTCGGCATCATCCCCGAGCCGGGCGATAATGATGCGGGCCAGGGCAACCCTGTCGCCCCTCGACGCCTCCATGCCCTCCGTGCAGGCGTGGAGGTGGCGCGCCAGGAGCAGGGCTTCCCCCAGCCCCATCTCGGTGGTGGTGGCCCTCTTTGCCCCCGGCGGCCGGGAGCGGCGCCGCATGGTGCCGCACCGGGTGCAGCCCCACCACTCGATGGAGGGGCTGCTGCCCGTGCCGGCGGCAGCAAGCAACGTGAGGGCCTGGCGGCAGCAGGGGCAGCGTGGCCGCTGCCTACCCTTCTGGCTAGAAGGGGAGCTCATCGGCCGGGGCCTCTCCCTCGCCGGCCGGCGGCCCTTCCTGGGCGCCGGCAGTCCTGTCGAGGAAGACGACCCGGGAGGCGATGATCTCGTTCACGTGGCGGGTGACGCCGTCCTTCCCCTGGAAGGAGCGTGAGCGGAGGCGCCCCTCCACGAAGACGAGGCGTCCCTTTTGGAGCCAGAGGTGGCAGAGGTCGGCCTGTGCGCCGAAGACGATGACGGTGAACCACTCGGTGTGGTCCGCCATCTCGCCATCGGCCCTCCGCTCGCGGGTGGTCACCGCCAGCCGGAAGGTGGTCATGGAGTTGCCGGCGGCGCTGAAGCGCATCTCGGGGTCTGTCCCGAGACGGCCAATGACGATGATCTTGTTCAACACGAGCCGGCCTCCTAGAACCAGGATGCCAGCTCGGGGGCCTTGCCGGCGAGGGCCTCGCGCACAAGCTCCCGCGCCTGCCGGTAGTCGGCCATGAACCCCTGGTGACGACCCCGGTGGCGGAAGGCGGCCGCGATCGTCTGCCGGTTGACCTCCACCAGCGCATCCCTGCCCCACCCTGCCATGTGCACGTACCACTCGCAGGCGAAGGGCCTGCCGAGGGCGTGGCGTTTGATGGCGTTGGCGGCGGCGTGGGGGGTGAAGTAGCCGAGGCTCTCACAGATCAGGTGGGCGGCGAGCCTCGGGTAGCGGCAAAGGACCTCGTCGAGGGTGGTCTCCGGGCGGATATAGGCCATGGTCTCACCTCCTCCTGTCATCGCTAGCCGGGGCTTCTCGCAGCAGCTCCTCGCACCGGGGGCACCAGCCTGGGCTGTGTCCCGGCCGGTTGTCGTGGGCGACGGCGGCCGTGAGGGCTGCCTGCTGGAGCTGCCCGGTGAGGGCGAGGACGGCTGCTGCCCGGAAGAGGACAGCAGCCCGCGGGAGCACGGCGCTCCTGCAGGCCTCGTAGGCCCTGAGGGCCCTGGCTACGGGCCCCTCTGACAGGGCCTGCTCCTGCGGGAGGGGTGTGAGCAGGGCCATGAGGCGCTCGCCCGGGTGGGCGCAGCGCCGGCAGGGCCACAGGTTGCCATCGGGGTGCAGGCGCCTGTGCAGCTCCCCCGCCAGGGGGGCGGCTGCCGGCGTGCCGGCGGTGGCGAGGAGGGCCTGGGCCACCTCCCTTAGGGTGGCGGAGGCAGGCGCGAGGATGGCCTGCAGGAAGCCAAGGGCCGGGGCAGCAGTCATGGCCACCCTTTCACAGCAGGCCCTCGTGGTCGGCGACGATGCGGTAGACGCGGCGCATCATCGCCTTGGGGAACCGGCCCGAGAGGGTGCGCATGACGCCGCCCCGGTCGTCCTGGAGGCGGAGGCCGAGGGAGCGGTAGGCGGCGAGCACCTCCTGGCGGAACGCCTCCTCCCGCTCCACCTCTGCCACCACCCTCTCGATAAGCGCGGCAGAGGCTCTCACCTCCGGCTCTTCCCAGTCCTCCAGGAGGAGCTGCTCCACCGCCTGCACGGTGAGGGCGCCGTCCTCCATGGCCCGGTAGCAGGCGTGGCGCACCGCTTCCCTGCTGATGTGGGCGCCCTCGGCGAAGTGTATCTCCTCGACCTGGGGTGCCTTCAGCTTGAGCAGGCGCCACGTCCCGCCGGGCGTGAGGAGGTACCAGACGGCCCCCTCCATGCCGGCGAGGCCCTCATCGGTCTCCCGGAGCTGCCGGCCCATCTCCTCCCGCTGCTGCTCGTAGAGGCTACGCAGGTCCGACGGGGAGGAGGCCGCCAGGAGGAGGGGCGCCGGCCGGGCGGGTGTGCTGGGGAGGGCCGACGGTGGCAGGTGCTTGCCGTCGGCGGTGACGGCGAAGAGGAAGGCCGCCGCCAGGGGCACCCGGTAATCGATGAGGTGGCGGTTGGCGCTCCCGTACATCTCGAAGGATGCCGAGAGCCCCGTCTCCCTGACCCACCCCTCGATGCCGGGGTTCTCCCCCAGGAGGCGCCGCCACATGGCGAGGAAGCTGCCCATACGGCGGTCTCCCAGGAAAGGCATGAGCCTGGTCTTGTAGGAGACCACCGTCTTCCCGGAGGCGGCACGGTAGCTGAAGGCGAGCACGTTGGTGCCGTCCAGCTTCTCGTACGCCTCCAGGCGGGCAGCGGGCGGAAAGACCCAGCGGCCGGCCCGGTCGAACGGGTAGCCCATCTTGGGCGTCCCGTAGATGACCTGGGCGTCTGTGGGGCCGTCGGCGTGGTAGATGACGAGGGCGCCGTAACGGTGGTCGGGCCGGCGGCAGATATACCCCGCCACCTCGACGCCCCCGAACGGGTCGGTCTCGCGGAAGGGGCGGAGCTCCCGGGGCTGGACCCCCAGAAGCCCCGCCGCCTCACCGATCTGCATGGGTTGTGGCCAGGCCGGCCTACTCGGAGCTACCGGCCAGGCCCTCTAGCTCCTCGTCCCAGAGGAGCTGGCGGTAGCGGGTGTGGCCTTGCCCCTCCTCGTGCACGGGGACTACCACCTCCAGGTCCTCCCCCTCGTGCTGGAGGGCGAAGCGGGCGGCCGCCTGAGGGGAGGCGAAGAGGTGGAGGTCCTGGACGTCACCCCGGTTGGGATGACGGACGATGACCACGGCCGGGAGCCGGCCGAGCCAGAGGCGCTCCTGGTCCAGCTTGTCCAGGGCCTCCACCACGTCCGTCAGCCCTGCCGCGAGCAAGGCCTGACGGACGGCCTCGGGGCTCTCCTCCAGGTCGATGCCGTGCTCCTCCGCCACCCTCCCCAGGTCTACCTGCTGCCCGTCGGTGCGGCGGCGTAGCAGGTAGATGGCATGGTTATGGATGCTCATGGCCTGCTCGGCGTCGTAGCCGAGCTCGGCCAGGCACCCCAACACAGCCTCCATGACCATGGAGGCCAAGGGGTGGTCGCCGTCGTCGAGGCCGTAGTGCTGGAAGGCCTCGTACGGCGACAAAATGTCGAGGTAAGCGATCTCCATCGCTCATCCTCCTTTCTAGTCGGTCTCCAGGTGGACGGCATGGAAGCCGTTCACGAGGGCCCAGTAGTGCCCGTTGCCCAGCCCCCGGTACTCGGTGGCGAGCGACGGCCGGTACCCCTGCTCGTCCGCCGGGCGGGCGAGCACGGAGCAGTCATACTTCCCCTGCCAGGAGGCCTCTATCGCCTCCCGGCGGGAGAAGCGCTCCTGGACGTCCTGGAGGACGTGCTCCGGGCAACCCTGGGAGCGCAGGGTCGTGACCCCGCGGGTCTCGAGAAGGTGCTTCACTCCCAGGGCCTGGAGCGCCTTCCCGCACGCTTGCCACCCTTCCCGAGAGGCGAGCCTTGTCAGCTCGTCCAGATAGGGCAGCACGGCCCGTGCCTCCTCCTGGAGCTCGGGCCAGACACCCGGCGGAGCGTAGCGGGTGATGCACCGGACGGCGGCAGCGAGGGGGCGCAGCCGGCGCACCGCCGAGGGGGTGGGGAGCTCGAGCCTCGCCGTGGCCCCCCAGTGGGGCGGCCACCGATGGTGCCGGTGGCCGTACTTGGGAGACCGTGGCAGGAACTCGAAGATGCCGCCCCCCGGCGAGTGAGCGATGCGGACGGTCTTGCCGTCCGCGAGTTGAAGGCGGGATCTTTGCCCTTCGGGCAGGTGGGAACGGATATCATCCAGGGAGGAGATGGGGACCCACATCAGTCCTCCTCCCGGCCGGCGAGCCGCTCCACATCCTCCTCGTCCAGGACCTGGCAGTAGCGGCGGGTCATGGTGCGCTCGCCCGGCGGCAGGGGTGCCAGGAGCTCGACGTCCTCCCCCTCCTCCTGGGCAGCCAGGACGAACCGGGCAGCGGCCGCCGGAGAGGGGAAGAGGCGGACGTCCATGACGTCCCCCTGGTTGGGGTGGCGCAGGAGGACGACGGAGGGGAGGTCACCCCCGCCCATCCCAGATATCTCCGTCTGGTCGAGGCGGTCGAGGGCCTCCACCACGTCCTGCAGCCCTGCCGAGAGGAGGGCCTGGCGGACGGCCTCGGGGCCGTCCTCGATGTCGAGGCCCATGCTCTCCGCCACGCCGGCCACGTCCACGCTGCGGCCGTCGGGCAGGGTGAGCATGGCGATAGCCTGGTTGTGGAGGCCGCCCATCTGGACAACCTGGCATCCCAGGTCCTCCAGGACGGAGATGACCCGGCCCAGCACCAGGCCGGCGAAGGGGGAATCTCCGTCGTCGAGGCCGTACTTCTGGAAGGCCTCGTAGACGGAGTGGTCACGGATGTAGATGATTTTCACTGCTCTCATCCTCCTTTCTCACCGGCAGGCAGCAGCATATGGGTGCTGCGATGCCCCCCTGCGTTGTCTCAGGAGCCGGGCCGTGGCCCAGCCGTTGACGAGGGCGTGGGCCAGCACCCCCGGCCAGATGGTGCCGGAGGCGATGGTGAGGCCCCCCAGCACAAGCCCACAGCCGCAGGCCCAGGGGATGCTGGGGAGCGGGTGGGCGAGGCCGAACATGAGGGAGGAGAGAAGGAGTGCACCTGTCGTCCCCCATACCGGCAGGAGGAGGCCGCCCATGATGAATCCGCGCACGGTCGCCTCCTCCACCAGGGGGCCGATGGCCACGGCGGTGATGATGAGGGGCAGCGCCCCGCGGGGCAAGTCACGGCGGGGCGCTGCCTGGACACCCAGCGCCGCCGGCAGCCGCAGGTACAGCCTGGCGGCGCCGGCCAGCAGTATGCCCGCTGCGAGGCCCGCCGCAGCCCACAGTGGGGTGGGCACGGTGGCGAGCCAGGGTACGGATGCTGCCGCCGCCTCCGCCGGGGTGCGGCCGCGGGCGAGGGCAACGAGGACGAGCGACAGCAGCAGGGTGCGGGCTACGTAGCCCTTCACCGGGCACTTCCCGGTGCCGAAGGCAGAGGGGCGCTATCCCTTTCTAGCGGCCCGCCAGCTCCCGGTAGAGGGCTTGTCTGTCCAGGCCGAGGTAGTCTGCCACGTCCCGCAAGATGGCTGCCAGGGTGCCGGGGTCGAGGGTGCGATGGCGAGGGATGGTGATATGGTGAGGTCTGCCGCGAAGGCGGGAGGTCAGCCGCATATGGCTGCCTGTCTGCCGGGTCGGCTCGTACCCGTACTTTCGCAGGAAGCGGGCAAGCCGGTCGCCGGATATGTCACGTGGCAGCTTCACACGGCCAGGAGCTCGTCGTGGACGAAGTGGAGGCGGACCACGGCCGGCCGGTCCTCCTCATCGAAGTGACAGAGGACGGCGTCGCGCACCATGGCCCGGAGTTCATCGAGGTCGTCGGCCTCGGTGAAGATAGGGTGGCCCAGTGCTCGGGCGATGAACTTACGAGCGGTCCCTTCCTCTACCAGGAAGACGACCTCCTTCATGGCTTTACTACCTCCCCCCGAGAGCATAACACAATAGCGCAGGCCGTGATGGCCCGGCGCTGCCGGCATCATGCTCTCACTCCTCCTCGCCCGCGCAGATGAAGGCTATGTACGTCCTGAGCGCCTCCTGTGGCGTGGAGGCGCGGACGTACACCGCGATGGGCGCCCCCGACCGGTCGCGCACGGTATGGACGCGCGTGCCGTCGGGCAGCACGTAGCGTGCCCGGCGGGGCCGCTCGAAGGTGTAGCCCCGCTCCTCCACCAGGAAGACCTGCTCCTGGGGAGGAGCGTACTGGTGGCGCCTCTTCATCACAGCACCCTCAGGTAGAGGCGCCGCTCCCAGGTGTGGCCGTCTTCGTCCCTGGTGCGGGAGGCGGCCACTGCCAGGAGGCCATGGCCGTCCAGGCGGAAGGCAGGCCTGGGGAGCGGCATATGCTCCTCCCTGAGGCGGAGGTCGCAGCCGGCGATGGGCAGGACAGCAGCGCCATCGCCGTCATCGAGGTAGTAGATGTCGAGCGTGGGGCTCTTACGGCGCCTGATCAGGGTCTCACCTCCTTGCTTAAGGGTGTCGTGTGCCGGTCTGGTCTGGACGCGCTTGTACTGCACTGCAATAACTTGGCCTGGCTGTGTAGAGTGGTGTGGGAGGGTGGGCTTATGCTGCCCGGCCTCTTATGCCGCCTGCACGTCGCCGTTGGCCAGGGCGTATGCCTGGTCCACGGCCTCGTCCAGGCGGCGGTGCAGGTCGTGGCGGTAGCTCTCGATGTCGACGCCTAGGAAGCGGAGCACGGCCAGGGTGTTGGAGATCATGGTGAAGGGGGCGCTCATGAGGAGGCGCTCATGGCGCTCGATGGCTGCCTTCCGCTCCTCGGCCGGCATGGAGTCGGCTACCGCCCTCTCCCTGGGGTACCAGCAGTACTCGCCGCGGGCAGTGGGGTGGGTGGTGACGAAGTACCGCCTGGCGCCCAGGGGGAGGCGCTTCATGCGGACCAGGAGCCTGGTGGTCTCGTCCAGGCGGTAGCGCCTGGCCTGCTCCTCCAGGGGGCCGAAGAGGGTGAAGTCCCCCTTCTGCTCCCTGGCCCAGAGGTAGTCGGCCACCTCATCGACGGTGGCGCCGGGATGGTGGTGGAGGAAGCTGTCCACTGCTGCCTCCACCGGGTCGGGCCTGGCAGCCCTGGCGACGCGCACGGTCATCGTATCACCTCCCTGAGTGACGGCCACAAGGGTGCAGGTGGGCAAGCCGGCAGCAGGCCTGCCCACCTGCCGCTTCAGGCGGCCGCTGCCACCTCGGCGATGTCGTCGATGGTGAAGAGTCCCCAGCGGCCGTTGGCGCCGCCTGCGGGGGAGAGGCCCACCGAGCGGGCGGCCACGTCCAGCAGCTCCAGCACCAGGGCCTTGCTGAAGTGGCTCTGGGGGTAGCGGAAGCGGAGGCTGAAGCGTGTGCCTGGGCCGATGGCCTCATGGTACAGGGGCTCGGTGGTGCGGCCGTCGGGCCGCACCACGCGCCTGACCACCGTCTCGGCGGCCGCGTCCTGGGGGAAGAGGACGGGGTAGACGTCCCAGCGCTTGAGGGCTGCCTGGGCCACGCCGTCCTCCTTGTCGAGGAGGAGCCATGCCCGCTTGAGCATGGCGATAATGTTGGCGCGGGGGATGATGATGCGACCGTCGGGGATGCGCGGGAAGAAGAAGTGGGTGTCGTCCCCCGGCCTGGTCATGGGCGCCAGGGAGTGCGTGATAAAGGTAGCCGTGACCACCGTGATGGGCGACCACTGGCCATACCTGGTCCCCTGGCGGCCCTTCTGAGAGGTGGAGGGTGGCAGCACCTCGTAGCCCTTCTGGCCATCGGGCCCCTCCTTGAGGGTGACGTAGTCCTGGCGGACCAGGAAGCGGAGGGCCTGGTGGACCGAGAGGGCATCGGCGCCCATCTCTTTCTGGGCAAGGCGGGCCAGTTGCTCCTGGGGCGCCCAGCCCAGGTCGGCGATCTTGCGGAAGAGGAAGTCTTTGAGGTCCTGCAAGGCATCCTTGCGCATGCGTCTCACCTCCTGTGGTTGCAAGCTTGTAGCGTATGGTGAGCTAGCCTGAACGGTCGTGGCCTCAACTGGTATGTGGCTGCCGTGTCATCGGGGCACGGGGTGCCTTGGGGTGGCGTTTGCTGTACTAGCTTGTCATGCACTGGTCTGGCGCCTGCACTGGGATGTCTTGCCTGCTATCTAGCGCTCGGGGCAGCTAAGCTCTCACCCCCTGTTTGTCGCGGCGCATGACCGCCGCGATGGCTGAGAGTAGATCTTTGTCCACGCAGCAGCGGAAGAGGACCTGACGCCTCCTGCCGTCTGCCGTATGGACCGTCACCACCACGGCGTCCTTGCCGGGGTGGGACTGGAGGAGGCGGAAGAGGGGACGCGCCCGCGCCAGGTCCCCCTCCGGGTCTGAGGTCTCCCTGAGGGAGATCTGGAGGCGGGGGCGTGCCCCTAGGGCGAGGGCCTCGGTGACGAGGTGGGAGGGGGCAGGAGGTCCCGCCATCATCCCTGATGAGGCGGGGGCGTTGCCTCGTCCACCCCCTGCCAGAAGCTGGCCACGACGGGGGAGACGATGCTCCCTGCGTCCTGGGGCGGGTGGCCGACCTCTCCCTCGTCCAGCCAGACGGTCCTCACATCCAGCCCGTGCACCTCTCGCCGGTAGGGCCAGAGGCGCACGAAGCTGTTCCCCCGCCGGTCGACCACGGCCAGGCACACCGCCTCCACCGACCGCGGGTCGTCGGCGAGGGAGGGAGGGAAGTCGGCCGCCCCCTCCGAGGGGGTGAGGGCGAGGTAGTAAATGTCGGCTACCAGGGCCACGGCCATGGGCGAGATGCGGGCCGCTATGGCCCCGGCGGTGCGCATGGTCTCGTGCTTGGAGGCCTCGTCCCAGTGACTGGCCTCCATCACGATGGCCTGCTCGCGGCCGATGGCCACGACGATGGGGTTCATCCCCCCGTCCTTCTCCACCTGCCGCCGGGCCTCGGCCGCGAGGCCATAGAGGGCCTCCCACACCTGTTGGGGGAGGGGGAGTTCTGACCTCATCCTCTCACCTCCTGTAGTTCCCTAGCTCTCCGGCCGCCAGTGGACGGCCTGCCCGTAAGGGGGCGTGATGCCCTCCGGGACGACCCAGAGGACCTCTGCCCCCTCGGGCTGGGGTGGCCAGCGCGGGATGGCGGCATCGGTGTAGACGCATATCCCGTGTGGCCGGTAGGAGGCTGCCCGCTCCATGAGCGGGCAGATATCGGTGCCCCCGCACCCCTTGGGGGCGGGGATCTCATCTCCCGGCCGCAAGAGCGTGTCCACCTCCACCTGCACATCGCCGCAGATGAACCTGACGGTGATGCCCTGGTGGAGGAGGAAGCTTATGGCCGGGTGGGCATAGTGGACGTCCTGGACCATGGATCTCGAGGCGTCCACCACGAAGACCACCTCCCCTCCGGCCCGCACCCGGTCGTAGCCCCGGTCGGGGCGGTAGAGGCCGGTGGCTCGCAGGAAGTCGATGCGGGGCCGGTGGCGGATGCGGCGGAGGGCCCAGGTGCGGTGGGCGAGCTTGCGTGCCCACTCCAGCACCTCCTGTGCCCAGCGCGGCAGGAGGGGAGGGCGCCACTCCATGGTCGCGCTGCCCGCCCCGCTGCCCCATCCGCGCAGGCCCTGTCCCTCCAGCGCTGCCTGCGCCCTGGGCGAGGCGGCAAGGGCTGCCGCCACGCCGGCGGCCTCCTCCGTGGCGCCCTCCTCCACCTGGACGCCTCCGCAGGGGTAGCCCTCGCCCAGGTGGTCCCCTTCTCCTGCCCCGACCCCTGCGCCTGGGCCGCCCGCCCCGTGGGCGTCCAGACCCGGCAGCTCCCGATCGGACGGCATAGGGTGCAGGAGGGGATGGAGCCACCTCCAACGGGGCGGCAGGTCAGGCGAGAGGCCGGCCATGGCCCGCACCTCGTCCGGGTCCACGACCTTCGCCCTGAAGCCGGCGCCCGCAAGGAGCATGGCGATGGCCGGCCCGAGGCGCCTCGCGAGGCTCCTGAGGGCGAGGACCGTGCAGGCGTCGGCCACCGCCTCCCGCTCCTCCCGGGAGAGGAAGCCGTTGACCTCCGCCTCCTCGGCGAGGGTGTTGCAGGGGAGGTGGCAGGCCTCGTGCTCCGGCCCGAAGTGGCCCAGGACGATGTGGCCCACCTCGTGCCGGACGATGGCCTGCAGGGCCGTCCTCGACGCCACTGCCACCGCGTGGGCGTCGAGGACGATGGCGAACGTGTAGCTGCCCCGCCGGTAGACGGTCATGGCGTAGGGCCGGCGGGCCTCGGGGCCGTCGCGTATCTCGATGGCGAGGAGGCCCGTCTCGAAGAGGCCCGCCAGGGCCGGCGGCAGGGCAGCCAAGACCTTGCCCAGGAGGGGGTGGCTCATGGGATGAGCGCCCCCTGGACGGGCTCCTGCAGGGCCTGCAGGAGCTCCACCAGCTCGCCGCCGAGGCTGCCGTCCTCCTGGAGGCGGAGCAGCCCGTCCCTGGCGAGGGCTTCAAAGAAGGCCTCGCCTCCGAGCCGGGAGAGGGCGTCGGCCACCAGCTCCCCCAGCGGCTCCTTGTCGGGCCGCTCGGCCATCCAGGCCGATAGACGCTCCAGCGCCTCGCGCCGCGCGCCGGCATCCTTGCCGCCCGCGGCGACGGGGGCGAGGGCGCCGCGGTAGATGGCGGCGGTGATGGCCGGGAGTGCCTCCCTCTTGCCCACCTTCAGGGCATGCCCGAGGGCCGAGGCGGCGGTGGCCACGAACTCGGGCAGCTCCAGGCGGGCAAGGAGCCTCGCCAGCTCCTGGGGTTGCTCCACCAGCAGGTCCAGCGGCGGCTGCTCCTGCCGGTGGGCCATCTCCTCCTCCACCGCCTCGGCGAGGGAGGGCGGCATGAGGAGGGAGAGGATGAAGCAGCGCTCGTCGCGGGCCATGCGTAGCAGCTCTTGCTCCCCCCGCCGGAGGGCGTCTACCGTGGCCTTGGTGAACTCCGGCATCGGGGGTGGCTGCCGCTCGGCCTGCCGGCGCCGTTCGGCGAGCAGCGGGGCGGCCTTCTCGACGGCTGCCCTCGCCAGGGGCGAGCTGCCGGCCACGCTGTAGTAGCCGGCAGCGTCGGTGGGCCACCAGATGAAGGCGAGCCGGCAGCGCATCGCCTCGTCGAAAGCGCCCGGGTTACAGGCGGCGACGAGGTAGATGCGCCGCTCCTCCTTCCCTTCCCTGATGGCCTCCTCGTCCTCCAGGGCCACGCCGTAGACGGTGCGGTCCCGGAGGAAGGTGAGGATGGGGGCGATGAGGTCGTCGTCGGCCTTGTCCAGCTCGTCCAGGAAGACGACGACCTTACGCCCCCCTTGGGCGGCGCCCATGGCCTCCTTGACCCACCAGGAGAGCTCGACCCTGAGCTCACCTGATGGGGTGAGGACCTGGGCGCCCAGCACGTCATCGGGCTTCATGTTCTTGAGGATGACGTGCAGGAAGCAGGCGCCCAGGCGTGCGGCCATGGCCCGCACGAAGTAGGTCTTCCCCTCCGAGGACGGTCCCCAGAAGCAGGGGACGAGGGTCGTCCACCGGTTGAGGAAGACGATGGCCCTCTCGGCCAGCCGCTCCAGGTCCTGGCCGGAGGGGTAGTGGGGTGGGTGCATGCTGCTATGCCTCCCCCTCCGTCGTGGCGCCACCCACGGCCGCGGCGATGTCCTCGGGCCGAGGGCGGCGCGACACAGTCGGCCCGCCTCCCTCGGGGAGCTGGCGAGGCGACCTCTCGCGGCGAGGGCGCTCACTGCCCCCGCCTAGGAGGGCGTCCTCCAGGGCGGCAAGCACGAGCCGCTCCTGGGGACGTGGCACCTGGAGGAGGATGCCCTTCTCCAGGTGCCACCCCCGGGGTCTCCCTGGGGTGATGACCACCACCAGGGGCTGGCCCAGGAGGGACGAGACCGGCCGGAGCAGGGCCTCCAGCCGGGCCCCCTGCTCCGGGGCGGCACCGTGCACGGCCACCACAGGAGCAGGGCCGCCCTGGGCGCCCTCGCTCCCCCTGGCGACCGGGGCAGCCGGGGTGGCCTGCTCAGGCTGCCCGGGCCGGCGGGCAGCCCTGACGGCCATGGCGGTGATGACTGCCAGGGTGACGACTGCGCCGGCCACGGCCACCGCGCCGGCGGCGGCGAAGGCCGCCGTGGGGTCCTCGGGCCCCGTGGCCCTGAGCCCCAGGTTGCCTGCTATGGCCCCCAGGAAGAGGGAGCCCAGCAGGCCGGCGCCCCCCACCAGGAGGAGGCGCCGCAGGGTGGGGGGCGCCGGGACAGCTCCCAGCAGGAGTGCCAGGAGGAGCCCCGGGATGCCCCCCAGCAGGAAGAAGAAGACCCACCTACGCATGTTCACCTCCGCCTGCCCTTCGATTTGTGCCCCTTACGGGCAGGCTTCACCCCCGGGGCCAGGGGCAGGGATGGGCTCTTGGGAGGGCGCGGGAGCTTGGGCTATGCGCCTGGCCAGCTCCAGCGCCTCCTCCTTGCTGCATACCTCCCCCGCGGCTGCCGCCTCCTGCACGGCCCGCAGCACCCGGCCCACGAGGGGCCCAGGCCCGATGCCCAGGGCGGTCATGACGTCGTGGCCGGACAGGAGCCTGGGCACCGCGTCCTGCTCGTGGCCGTAGAGCACGAGGTGGCGGGCCACCTCTAGCGCCCGCCCCAGCCGCTCCCGGTCCCCGGGCCCGCTCGTGGCCAGGGTGTCGGCCACGAACAGGAGGGCCAGGGCGGTGGCGGTGCCGCCGGCGTCGCGGTGGAGGCGGTAGAGGGCACGGCGGGAGGGCAGGCCGGGGGCGGCGGCGAGCCCCACCGGCCGCATGTGCTCCCTCACCAGGGCCATGAGAAAGGTGCCGGCCCTGGCGGGGAGCCGGAGGCGCGCCGCCATGGCTGCTGCCATCTCGGCGCCCAGGCGGTCGTGTCCATAGAAGTGGACACGGCCGTCCTGGGTTCTCCTACGGCTGCGGGGCTTGCCTATATCGTGCAGGAGTGCCCCCAACCGCAGGAGGGCCGCCTGCTGCCAGCCGTGGGCCACCTCCTCCCCCAGGCGCTCGTGCACCTGTGGGGTCATGAGGTGGCCGGTGGCCCGGCGGACGCGCTCCTCCTCGGCCGTCGCCGAGCGGCCGAGGATGACGTCGGCCCACCTGGCAGCGTCCAGCAGGTGGGCGAGGACGTCCTGCCGGTGGGGGTAGGGCTGGGCCACCCCCTCGGCCTCCTGCAGCTCGGGGAAGAGCTGTACGAGGAGGCCAAGGTGGTGGAGGAGGCCCATCCCCCGCCCGCCGTCCGGCAGGTGGAGCAGCCGGCGCAGCTCCTCCGCCAGCCGCTCAGGGGCTGCCCTGCCGAGGAGCTGGGCATGCGCCCTGATGGCCCGGGCGGTGTGCCCTTCTACGCGGAAGCCCAGCTCGAGGGCGAGCCTGGGCCCCCGCAGGAGCCGCACCGGGTCGGCTGCCAGGGCATCGGGCGAGACGAGTCGCACGACGCCCCGGCGGAGATCGTCCCTGCCACCCGTGGGGTCCAGGACCGGGGGCAGGCCCTTCTCCCTCCCGGATCCCAGCGGGAGGGCCATGGCGTTGATGGTGAAGTCGCGGCGGGCCAGGTCCTCGGCGATAGGCCCCGAAAGGCGGGTGATGTCCACCTGCACATGGGTGGCCACCACCCGCACCAGGCCCTTGAGGGGGACCAGGGCGCCCGCGAGGGCAGCACCGATCTCGCGGGCGGCCTCATGGGGGTCCCCCTCCACGACGATATCGATGTCGTGGAGGGGTCTCCCCAGGAGCATGTCTCGCACCGCCCCGCCCACCATGTAGGCAGGGCGGTGAAGCGGGGGTAGGAGGTTCAGTATCATATCACATATCACCTCCTGGCCCATAGCTTCACCCCGCCGGCCGGGCCGACGCCGGTGGGGACCCCTGTCCCCTTCTGTGCGCCTCGCGGCGTCATGGACGCACAGGGATCAGGGGTGGCGGTTACAGGACGGCGGAGAGGGCCTCCCGCAGCCGCTCCCTCTCCTGGAGGAGGTCTGACACCCTGACGATGGGGTGTGCCAGCCCCTCCAGGGGTCCCGGCACCGTTCCCACCAGGACGGCGGCCAGGTGCAGGGGGCGGCGCCGGCGGGCGGCCTCCAGCAGCCGTCGCACCTCCTCCGGCGGAGGTGGGAAGATGGCGTCCGAGATGAGGAGGATGTCGGCCCGCCTCATCTCGGCGCTCCCCTCCACCTCCCGGAGGGCGAGGGAGAGGGCCTGGTAGGGCTCCGTCCCTCCCCCGTAGAAGTGGGAGAGGTGGCGGAGCAGCCCTTCGTGGTCGGGCCGCCCGCCTGTGGGCGCCCTCCAGGCCCGGACCTGCCCCGGCCCGGAGAAACAGATGGAGACGAGGGGCCTGCCCTCCCGGCGGCAGACCTCCAGGAGGGCCCACTCGATGGCGACGGCCAGGGCATGCGGACCCCCTTGCATGGAGCCCGACTCGTCCCTGACCACCACCAGCGGCCCCCGTCCCATCTTCTCCCTGCCCTGCAGCTGCCGGTGGCGGATGTCACCCTCGGCAGCCCGGCGCAGGAAGTCGAGCCGGGCAGGCGCCGGCCCCACCATGAGGGCCAGTTCCCAGGGCGCCAGCTCCTCGGCCCGCAGGTAGCCGGAGCGGTAGCCCACCAGCTCCGTGCGGGCGTGTGGCGACTGGCGCCAGAGGGAGCCCACCAGGCGGCGGGCCCAGCCCAGCTCGCGAGCCAGGGCCTCCAGGCGGGGATGGCGGGCGAGGACCTCCATCCAGGCCCTCGCCGCCTCGGGCGAGACGGCCCCCTCGCCCCCTGCCGCCAGGTCGAAGCCCCTCACCGAGGCCTCGAACTGGCGGCCCTGGGTGGAGGCCGCCTCGGCGGCTCGGGAGGCGGCGGCCCGCACCTCTGCTGCCCTCTCCTCCAGGAGGGCGAGGGTGGTCGAGGAGGCCGCCTGGGCCCTAGCGGTGGCTGCCTGGACGGCTGCCTCGGCCTGGGCGAGCTGCTCCACCAGCTCGCCGGGCACCTCCCGGCCCTGCTCCTCGAGGGAGGCCTTGAGGGCAGCGAGCTGCTGCAGGGCTTCCCGGGCCTCCTGCACCTCCCCCTGGGCAGCGGCTGCCTCGCGGGCGGCCTCCTTGATGGACTCCGGGAGCTGCGAGACGAGCTCCCGCGCCCAGTGGGAGGCGCCGTACGCAGCCACCACCGGGTCATCGCCCGCCGTCTCCCGCAGGCGACCGAAGCCCGGGGTGGTGATGGCCTCCCCCAGGATGCGGTGCAGCAGCTCGGTGCCCTGTGGGGGCTGCGGCACCAGCTGCGGCGCCGGCGAGGTGACGAGGAAGAAGGCGTCCCTCACCGGCTCCCCGCCGAGGATGCCGCCGAGGTCCTCGTTGGCCTCGGCGGCCTGGGGGTAGCCGCGCACCCCCTCCGCCCATTGGCGGAAGGAGAGGCGGTCGGCCCCCGCCGCCACCGAGCGCAGGTCCCGCAGGAGGAAGAGCCTGCGGGCCTGCTCCAGGACCCGCTCGGCGGCGGGAGGGAGGTAGGGGATGGGGCCGTTCATGGCCTCACCCCCCTCCTTACCAGGACTCGGCGGCACGGGTGGAGGAGAGGGCTTCCATGACGTCCCACGTCTCCACCCGGCCGTCGGGGTAGATGCGCACCCCCACGAAGCGGGGTGCGCCGTAGAGCCGCCCCCAGCGGTAAATGCAGAACTCCCCCGGGGGAGCGGCGATGAGGTACTCGGGCCCGCCGCCCATTCGCCCGGCAGCTCCCTGGGCACAGTAGCCCTCGGCGATGAGGTGGCCGAGGTCCTGCGCCCGGAGCTGGCGGACGGGGTAGGGCCCATGCCTGCCCCACCACTCGCAGACGGGGCAGGTCTCCTCCCACAGGAGCTCCAGCTTGCCCCGCAGGGGGCAGTCCTCCCTTGGGAGGGTGAGGAGCTCCCACCCGCCGCGGTAGCCGGAGTGGTCCCGGATGAGGATCACTGCCACCGCGGCGGGGTGGGACACCGGGAGGGCCTGCACGGTCCCCTCCCGGTCTAGGGATGCCCCCGACGGCAGGGGCACCCGGGTGAGTCGCCTGCCCCGGCCCTCCTCACCGAGGATGATGAGGCCATCCTCGGTGCGGATGCCGGGGACGGCGGTCCCGTTGCGGACCGTGCACGCCGGGACCGCGCTGCTCCTCCGCCCGAGGCGGCCGGAGCCGGAGACAGTCGCCCCGCAGTAGGGACACAGGATGGTCCCCTGCGGGAGCCGCTCCAGCCAGAATCGCCCCTGGCAGGAGGGGCAGGTGTGGCGGAGAAGGTTCTGCATGGCCCCCTCCCCCTAGAAGCTGGAGATGATCTTCTCGACCATCGCCTGGGCCTCCTCGGCGACGGCCGAGACGCGCGGGGCATGGCGCCCCGCCTGGGGCAGGACCCCCTCCGCCTCGCTGCGAATTTCCCGCAGCTCCCGCAGGAGGCGGGCCTTCTCCTCGGCCTTCATCTGGCCGAGGCCCGCCATACGGCGGGCGGCATCGGCGAGGAGGGCCTCCAGGTCCAGCACCTTCCCCGCCAGGGGGTCGGTGAGGCCCAGGACCAGGTCCCGGACCTCCTTCTCCTCCTGCGGGTCGACCCAGAGGGTCCACCGCAGGGCAGCGAGGTCATAGACCTCCGGCGCCTGGGCACCCCGCAGGAGGGCATGGCCGGTGGCGACCTTGAGGGAGCGCCGCCACCGGCGGTCGGAGACGGCGCGGTCGCGCATCTCCGACCAGATGGTGGCCATGGCCTCCACCACCTCGGCGGGCGGCTGGAGGCTCATGGCCTCCACGGCGGCAGCAAGGAGCATGAGCTCCTCTGCTGTCATGACAGGGGTGATGGGGCTGCTGCCGGCATCGGCCACGAGCAGCCCCTTGAAAGCGGTGGGGTCCTGGACGTACCCCACCGAGAGCCGGACGAGGAAGCGGTCATAGACCGCCCTCAGCTCCGGCTCTTCGGGCGCCTCGTTGGAGGCACCCATGGCGGAGATGAGGGGGAGGACGACCTCGTCCTCCCCCTGGCCGGCCCGCCTCTCCTCAAGGGCGTCCAGGAGGGTGTTCAAGACCTGTGGCGAGGCCTTGAACACCTCGTCCAGGAGCGCCAGGTGGGCCCGGGCCAGCCCGTCCCACCGCCGGCGCCACTTGCCCTCGGCGAGGGCCGAGGGGTCGATGGCGCCGAAGATGGCCTCCCGGGGGATATCGGGATTGAGGACCACCCGGAAGAAGCGGCCCCCAATGCCCTCGGCGAAGGCGCGGAGGAACGCGCTCTTCGCCGCCCCGGGAGGGGAGAGGACGAAGAGGTGCTCTCCCGACGAAAGAGCGCAGGCGGTGGCCAGGGCGAGCTCGTCCCTGGCCACGAACCTCACCGCCACCTCGTCCCGCAGGCGGGCGAGGCGGGAGGCGAGGTCGAGGACCTCTCTCTCACCCTCCGCCGGGAGGCCTTCCCGGGAGGGGAGAAGGTAGGCGCGCCCCGCCAGAAGGCGCCGGGCGCCGGCGGGGGCAGTGTCGGTGGTGGGGAGGACCGCCACCCCACAGGGGGTGGCGGTGAAGATGACATCGCGCATATGTTCACCTCCGCCTGCCCTTCGATTCGTGCCCCGTTCGGACAGGCTTATGCCCCCGGGACTAGGGGCGAGGATGGTGGTATCTCGGTTGGGGTTGGGGTTGGGGTCAGGGGGAGGACTGCTGCGGCCTCCGGGCTACCGCCAGATGTAGACGAGCAGCCCGAAGGCTGCGAGGATGAAGATGACCTCGAAGTAGCGGGAGCCGGCGGCCCAGAGGAGGAGGGCCATGCCTACGCCCAGGGCGAGGCCCCCTTCCACGAGGGGCCTCAGTATGGTGGCCGCCTCCGGCTGTAGAGGCATGGCTCACCTGCCCTCCCACAGGGGAGGGCTCCCTGGGCAGTCCCTGGGCCCCTCTCCCTCTCTCATTCTACCTGCCGGGTGGCATCTTTGCCCGGCAGGTAGGACTTCTCTCCCCTCCTTGCCTCAGGAGCCGCTCCGCCTGCCACTCCAGCAGGGCCAGGGCGCGCCCCTGGGCATAGGGGCTCGCTCCTGCCTCCTGGAGGAGTAGCAGGAAGCGGCGCGCCTCCGGGCCACCGACGGGCATTGGGGCGCCGGGGCAGACCCTTGAGGCGGCTGCCATGAGAGCTGCATGGGCCCTCATGAGCCGCAGGAGCTCCCGTGCCCGCCGGTGGCGAGAGGCGGGCGCCTGGGCAGGGAGGGGAGAGATGACAAGCGCCATCCTCATCCTCCCTTTTTCTCTCTGGCCGCCTCCATGGCCCTGAGGAGGCGGCCCTTTCCGCCTTGGGCCAGCAGCAGGTCGGCCACGTCCTTGGCCCCCTTGGGGATGGGGACGATGACCGCCCGCCGGCCCAGGGCCTTGGCCAGGTCCCTGGCTGCCTGCTGCCCGGCCTCGTCGGCGTCAAACAGCAGGAACACCCGCCGGAACCTGGCCAGCGAGGTGATCTTCAGGCGGCCCACGTGGGCCCCCAGGGTGGCGACGGCGGGAAGGCCCATGGCCCTTGCCGCCACCCAGTCGAGGGGCCCCTCCACCAGGGCCGCCTCCTCTCCCTCCACCGTGTCCAGCCCCAGCAGGGGCTTGGGGAGGGAGAGGTTGAGATATTTGGGCTCGGTGACGTCATCGGCGGCTCTGCCGGTGAGCCACCGGGCCTGGCCGCCCCTCGTGAGGTCGGGTATGATGACCCGACCCCGGAAGGGCTCCCAGTAGCGCGGCAGCTCCTCCCCCATAGGGGAGCGTCGCCGTCGCAGGAGCCCCACTGCGAGGGCGGCCTCCACCAGCCCCAGCGCCTCCAGGCGGGTGGCCACCCCTGGCGCCCAGTAGCCGAGGCCGAGCTCCTCGGCCACGTCCAGGGGGATGCCCCGCCTGGTGAGGTACTCGCGGGGCCGGCGGTCCCGGAGGTGCCGGCGGCAGGTCTCCCAGGCGACCTGCACCGCGGCCAGCTCCTCGGCCGTCGGCGCCCGCTCCTCCGGGGCCGGTGGGCGGACGGCCTTGGGGGCACCGAGGTGCCCGCCGGCGAGGAGGTCGAGGGCCTCCCGCCACCCCACCTGCTCGGCCGCGGCGACAAAGTCCACCACGTTCCCGTGCCAGCCGCAGCCGAAGCAGTGGAAGCCATCCGGATACACGAAGAAGGAGGGCCGTGTATCCGGATGGAAGGGACACCTCGCTGCCCAGACACGGCCCATGCGCCGGAGCTCGAGCCCATAGCGCTGGGCCACGTCCAGGGGGGAGTACAGGCGGAGGACCTCCTCCTTGAGGTCCCTCCACCCGCTGCCGGGTCGGGCCATCACACCCCTCCCGGCAGCTCCCCCTCGGCCAGGGCCAGGATGGCCTCCTTGGGGAGGCCGAAGGCCCCGGCCAGGGCCTCGGCCGCCGCTGCCGTCCTGGGCAGGCGGCAGGTAAGGAGGCACAGGAACCGCTCCCAGGGCATCCCCAGCGCCTGGGCCACGGCCTCCCACGCCTCCCCTGGCGGCCCGAGCCTTGTCGCCAGGGCCGCAGCGAAGGTGTCCTCCTGCTGGCGCCTGGCCAGTAGGAGGAGGTCGGTGATGCTTACCATCTCACCTCACCTCCCCAATACCCTTTCTGCCGCCCAGGGTGGAGCTCTGAGCGGCACACTTCTCCCCCTCCCCCCCGAAGGGGGGAAGGGGGAAGAGGAAAGGGGGTGGGGGCCTCCGCCCCCAGGGGCCCCGACAGCACCACCCCCCAAGACAGGGGTCGTGCTGGCCTTTGGCCTCCCTCTGCCACCCGCCGCCCGCTGCCCCGGGGCCGCTCGCGTCCCAGGAGTGCCGGCGACGAGGTTGGGGCACGCGGGGATGCGGTGGGCGGCGGAGCGACACAGGGGGCCCGTGGCGATGGGGGTACGAGGCTCCTGCCCCCGCAGGGAGCCCCGAGGATGGAGGTTGGGCCCTCCCCTTGGAGGGCCGGGGTGACAGGAGAAAGGGATACGGCATACTGTCACCTCCCTCTCGGGGCCCCCTGTGGGAGCAGGAGGCCCCCTCCGTTAGGAGGGGAGGGGGCGAGGGTTATCCCCTCGCCCCCTTGCTGCGGCACGGTGCGGGGGGCTTGTTCCCCTCCGCACCGTGCCGCGTGCGGAGGGGCTGTATGTCAGCCTCCTCCGCGCGCACGAAGGCCCCTTCCTTCCAGGGGGTGCCCAGGTCGTAGAGCACTCTGGCAGCCCCACGAAGGGGGGTGCCGACAGCAATGGCCCCGGGCGGGGCCGTCCATGTGAGACGGCCCCTTCGGGCAAGCCGCCGCCCCCGGATGACCACTAGGGGCTGGCCGGGGGGTGCCAGGCGGTGAACCGCCTGGCAAAACACCCCATGGGCCGCCCGCCGGTCCTCCCCTCGAACGTGGGGGAGGAGGCGGGCTACCCCCTGGATCTCCTTCAGCGCCCGCTCGGCCTCGCCGGCCGCGAGGGCCTCCCGGGCGCGGAAGATGGCGTTGCCCACCACACGGTGGGCGGTGCGCAGGAGCTCCTGCCGGGCCTCCGCCACGGGGGAGCCCTCCTCGGGCCGGGCGGGGAGGCTGGCCAGGGCCTCTGCCAGCTTGCCCTCGCGCGCCAGCTGGCGGGCCTGCTCGGCCTGGGCCTTGGCCTTTTCGGCCTCGGCCCGGGCCGCCTCCTCGGCGCGGAGGAGGCGAATGCCCTGGTCCGCCTCCATCTCCTGGAGGCGAATGCGGATGGCGTCCATTTCCTCCTCGATGGCCCGCATGCGGGCCTCGGCCTGCTCCGCCAGGGCCCGGGCCTCCTCGCCGGCCCAGGCTGCAAGCGCCTGGGCGCGGCGGGCGACGTGGGCGAGCCGGCCCCGTTCCCGGGCTAGCTCGCCCAGCCGCTGGCGGAGGCCGTTGGCCTCCGCCAGTCGGGCCTCGGCTTCCTGGCGGGCCGTCTTGGCCCGCTCCTCCAGGCGGCGCAAGGCCGCCTGGAGGTCGGTGTCGGCCACGGTAGCCACGGCCGGGGCCTGGGCCTGAGCCTTGGCGCCCGCCTTGGGCGCCTCGGTCTTGGCGGGGGCGGCGGCGTCATCGCCGCCCTCCGGGAGTTGCTCCCGGATAGCGGCGAGAACCGCCAGCCTGGGGTCGACCCCCTCGTCAAGGGGGTCGATGATATGGCTCTTCTTGCTGGTTGCCATGGGATGCTCCTCCTGCCCTCCCCTTCGATTTGTGCCCCATTCGGGGAGGGCTTTGCCCCCGGGGCCAGGGGCGGGAAGCCCGCCCTCTCTACTCCCCCGTGGCGGCGGGCGCTCCACAGGGGAGGGCAGCAACACACAGGGGTGGGTGCCGGCTGCCGCGGCTTCCCACCCCCTGCCCCTATCCCGCCTGCCCCGGTGCCTCGGGGAGAGCGCCGGGGCTATTCAGTTTTCCAGCCCTATTCAGTTGGCCCCTCCCTGGCGGGTGCGGGGAGGAGGGCCTTCCCGGACCCCTACCATCCGGCCACGATGGTAGGGAGAGAGTCCCCACGTCCCCCGGCAGGGCTGGAGCATCGCCCCCGGTGCGGCTACCAGGCCAACACCGCCCCACGGGGTGGGGGGATTCGGTTGGAGCGGGCAGGGGCTTAGCGGCCCTGCCCGCGGCCCGTCGCCGTGCTCTGTGCTATAATGGCCTTGGCGACGGGGCAAGCGTCGCCAAGGTCGCAGGAGCACGGGACGGACCACGAATGGGTCCGCCTGTCCATGCGAACCTCCTGGTGAGGTAGGGCCGCGGCCGGACATGGGCCACAGGGACGTGCCCCGGCTGCGGCCCTTCCTCTTCCGGGGCCGTATCCCTGAGGCAGGCCTTAAAAGTTCTCAAAAAGTTCTCACCCCCTCTCCGGCGCCCTCCCCTTGAGAAAGAGCGCTGGAGAGGGGGTGACCTCTCCGCCCTGGGGTGGACACTCCTTCGCCGCAGCCGGCCCGGGCCAGGCCGCCTGCCGGACGGCCAACCCTCCGTGCGCCGGTAGCCCCGACACGAGGGGGGAAAACCCAGGGGCCCCGCCGCGGACGCCATACCCGCCGCGCGGGGGAGCGCCCCCCGCCTTGGGGCTCCTGGGGGCCCTCCGCCTTTATCGCCCCAGGAGGGCTAACCCTGGGGCGTCCCCCACCTCACCCACAGGGGTGGGTGGGATTCAGTTACTAGCGCCCCTCCCGGGTGGGCAGGCAGCCCGGGGAGCGCTGACTACACAGCACCTCCTTCACCCCTTCTTCCCCCCTTTTGGCCCATAACTTTCCCCACCGGCCGGGCCAGCTCCGGCGGGTGCTCCCCCGGACTGAGCACCCTTCCCCTGGGGAGCATCGGGGAAGGGTCCCCCTGGACGCGCCCCCTCCCATGGAGGTGCAGGCGCGTCCTTCTCCTCTCGGCCCTCCCGCTCTCCGAGAGGACGGGGCGGGGCCACCCCGACGCCCGGTCCCGACCAGCACCATCCCCACTCCGCCCGGGCGCCCGCAGGAGATGGGGATGGAGCAGGTGGCGGGGGCGCTATAGGCCCTGGCCTTCTCGCCCAGGCCCACCCTCTCCTGGGGGACGGCGTCCTGCCGGCACCTGCCGCAGTCCCGTCGACAAACTCCCCGCCTGGCCGCCTGCGGCCCCGCCGCCAGACAGGGGCCCCAAATACAAAAGCCCCGGGAGGTGGGGCCATCCTCCTGGGGCTTGGGGACATATGAATCTCTCACCCCCTCTCCGGCGCCCTCCCGTCACGAAGGGCGCTGGGGGGGTGAGACTCCTCAGTACCGGTCGTTAGGCTAGATCCCAGGCTCTGCCCTCAACATGCGCTCATACTCGTCGTGGCTGCCAATCCAGAACCAGACTATGCTATCCCCCCGCTTCACGCCGAGCGCCCGGTATCCTCGTGTGATGCGGACTGAGTAGACATTAGCGATAACGTGCTTGAAGTGGAGGCTGGGGTGCGAAGGATTGGCACGGAAGAGTTCATACGCCTTGCGCGCCTGACGTCGGATGTGCGGTGGCAGGGCCTCCAACTGCTGTCTAAACGAGCGAGTTGTCCTGGACCTCAATCGCAGGGCTCGGTGAGGCCTGCATCATCCTCTGCCACCGCCTCAGCCGCAAGGCGCGCAATGAGTGGCTCACTGCGAGGATCGGCAAACAGGGCAGCCCATCGCTCTTCGTCGGCAATCTCTTCCATGATCAAGGCGGCAAGCTCCCTCTGTGCCTCCGGAGGCAGGCGCGTTGCAGCTCGAAACGCTTCCTTCAGCTCTCGACTGACCATCGCCAGCATCATTATACACCTCCATTCATTGGACCATTCCCCTCCGGTGTGGCGCCTCCCACAGCGGCGGCGATGTCCTCGGGCCGCGGCCGGCGGGATGCTGTGGCCACGTCGGCCTCAGGGGCACGCCGCGACGGCCGCTCCCGTCGAGGGGCGCCTGGGCTGCCGCTGCCCAGGAGGGCATCCTCCAGGGCGGCTAGCAGGAGCCGCTCCTGGGGGCGGGGGACCTGGAGGAGGACGCCCCCCTCCAGCCGCCACCCGCGGGGCCTCCCTGGCGTGATGACCACCACCAGGGGCCGGCCCAGGAGGGACGAGACCGGCCGCAGCAGGGCCTCCAGCCGGGCCGCCTCCTCCGGGGCGGCGCCGTGCACGGCCACGGCGGGAGCGGGGCTGCCCTGGGTGCCCTCGCTCCCTGTGGCGGCCGCGGCGGTCGGGGTGGTCGGGGCGGCCTGAGCGGGCCGTCCGGGCCGGCGGGCAGCCCGGACGGCCATGGCGGCCACGACTGCCAGGGTGACGGCTGCGCCCGCCACGGCCACCGCGCCCGCAGCCGCGAATGCGGGAGTGGGGTCCTCGGGCCCCGTCGCCCGGAGCCCCAAGTTGCCTGCTATGGCCCCCAGGAAGAGGGCCCCCAGCAGGCCGGCGCCCCCCACCAGGAGGAGGCGCCGCAAAATGGGAGGCATGGGAGCAGCCCCCAGCAGGAGTGCCAGGAGGAGCCCCGGGATGCCCCCCAGGAGGAAGAACAACACCCACCGTCGCATACGTTCACCTCCAGCCCTTTTGGTTTTGCACCGCCGGCCGGGCCAGCTCCGACGGAGGGCCCCAAATACAAAAGCCCCAGGAGGTGGGGCCATCCTCCTGGGGCCTGGGGGTCGACAGCCCCCTGATGGGGCAGGATGCTGCCACCCTACCCGACGAGGGGGCTGTCAAACGACAATAACCCCCTCGGCAGGGACGCCAACCCGTTCAATCCTGGGGTTGGCCCCCCTGCTGAGGGGGCTTTTTCCTACTGCCCGCAGCCGTCGGTCCCCAACCGGAGCGCCGACGGCACTCTGGAGGTGCCTCCTCCCGCTTCCTGGAGGCTACCTCCTGTGCGGACCAAGGCCCATCACGACAGGGCCCAGTCCGCTTCCCCGGCCACTTCAGCCCAGAGCCCCTTGTAGGGGGATAGGCTTCACGCCGCCGCCGGGGGTGGCGGAGCCTCGCCCATGAGGCGAGGTGCCCCCTCTTGGGGGCTATCACACCACTCTTCGCAACCGCTAACGCTAGCGCCTCCCTCTAGGGTTGTCAACACCTTCAGGGGCGGATACTGTCACCTTAAGGCACTCCAAGGCATCCATCGCCCGAGGATATCACCGCTCCAACCATGATCTCACATTCTCACCTATCCCTCGTCCACCCCTCCAGGGTCGGCTTGGGGTCAATTTGTGCTGCAGCCCCTCGCTTAGGTAGGCCCCTCCCAGAAGCGAGGCTCCCGACGGCAGCGCCGGCATACCCGACTGTGTATCCGCCACCCCTGAGGCTGCCCCCACCACCCCGGCGGTGCACCGGCAGCCACGGCGCACGGTCGACGAGATGAGATGCTCCCCGAAGGGAGGGCAGGCACACGGCGGGGATGCCCCTATCCACCCGTCCTATCATGGTTATAGGATGCAGGTGGTAGACCTCACGACCGGCAGCATCCTTGCCTACCGCCTTGCCTGTGCCTGCACCTGGTGGAGGAGGCTCGTGGGCCTCCTGGGCCGCAGATGCCTGGACCCGGGCGAGGGCCTCCTTCTAGCCCCCTGCTCTGCCATCCATACCTTCTTCATGCGCTTCCCCCTCGATGTCGCCTTCCTGGACCGCACCGGGCTGGTGCTCAAGACGGCAAGTGCCGTCCCGCCGTTCCGCATGGTGATGGGAGGCCCCCATGCCCGCATCGCCCTGGAGCTGCCAGCCGGGACGCTGGCTAGGGCAGGCGCCGCGCCGGGGCATCGGCTTGCCCTGCACGCGCCGGCAGGCGCCGATGACGGCGCTCACCGGTGCAGGTGCGCCCGCGCCCTCATGGGGAACGCCTGCCAGGAAGGCCCCCATGCCTGAAGGTCCCCACAGGCGAGTGGCCCGAGTCATCAGGTGGCTCAAACAGAGGCGTCTCCCGCACCCGGCAGGTCGTCCCGCCGTGGCCTGTACGGGGACAGGTCCCGCGGTATGGGACGGAAGCCCCCTGGGTAGCACGGCCCATAGCCACCTGTCTATCTGAAAACGGGCAGACCTCACAGCAGATCGCGCCTACCTATCCTCCCATAGCACCCCCTCGGGTACTCCAGGTGAGGGGAGTCTGTATGCGCTCCCAATCGGGCACCTGCATGCCCCCGCAGAGAGATGTGGTGGGTAAGCGCTGGGACCCGCCGGTCCCTGCCCCCGCATGCCTTGTGGCACGCGACGGTGCACATGGGGACACAGACCGCTGCGACATCGCATGCGCGAGCCCAAAGAACACGGCATACCGGTGGAAGGGGACGGTGGGTGAGAGAAGGAGAGAACCGGTAGCCGGGTGAAGGAGATCCGGTGGCGATGTGGGCGAGAGGGAAAGCATGGAAGACGATACCCCAACGGGTGCACAGGTGATGATGGGCACGGGTGTGGTCATGGCAGCACGCGGGTGCAATGACGGGGGGATTTTGGGGGGAGGTATAGTCATGTCAGGGTCATTTCAGGGTCAAAACATTGGGCGCTCACTTAATTAAGGCGGCCGGACGAGCAGGGCCGAGGCCCCTATTTGGCATGAGCTTAACGCTACGGACAGGGTATGAGGGCAGCACACGGCAAGTGGCAATGGTACAATCTCCCCTTGCTCATGCTATCTCCCATTTGCTTACGTGTCACGGCTATGCCTTCAGGGTCAAAACGAGTAGTCGGTAGCCATAAAGCGGCACGCCCTAGGTCCTATCTGGGAGTCATCTACAGAAGACTAGAACCGGTGGCATGCCAGGAGCCAAAGTGCAGGTGGTACAATCTGCTCACGCGCCTACCATCTCCCTCTTTCTCCTCTGTCACATCTACGCCTTCAGGGTCAAACCGAGTAGTCAGTAGCCTGCACGACGTAATGGGCGGTAACGGTAGGGGCCTCCCGAGCGCAGTTGGTGAGGAAGGCAATGGGCACCAGGGGGAGCATGGTGCGATGATGAGAGTCATGTCTTGCATGTAGCGTCTCCCGCAGCAGAGCCAAACGTGTAACATATTTCGTAGGAGGTCGAATCGTGTAACATGAAACGGGGTGAGGACAGTGAAGCTCCAGGCAGTAGGACTCGATCCCGGGTTCGGCAACGTGAAGGTGGCGACTGAGAGGTCCGTCGTAGTCATGCCTAGCCTGGTAGCCGCGCCGCGTAGGGTGGGACTCGCTGCCAGCGGCCTGCGAGTTGCCAAGGCCACCATCGTGCGGATGCAGGGCCAGGAGTACGCAGTGGGAAGCGGTGCCCCCCTGCGGGGCATCGCCTACGAGAGCATCGACGATATGCGCTTCGTCACCTCACCGACGATTGCACTTATGCTCGGTGCACTGGCAAAGGCGCTTGGTGGCCAAGGGGGACAGGTCGGCCTCATGGTAGGGCTACCGGTGTCAGTTCTCGAGGGGAGCGGCCGAAGTGAGAACGTGACAAGGGCAGCGCGACAGCGCCTGCTAGGCTGTCATACCGTCGAAGTGGATGGCATCCCCATGACCCTGGACATCAAGCGAGTCTGGATAAGGGCACAGCCCCTGGGAGTATGGGCGGACTGGGCAGTGACGCCGGACGGCTCCTTGCTTACGGGAGCACGTAAAGCATTGGTGGGCATTGTCGACATAGGCTTCAATACTGTCGATTTGCTGGGCATAGAAGGAGGGCAGGCCCACTTGGGAATGATGGCGGGTGCAGATCTGGGAGTACGGCTCCTGCTGGAACAGGCAGCTGGCGACCAGGACCTGCCTTACCACGAGCTGCTGCGACGATACACTGAAGGAACGCTGACTGTGGGTGAAGAGATAGTCACGAGATGGGCAAGCGAGGTGGCCAGCTTCATCCGGAGACGCTGGGCAGGCATACGTCCTAGCCTCACCATCATGGCGGGCGGCGGCGTGGCTCTGCTGCGGGAAAGGGGCCTACTGGACCAGCTGCGCAGGGCGGTCCGCTGTGACGTGCACATCCCCACGGATCCTATAGCAGCGGGCGCTCGCGGTCTGCAGAAGCTAGGTGCAGCCCTACTTGCCAGGCAGCAGGCCCAGAAGGACGATTTCGAGCACAGGCAGGAGGAGGGGGCCGATGCCCAGGCGACGGTCCAGGAGGGTGCACATCAGCCTGCGGGTGACCCTTGACCCGGACATAGATGGCACCTTCCTGGAGCTGTTGGCAAGGACGCCGAGGGGGAAGCGAGCAAGCCTCATACGGGAGCTGCTGCGCTCAAGCTATGCGGAGCTGGAGAGGCAGAACCTACAGCAGTGCCAGGACGATCGGCAGGACGAGTGGCTCGACTACATCGCCGGCGAGGATGACGACCTATAAGCATCCTCCCGGCAGCAGTGGAGACATCCCCCTTCCCCCATTCTACGCCTCCCCAGGGTCTCCAGAGGGTCAAATCGCGCCTCTCCAGGGTCTCCAGGGGGTCAAATCGGCGCCTCCCAGGGTCTCCTGAGGGTCAAGATAGGTATCGCTAGCTCTCTATAGCCCACCCCGACTAGGTTAGCCAACACTACGCCATCTGACCCTAAGACGACCCCGAAACTGCCCATTTTGACCCCGGCAAGACCACGAAGAAGGCCACTTTGACCCTCTGGAGACCATGGGCCTCATTACCCTGGGAGGCGTGCAGCGAGGCGAGAGCATGTTGCGAGCTACGACGGCGGCACGACTCCTGACAGTAGCGGTGTTGCTCCTTGCCCTGGGGAGCATCGGCCTGGGCCTGCCGGCTAGGGCCTGGGCCGATGCTCCCCCACCCTCCGCGGCCCAGCAGGACCAGGGTGAGAGCGGGGCGGAGCCGCCAACGGGCCAGGAGACCCCCCAGCAGCGCCCTCCTTATTACTATGCGCCGGGGCCGGTGGGCGAGGGAGGCATCGTGGGCTTTTTCACCGGCATCGGCAGCACCATCAGCAAGGTGGGCGAGTGCTTCGGCGACCTGCCCAAGTGCTTCCTGGACGTGTTTGTGGGGTTCATAAAGCTCATATTCGCGCCATTCGTGGCGCTGGTGGAGTTTACCTTTAACGACCTCCTGGGCAACACCGGCAAGGAGGTCACGGTGCATGCCCCGTTCGTCCAGGACATGATGCAGGTCACCCGTGCGATAGCACTCGGCCTCCTGGCCGTCATCCTCATGTGGGGCGGCGTGGCCATCATGACCAACCGCCACATAGCCAGCCCCTACCATGAGGTGGGAGAGCTGCTACCTAGGGCAACGGCGGCCATCGCCCTTATCGCCGTGTTCCCATGGCTTGCCACCTTCCTCGTGGACGTCAACAACGTCTTAGTGCGGGCCGTCATCCACCCTGACGAGCTGAAGAACACGGGGATGGAGCTGCTCAACTCCCTTGGGGTCGTCCCCATGATCATCTTCTGGATCGTGATGCTGGTACTGGGGGTATTCCTTGCCGGCCAGCTATTCATGCGCTTCGTCATCCTCGACCTGCTGCTGGTGACAGGGCCCATCGCCTTCATGCTCTGGATCCTGCCCCAGACCCGGAAGTGGAGCAGCCTGTGGGCAGACCTTTTCCCGGCTACCGTCTTTCAGCAGGCGCTCCAGGTGTGGACGCTCGTGCTGGGCTTCCGGCTGGTGAACATCATCTGGCAGGAGTCGGGGGGGACCCTGGGGCTACTCTACATCCCCGTCCAGGGGGCAGCAGGGGTGTCAGTACCCCTCGTCGTGACGGCAGTGGCTGCCATCGCCGTCATGCTGGCTGCTCTGAAGGTGCCTGACCTGCTGAGCCGCGCCGTGGGCTACTGGCAGCCCGGCTGGTCTCCCGTCATCAGCACCGTCAACCTGGTGCGTAGCTTCACACGGACAAATAGCGGGAGCAGTTAGCAGGGGCAGCTAGGAAATGAGAAGGGAGCAGGATGCCAACCCGATAGGGACGGCCTGGCAGATAGGCCAGGCGGCGCGCCTGCTTGCCGGCATCCTGGGAGTGAAGGTAGGGGTGATGCTGGCGGTGGGCGCTGCCGTGGCGGCCCTGTTGGGCGCCCTCGCCACCTTCATGGGCATCGTGGTCGTGCAGGCGGGCAGCTACTTCGGGCCCCAGGGGTTGGCAGTGCCGCCCGACCACCTGGAGGTGATGATCACCGTCGAGGAGCGGTACGGCATTCCCTGGCAGGTGCTGGCAGCCATCGCCAGGGAGGAATCGAGCTTCGGCCAGAACATGGGGCCGTCATCGGCAGGAGCCGTGGGCTACTGTCAGTTCATGCCGGACACGTGGGCCGCCTACGGCCGCGACGAGAACGGCGACGGGGTGGCAGACCCCTACGACTACCGGGACTGCCTGCCGGCGGTGGCGCGCTTCCTCTTGGACCACGGGTGGCGCAATGACGACCTGGAGGCGCAGCGCCAGGCCCTGTACGCCTACAACCACGACTGGAGCTATGTGGACCGCATCCTGGTGGTGGCCGCCACCTACGGCTTGGGCGGCGAGTGGCAAGGGGGCCTCAAGTGGCCCGTCCCGGGCTACTATGGCATCTCCAGCTACTTCGGGCAGGTGGACGAGGCGAGAGGGCCGACACCCCACACCGGCATCGACATTCCTGCACCCATAGGAACGCCTGTGCATGCCGCGGCCGGTGGAGTGGTGCAGGCGGTGACGATGGACAGCATCTGTGGCCTGGGCATCGTCATCGCCCACAGGGAGAACGTCAGGACGGTCTACTGCCACCTGTCCGAAGCGTGGGTGGCGCCCGGGCAGGCCGTGCAGCAGGGCGAGGTCATCGGGGCCGTGGGGAACACGGGCCAGTCTACCGGGCCCCACCTGCACCTGGGGGTCATCGTGGACGGCAAGGCGGTGGACCCGCTGCTCTTCCTGGAGGTGTAGAGGATGAGGCCCAGGCTGGAGCTCGCCTTCTTCGCCCTCGCCGCCGTATGCATAGCGGCCATCGCCCTGCCATTCGTGCGCTGCGGCGGCGACGGCGGGGAGGGGGGTGCCAAGGAGGGAGGCATCCTGGCGAAGGCCGCGGAGGAGGATGTCACCCGGAGCCCTCAGAAGGTGGGAGAGGAGTTCGTGCGCCGCTACTACACCTACGAGGGCGACTATGAGGCGTGGCGGCGGAGGGCGGCGGAGCTGGCCACCGACCCCATCCGTTCCCGCATCCTCTCGCGGCAGCCCGAGCCGGAGCTGTCGGTCTACCGGCTGACGGTCACCGTCCTCAAGGTGGAGACGGTGGACCTGCGCCAGGGGGAGGGCAGGGCCGAGATGGCGGTGCGAGCAACGGCTCGGGCCGTGCCGGGCGCTCCCGGGGGCGAATGGAGCGGGCCGAGGCAGGCGGAGAGGCTGGTAGTGCTGCAGATCGTAAAGGAGGGAGAGCGATGGCTGGTATCGGACCTGATTCTGCCGGGCAGCTAGACGCAAGGGAGGTGACGACCGCCATGGAGGACACACGGTCCGTAGCGCGACAGAGAGAGGGAAAGGAGGTGAAGGCCATGCGGAGGCTGCATGCGCTCCTGCGGGACGTTTCCGGCAAGGCGGCCATGATCAACGCCGGCGTGGGGTTCATCATCGTCCTTATGGCCCGGACCATCGCAGGGATGCTGCAGGACGCCATCCCAGGCGTCAGCGGAGGCGCCGAGGGCTCGCCGGCCTCCGAGCTCAACACGCTCTTCAACAACCTGCTCAACATCGGCACCGGCGTGGCGCTGGCCCTGTGCGCCCTCTTCATCGCCTGGGGAGCGTTCCTCTACATGACGGCCGAGGGCAACCCCGCCCGCATGGAGCGTGGCTAGAGCGAGCGGCGAGGGGAGGGCGCCATGCTGCCGCGACATGAGGTGCCGACCCACCTGGACGTGGAGGACCGTGTGTTCTTCGGCTTCATGACGGTGCGGCACGTCATGGTCATGGCCATCGGCCTCTTCTTTGCGGCAGCAGTGGTGCTCTCCCCGCCGCTGCCGCTGCCGGGCGCCCTGCGCTACCTGGTAGCGGCCGTCATAGGAGCGGCGACGCTGGCGGTGGCCTTCATAGAGCCTGACGGGCGCAAGATGGAGGACTGGCTGCTCGCCTTCGCCAGGTACCGGACGACGCCGCGGGTGCTGGTCTGGACGCCGGCCGACAACGACTGGGCAGACGAGGAGGCGGCGCAGGGGGTGCTCGTCTTGGGCGGTAGGACCGCCGCCGGAGGGAGAGCGAGGAGCACGAGAGGAGGCGATACGGCGCAGGCCGGAGGGATAAGAGGGATAAAGGGGTCTCTGCCGAGAGCGATGGCAGAGAGCAGAGGATGAATAGAGCGCACCGATAAAGGTCGGTAAAGGAGGGATGGACCATGGGGATGAACGCACATGAAGCGCGCCGGGAAGCCCTGGAAGAGGCGGGAGCGGTCGGGGTGGCAAAGGTGCTGACGTTCATGGGCACAGCCGCCCTGACGGCCGCCATCGGCTGCACACTGGCCGCCGTAGGTGCACCACCCGGGCCGCCGCCCACATGGCCCGGCGGCGCCGACGTACTCCGTGCCCTGACGGCCACCGAGCCGCCGCTCGAGGCGGCACGCTATGTGGTCAGCCTGGCCGGCTGGGCGCTCGTAGCCTACCTGGGGGCAGTGCTTACCGGGCGGCTCGCCATCAGCATCGCATCCGCCGGAGGCAATACTCGGCAGGCGACAGCGATGGAGAGGGTGTGGCGGGCGATGACGGTGCCGCCACTGCGCCGCCTTCTGGAGGGAGGACTAGCCGGCGCCGTCTTCCTGAGCGCCTTCGTGCAGGTAGTGCCGAAGCCGGCTGCACCGCCGGCCGCTGCCGTAGAGCAAGGCCACGTCATCGGCATCGCGCCGCTGCCGACGGCCGGTTTGGCAACCCCGGCAGGGGAGACATACAGCCAGGGAGCCAGCGAGGTCCTTGCCGGCGCCGGCGGGGGCAGCCAGACGGCTGCCGCGGGGCCATCGACAGGGGCGGGGCTTATCGTGGCGGCCGTGGAGTACGCGGGCTTCGATGACGAAATCCCTGACATCGTGAACACCTTCCAGCCCAGCATCACGGACCCGTACTACGACGACTACCTGTGGGCGTTCACCGGCACGAACGGGCTCTCCACCCCACAGATACCCGGCCCGCCTGCCGCCCCGGCTGCGACCCCTCAGCAGAGCCGAGGCAGCGAGCAGGTAGCCAGCGGTGCCCCGACCGCTGTGGCGGCCGCGCCCGGCGGTGCGATAGGCGGCGGCAGCGCCTCCGGCAGCAGCAGCAACGGCACGGCCGGCGCGGTGCAGGTCTCCACTGCCGGCGGCGGGCAGGCCTCCGCTGCCAAGGGGGACAAGGATGCACGTGGCGGAGGCTCTGCCGGCAGCGCCGCAGCCCTCAGCGGAGCCGACGGAGCGGCCGTGCCCAGCCTCGATGAGATCCTTGCCGGCGCCAACGCGACGATGCAGATGGTGAATGAGATAAGAGGGCAGTTCGCCTCGTCGCCCCTGGGGCAGTGGGTGCGTCGGTACCTGGGGGAGAAGTACACATGGGGCCTGGGCTTTGGCATGCCGAGCACGCCGCGTGACTTCTGGGCCTACAACCCGGCTGGCTTCCCCTTGAGTGCCCGCCCCTGGAGCGACGCTCCGCCCTCGCCTCCCGCCGGCGTGGACCCGGTAGTGTGGCTGAACATCGTCTATGCGCTGGACTATCCGAATGCCCTGCGCATCGCGAAGGAGGGGGCGGCGCAAGTCCAGCGGGCGGCACAGGAAGGAGGGCTGCTCGGCGGCCCGCTGCCAGGCCAGCCGGTGGACGCCATGGGGCTGCCCATCCTACCCCCTGGCACGGTCGACAAGGTCCACCTGGAGATATACATACCCGAGGGCAGGGCTTATGCGCCCTATGGTGAGTGGCCCGGCCTGCAGCCGCTCATGGACCTTTTCCGCGAGTGGGGCCCACGGATCGTAGCCTATGGTGCATCGCGGTACATAGCGGTGGACGTGCCCAGGCAGGCCTACGAGGACTACGTGCGGTCAGGCGACATCTCCCAGTTCATCCGTCAGGCCCCCGGCTACGGGCGTCTGACGGGGGGAGGCAGCTAGCGATGCCGGGCGCGGTACAGGAGCTCCTGCCCATCGCCGGCGTGCGTCAGGGCTGCATAGTGCTGAAAGGGGGAAGGGCGAGGGCAGCCCTGGAGGCGAGGCCCGTGAACTTCGTGCTCCGGCCTCCGGCCGAGCAGGAGGCGATGGTGGCCTCCTTCCGGGCGTTCCTGCACTCGCTCTCCTTCCCCTTGCAGATCGTGGTGCGCAGCATGCCGGCGCCGGTGGACGACTACCTGGCGCACCTGCGGTCCCGGCAGGGGCTCCTCATGTCGCCCGTCCTCAAGCGGCTGGCGGTGGAGCACGAGGCGTTCGTACGCCGCCTGGCCCAGGAGAGGACCATCCTCGAGCGGCGCATCTACGTGGTGGTGGCGGCAGACCCCTTGCCGCCGCTGGCGGCGCCGTCGCCGTCGCTCCTCAAGGGCCTTCTGGCCTTTCGGAGACGTGACGAGGCGGCGCGCCTGGCCGAGGAGCAGCTGGAGAGCACCCTGCGCCTGCTGGAGATGAGGGTGGAGCAGGTGCTGACCGGCCTCGTCTCGCTGGGCATCCCCTGCCGCCGCCTCTCGGGACAGGAGCTGGTGCAGGTCCTGCACGACTTTCTGGGCTCGTCGGCGCCCCTGCCCCAGGACATAGCGGCGGAGCTGCTGCCGGTGCACATGGCTACCCCTGCGCTCACCAATGGGAGAGGACAGGTGAAGGGCGATGTTCTACGGGCTAGTTAAGAAGGCGCTGGGAGCGACCGAAGGCCCCCGGGCAGGCGCCGCCGCCCGCGGAGGGCGCAGCGTTGCCGACCTGGCGGCGCCCACGGCCATAGAGATAGGGCGCGACCACCTGCTGGTGGAGGGCCGCGAGCGGGTGCGCGCCTGCTACATGTCGGCCCTGCCCAGGCATGTAAGTGCCGGCTGGCTCCTGCCGCTGCTGGACATGGAGGAGCCGGTGGACGTCTCCCTGCACATCGAGCCGCTGCCGACAGGCCCCATCGTGCGCCAGCTGACGCGCAAGCTGTCGGAGCTGCAGAGCTCGCGCATGCTGGACGCCAAGGCGGGGCGGGTAGAGGAGGCCTACCGCATGGTGGCGTTCGAGGACGTGGCGCGCCTGCGGGAGGCGCTGGCCAGGGGCGACGAGCGTGCCTACTCGCTGCGCGTCTACGTCCTCCTCAGGGGCAAGGGCGAGGCGGACCTGGAGATGCGCCAGCGGCAGGCAGCCGCCGCCCTGGAGGGGATGCTGGCGGCCATCCGGCCGGCCCTCTACGAGCAGTGGCAGGGGCTGCTGTCGGCAGCGCCGCTGGGGCTGGACTACCTGGGCAGGAGACGCAACGTGGACACCACCACCCTCGCCTACTCCTTCCCGTTCGCGTCCTCCCACCTGGGCACGGGCAGCGGCATCCTCTACGGCATCAACCTGCAGGGCAACTCGCTGGTGGTGCTGGACCCCTTCGGTAGGGAGCTGCCCAATGCTAACAAGGTGGTCTTCGCCAAGTCGGGGGCGGGCAAGAGCTACTTCTGCAAGGTGGAGGCGCTGCGCGCCCTGCTGCTGGGGATCGAGTACTACGTGGTCGACCCTGAGCACGAGTACCGGCGCCTGTGCGAGGCGGTAGGGGGAGAGTTCATCACCCTGTCGGGGGCGAGGGCGGCGCACATCAACCCGTTCGACCTGCCGGAGCGGCCACTGGAGGAGGGGGAGGACGTGCTGGCCGAGCGGGTGGCGGCCCTGCAGGGGCTCGTCTCCCTGATGATCACGACCCCCGGCGAGGTGCTGTCGTCGCGGGAGCAGGGTGCCCTGGACGTGGCCATCCGCGAGACCTATCGGCGGGCGGGCATCACCAGGGAGCCGCACACCCACCGCCGCCCGGCGCCGCTGCTTGCCGACCTGTACGAGGTGCTGCGGGCGCAGGGCAACCCCTACGGGCTTGCCGACCGGCTGGTGCGCTACGTCGAGGGGGCATATGCCCACCTGTTCCGCGAGCCGACCTCGGTGGACCTGCGGCGGCCCCTGGTGGCGTTCGGCGTGCGCGACCTGGAGGAGGAGCTGCGCCCCATCGTCTTCTACCTCATCGCCGACCACGTCTGGCGGGAGGTGAGGCGCCGGCCCCGGCCGCGCATCTTCCTGGTGGACGAGGCGTGGACGCTGGCCCGCCACCGGGAGGGGGCACGCTTCCTGTCGGCACTGGCCAGGCGGGCGCGAAAGCACTACCTGGGCCTGACGGTCGTCTCGCAGGACGTGGCCGACATGCTCATGGCGGAGGAGGGGAGGGCGGTGCTGCAGAACGTGGCCGTCACCTTCCTCATGCGGCAGGACCCGGCGGTGATGGACCTGGTGGAGGAGGTGTTCAAGCTCTCGCCGCAGGAGCGGCAGTTCCTGCTGTCGTGCGACAAGGGCGAGGGCCTGATGATGGCCCTCGGGTCGCGAGCGGCGGTGAGGATCGTGGCCAGCCCGCAGGAGCACGCCCTGTGCACCACCGACCCGCGGGAGCTGGCGGCCATGCAGGAGGCCGGCAGGGCATGGGGCAGGTCGGGGCGCGGCCCCTGCGGGGAGGCGCCGGGGCGAGGCCTGGAGGGAGAGTCGTGACGGCGTGGCGGAGGGCGGCAAGGCTTCTCGGGGCCATGGTCTGCGCCGCCGCAGCGCTGGGGATCGCCGCCCAGGCCCTGGGCGGGACGGCGGCAGCCATCGCCGCAGCGGCAGGCGAGCGGCACGGCCTCCTGGCAGCGCCGGCGGCGGCGGTCCTCTGGCCCCTTGCCGGCGGCGAGCTGCTGGCGGCCGGGCACATGGGGGCGGCAGGCGTCTGGCTGCGCTGGTGGCCGGCCGCCCTGGCGGGGGCAGGGGCGATGGCAGCGCTGCACATGTGTCGGGTGGGGTTGAGCGTATGGCCGAGGAGAGCACGATGCGGGGAGCAGCCGGCCCGGGGGAGCAGGCTGCCGTGAGCCGTAACCGGGATGGTCCCGTGTGCCGCTGCGTCGGCGGCGAGGCGGCCTTCCTTGCCGGCTTCCGGGCAGGCGTCTCCTTCCTGCTGGACCTGCTGGTGGGGAGGGAGGGCGAGATCCCCCATCAGGTGGCATGGGCCATCAGGCTCTCCCAGGCGGTGGGCGAGCCCCTGTCGGTGGAGCTGGTCATGGGAGCGGTCGAGAGGGCGGCCAGACGGGCCGAGGACAGGGCAGCGCTGCTCGCCGCCACCGAGGCGCGCTCCCGCTGGCATGCCCTCGGGCGGAGCTAGGGGCGCCATGAGGACGGGGAGAGGCCAAGTGGGAACGGGCGGGGCGGCGCCCGGCAGGAGCGGCGGCCGGGGAAGGGCCGCCTGGCGCCTGGGGGCCGTCGCCGCGGTCGCAGCCGCGTCCGTCCTCCTCGGCCCGGGCGCCTCGCAGGTGGCATGGCAGGGCCTGCAGGCGAGCTGGGACGGCCCGGCGCTGCAACGGGCGGCCGGGCTCGCCCTGTTCTTCCTGGCCGCCCCCCTTGCGGCGGGCGAGGTCATCGGCGCCAGGTTGCCGGCCGCGGCATCCCTTCCGGTCCGGGCGGCGGTCCCCCTTCTGGTGTGGGCCGGGGCCGTCGGCTGGTGGCGCCTCTGGTGGCGGCTCTCGCACTGGACCATCACCGGCAGGCCACGCCTTCCGGCAGGCACCCTCCTGGAGGTGGTGGCCATGCCCTGGGCCGTCCCGGCGGAGGGGCGGGCCTTGAGGGCGGCGGCGGGCGTCACGGTGCTGGCCGGGACCGTGCTCGTCCTGGCAGGCAGCGCCCAGGCGATGGCCCCGGAGGCGGTCGATGCCCTGCGGCTGGGGCCGGCCATGTGGGCGACCACCGATGAGTGGCGGCCGGCCTTAGCTTTGTTGGTGGTGGGCCTGTCGGCGGCGCCCATCATAGCCACGCTGCCGGCAAGCGCCTTCCTCTGGGCATGCCCTGCTGCAGCCGTGCCGGCCTTGCTCCTGACGGCCATAGCATGCGTCTGGGCGAGAAGGCCGCTCCTGCGGCGCTGGGCCAGGCGGTACGGCGGCGGCGCTGCCGGCCATGGGGCCCTGTCGGCAGCCCAGGCGCGCTGGTGGCTGCGCATGCGCCGCTCGCGCCTGCGCGGCCTCCACACTTGGCTCTGGGGGGGCGAGGAGGTGGCGGCCGTCATAGACCGCTTGGCCGTGGCAGCGCTGGAGACACAGGGAGGGAGGACATGAGCAGGTGGGACCCGACCGACGATGCCGGCATCTTCTCATGGGAGAAGGAGCGGCCCATAGAGGACGCGCTGCGCTACACCGCCCTGGACGAGCCCCTCTACGACCGGCCGCCTCGGGAGGGGAGAGCACTGCTCCTGGACAGAGAGGAGGAGGCAGGCAGCACCCCCGGCGCAGGGGCAGCCGGTGGCATGGTGACGTACGAGGTGTTCGCCTCGCGGCTGGACGTGGAGCCGGCGCGGCGGGCGGAGTGGCTCATCGCGGGGCTCGCCTCCCTGCCGTCCTGCGCCCTCATGGTGGCGGCCGAGAACGGCAGCCTGCGCTACTTCATCGAGGCGCCGGCGGAGTTCGCCCGCCAGGCGCTCACGGCCCTCTCGGCGGCCTACCCGCAGGCGGAGGTGGAGGAGGCGCGATGGTCGCCGTGGTCGAAGAGGGAGGGCGAGGAGATGACAGCGGCGCGGCTGCAGCTGCGGCCGGGCAGGCTTGCCCCCCTGGCGCGGGTGGAGATGGGCCCCGGGGCGAGGGCGTCGCTGTCGCAGCTCTCCATCTCCTACGCCCTGAGCGACGCGCCGCCGCCCCTGCCGGTGGCGGTGATGGGCCTCCTGCAGCCGCGGGAGCGGGCGGTGCTGCGGCTGGACCTGTCGCCGGCACCGGCCGCCATCGCCGCCCACCTGCGCCAGGTCATACTCAGACACAAGATGCGACAGGACTACATGCGCCAGGCGCGGCTGCACTACCAGTGGCAGAGCCCGGTGAACGACGCCGTCACCCTGGTGCTGGGGGGCCTGCTGCTCATGGGCGTGCTCCTGGGGATGAGCTTCTACCGGCAGGGGGAGATGGAGAAGCTGCTGGCCCTCGGGGCGGTAGCCCTCGTCGGCACCCCTCTTGCCCTCTATGCCTGGGGCCGGCTGACCCGCGACTCGGGCCTGACGGCGGAGCAGGCCCAGGAGAAGATGCTGGCCGGTGCCCTCTTCGCTGCCGACCTGAGGGTGGCGGCCATCGGGCCGGCCGGGCCGGGGGCACGGGAGCGGCTGCTGGCGCTGGTGGAGCGGCAGGCCGACGCTGCCCGGTCCGTGGCCCACCCGGCCGGCGGCGCCCTCGTCCCGAGGGTCCTCAAGGGGGAGAGGGCGATGGCGCCGTCGCCGCCCGGGAGGAGGGACATCCTCGGGTCGGGGGAGGCGGCGCTGCTCTTCCACCTGGACGCCTCGCTGCCCCTGTACCGCCCTGCCGGCGCGCGGATGGTGTTGCCCAGAGGGGCCACGGCGCCATCGGGCTGCAAGGTGGGGATGGTGATATGGCAGGGGCGGGAGATGCCGGTCCACATGCCTGACGACATGCTGGGCAAGCACCAGCTGGTGGTGGCCAAGACCCAGCGGGGCAAGAGCTCGCTGCTCCTGCACCTCGCCGCCTATGTCATGAACAAGATGGCCCGGGGGGAGCGGCTCTCGCTGCTGGTGGTGGACCCCCACGGGGACCTGGCGCGGGCCGTGACGGGGCTGGTGCCCGATGCGCTGGCCGAACGAGTGGCCTACCTGGACTTCAGCCACGAGGGCCTGAGGAGGCCGGTGGGGCTTAACCTGCTGGACGTGCGCCTCTTCCCCGAGCGGGACCTGCAGGTGGAGCGCATCATCTCCATGTTCCACCGCCTCTACCCCCTCGCCTGGGGCGCCAGGATGGAGGGGCTGCTGCGGGCAGCGGTGGCATGCCTGCACATGGCCAACGAGGCGCGCGTGCGGAGGGGGGAGGACCAGTACACCATCCTGGACGTGGTGCCCATGATCATGAACCAGACCTTCCGGCGCGAGGAGGTGCTGAAGCAGGTGCCCGACGAGGGGCTCATAGGGTGGTGGAAGCCCAACTTCGAGGACCAGCCGCCCAGCCGGCGCCTGGAGATGGCCCAGCCCATCGTCAACCGCGTCACCCGTTGGGGCGTGACGGAGGCGGCCAAGCTGTTCGTGGGGCAGCCCAGCTCCACGGTGGACCCGCGGGCGGTGCTGCGCGGGGGTGGGGTGCTGGTGGTGAACGTGCCCGTGGGCGACCTGGGCGAGGGCAGCGCCATGCTCATAGGGGCGAGCCTGCTGAACCTGGTGGCGGGCCTCATCGAGGAGCAGGTGCGGATGCCCAGGGAGGAGCGGCAGCGGGTGGTAGCCCTGGTGGACGAGTCGGCCACCCTGGGGGCAGCCGACTTCGGGCGCATGCTGTCGGAGCTGGCCAAGTACGGCCTGTCGCTGGTGCTGGTGACCCAGAGCCTGGAGAGGCTCAAGCAGTACGATGAGCGGCTGGCGCCCATGGTGTTTGCCAACATCGATGGTCTCACGGTCTTCACCGTGTCGGCACAGGACGCGCGCTACCTCCAGGAGGAGCTGGGCCACGGCGTCAAGGTGGAGGACCTGGTGTCGCTGCCCGACCATGAGGCTTACGCCCGCTGGTGGAGCGAGGGCGAGACGATGCCCACCTTCCGCTTCCGTCTCCTGCCGCCGCCCCTGCCCGACGAGGGACGGGCCGAGGAGGTGCGGCGCCGGTCGGCCGAGCGCTACGGCCGGCCCCGGCAGGAGGTGGAGGCGAAGGTGCGGGAGCTCATGGCGGCCAGGATGCCGGCCGGCGAGGGGCCGGGCCTAGTCCTGCCAACGGGGGTGCGCGAGGTGGAGGACTCGGAGTACGAGCTGTAGGACACAAGGCAGGAGGAGGGGAGAGCCTTGGAGACGAAGGTCATAGCCGTGCTGGACAGGCACTACCGGGTGGGGGAGCGGCTGCCTGCCTACGACCTGGCGGCGCTGGTGCGCCGGGACGAGGACGGCATGGAGGAGTGGGTGCGGGAGCTGGAGGAGTATTGCGCTCGTGCCTTCGCCGACCTGGACGGGGAGCCGGACCGGTGCCGGCTGGAGATGCTGCTGCGCTGGGAGGAGGCAGGCATCTGCTGCCCGCACGGGCCGGCGCGGATAGTGGCCCGGCGCGACCTCTGCGAGAGCTGCCGCCGCGCCGTCGAAGGGGCAGGGGCGACGCCCGTCATTGTCGAGGTGCGGGAGTTCGACCCCGATAGGCCGCCGCAGCAGAGGTACTGCGGCTACTGCAGCGAGCGGCTGGCCTTCGTCGTCGTGGGGCCGGAGGACGAGGGGGAGGGGAGATGAGAGCAGTCCTGTCGGACGGGGACTCCCGTGGGGGCGCCGGGACGGTTATGGACGCCCCCACGGCGCCATCAGACCTAGAACGTCTCAAGCCCTGGGAGCGCTATGACCGGCGTGTGCTGGCGGGCACGGTGCGCCTCCCGGCGGCGGCGGCCGAGCACCTGGCAGACCTGCTGGGCATGGCCTTGCCCGACGTGGAGGCTGCCCTGCAGAGGCTCGCCAGGAGGGGATGGGCACGAGAGGAGATGGTCTCCACCGGGCGGGAGGACGTGGTGCGGGTGTGGCTGCCATCCCAAGGGGTGCTGGCGGCCTATGAGGCGGCGGGGGTGCAGATGGAGGCCCTGCCGCTGGCGACGCAGCGGCTGCAGGCCCTGCTGTGGGACGGGACGGGCGCGCTCGCCGCCGCCCGCATCATCTCCAGGCTGGCGCGGGGCGCTCGCGAGCGGGGCCTGACGGTGGCGGAGGCGTGCCGCCTCCGGCAGGGCGTCGAGGGGGCAGCCTTCGCCGGCGCGCAGGGCATCGTCGTGCTGGTGGGGGAGGACTGGTGCACCCCCATCTTCGTGCTGGTGGACAGGCAAGAGCGGCCGGCAAGGCAGCGCCAGGCCCTTGCCCGCGCCTGGACGCGTCTCCTGGCCGAGATGCCGGTCATGGCCGGCGCCATGCTCCTGCTGGTGACGCCGAGCTACGAGGAGATGGACCAGTGGGACATGTACCTTTCTGCCTCCCGGGGCCGGAGGGGTGTGCCTGCGCCGCCGGTCTACATGGCCACGGCCGGCGCCCTCTCTCGTCCCTGGGAGGCGCTGTGGACCAGGGTGGAGGGGAGGGGAACGGGCCGGCTATATGCGACCCTCCACCGTCTGGGCCAGGCGCCCCTCTCCTTGCCCCTGCCGTTCCGCCAGGCGAGGGCGCCGGCCCTGCCGCCCTGGACGCCGCCGGGGAGTGGCGAGAGGTCGCCCACCATGCCTCCCGGCGCCGGGCGGAGGCGGGTGCTGGCGGCGCTGCTCAGGCACCCCGGCAGCACCGCCGCCGAGGTTGCTGCCCTGGCGGACACGACGCCGGAGGAGGCGGGGCGGGTGCTGGAGGCGATGGAGCGGGAGGGGCTTGCGAGGGAAGTGGAGGGCAGGTGGACCGCCACCGGCGAGGGGGAGCGGCTGGGACGCCGGCTGCTGGGCATCCCCATAGGCGCCAAGCGGGTCTTCCCGGCGCCGTCCTTCCTGCCCCACCAGCTGGAGCTGCGGGCCTTTCTCGCGAGGCTTGCCCGCGAGGTGAGGGCCGTTGGGGGACGGGTGGCGGCCCTGCGGGAGGCACCCCTGACGGCGCGTGAGTTCGCCGAGGATGGGCGCGTGCGGCGGCTGGTGCCCGACGCTTCGGCGGCGGTGGTCATAGGGGGCAGGATGGTGCACCTGCTGCTGGAGTGGGACCGGGGCACCGCCGGCGACGGCCGCTGGCGGCAGAAGCTGAGGGGGTACGTGGGGTACTACCGCCACCTGCTGAGGTACGGTCGCCCCCTATACTGGCCGCTGCTGCTGGTGGTGGCGCCCGACGGGACGCGCGAGGAGGCCATCGCCCGGGCGGCCACGGAGGTGATGCCCGGCGGCATGCTGCCGGCAGTGCGGACCACCAACATGCTCGCCCTCGAGTCGAGGGGGGCCCTGGGGCAGGTGTGGCGCGAGGTGGGCGGAGAAAGGCGAGGGGGCCTCTTTGCGGGCCTGTGGCCCGATGGGGAGGCGGGCGACGGGTAGGAGGCCGGCGGGGCGGCCCGTCAGGAGAAGGGGTAGACGGTGGCCGCCTCGCCCAGCATGCCCGCCGCCCTCTCGACTGCCTCGTCGAGCCCTCCCGGGTCGAGGGCCTCGGCCGCCCGCGTGGCGGCCACGTAGGCCACGTTGACCTCCTCGGCGTTGACGGTCCCGTCGAAGGCCACGAGGTAGAAGGCAGCCCAGTCGGCCGCCAGGCGGACCCGGCGCCACTCACGGCCCTTGGCGCGGTGAGCGGTGGAGACGGTCACGTCCCACGAGTGGCGGGTGCCCCCGGCGTCGACGGCCACCAGGGAGCGTACAGTCTGGCAGATGCGTGGGACCTCGTCCCGGAACTCCTCCACCATGTTGACGTAGGGGCGGTACTGGTTGGCGACGGCCGGCAGGCGCTGCATGAGGGCCAGCAGCTGGTCCCAGCTCCGGAAGACCGCGAACTCGGGGTGGGCAGGCCTGTAGCCCCGCCAGAGGCGGTAGGCGGCCATGAGGGCGTCGGTCAGGTCGGCAAGGGGCCCGGCGAAGGCCACCCTGCTTCCCTTCTGGAGGAGCATGAGCAGCTCGCGCAGGGCGCCCACGTTGGTGCGGGCGATGACGGCATCGGCGGCGGCGAGGGGGCCGATGGACGACGTCTTGCCCGGCGCCCCCCTGATGGCAGCCTCTTCGCCCAGGAAGGTCTGCAGGAGGCGGGACGCGTAGGCGGCGATGGCGTCGCCGAAGCGCCAGGAGGTGGTGAGGGGGTATGACGGCCAGGGGAGCGATGCCATGGCGTTGACGGCCCCGCGCCAGGCGTAGATCTGCTGGTAGGCGTCCCCCACGCACACCTTCTGGGCCGGCTGACGCAGAATGATGTCCAGCATGGCGGGGTTGGCGTCCTGCGCCTCATCGAGCAGTATGAGGTCGTAGTTGAGGCGGGGCGACATGAGCTGGAAGGTCTTGAGGTAAACGTCGTGGATGATGGGCAGGTCGGACAGCTCCCCTGGGGCGGAGAGGAGCTGCCATGCCTGCCACATCAGGGCAACAAGGGCACGTACCACCGGCTCGTAGATGGGGTCGTCCAGGACGTAGGGCAGCAGCTCCGGCAGATGCTCCCGCCCGGGCCGGGCGTCGGCCGAGTACATGTAGCGGGTGAGGGCCTCGAGGACGATGATGGCCGCATCCTCGGGGTAGAGGAGGGGCCGGAAGTCGCCCAGGCTGGGCAGGCGCTCCAGCAGGGCATGCCGCACCTGGAGGAGGGACCCCCCGGAGAGGAGCCGGTCGCTGTAGCGCCAGCCCAGGTGGTGGAACGCCAGGCCGTGGTTGGTGAAGGCATAGATGCGGCGCTTGCCTGCCCCCGGCAGGGAGGCGTCCAGGGCCTCGAAGCGGGCCTTGGCCTCCTTGAGGAGGCGGTTGTTGAAGGTGACATAGAGGACCCGTGCCTCGGGATGCCTCTCCAGGTAGGCGCGGGCAACGGCAAGGAGCGTGGTGGTCTTGCCGCTGCCGGCGAAGGCCTGGACCTTCAGGTCCTGTCCCTGCAGGACGGCGTCCACCACCGCCTCCTGCTCGTCGGTGAGGGGCGGCAGCTCTACAGGTGTGGGGGGAGTCTTGCGTCTCGCCATCACGGCCCACCCTCGCGCGGCGTCAGCAGCGGGTCAATGGGCCGGCCCGCCAGGCGGACCTCGTAGTGCAGGTGGGGGCCGGTAGAGCGGCCGCTCGTGCCCACGCGGCCGATCACCTGCCCCCGCTCCACCCTCTGGCCGGGCCGGACGGCTGCTTGTCCCAGATGGGCGTACAGGGTGGAATAGCGGCCGGCGTGGTCGATAACCACGTACAGCCCATAGCCGCCGTCATCGTACGCGACCAAGGCGACGGCGCCGGACGCGGTGGCCACGACGGGCGTGCCGGCCGGGGCAGCGATGTCGATGCCCGTGTGGGGACCGGAGCGGAGCTCGGGCGCCATCTCGCCGAAGAGGGATGTGATGGGACCTATGAGGGGCGTGCCCCTGGGCAGGCCATCATCTGCAGGCACGGCCCCCAGCACCCGGTCCCTGTGCCAGGGGGCAGACGGCTGCCGGTCGTCGACCGACCGGGGCGAGGGCACGAAGAGGATGCCGTGGGCGAAAGGGAGGAGGCCGCCCCGGTTCAGGGGGTGGGCGAGGACGGCGGCGGCATCGAGGCCGTAGGCGGCAGCCACCTGCTCCACCGTCTCGCCCGGCGCCAGGCGGTGGACGAGCCCGTCGCCCAGCGGCACGAGCAGCTGCTGGCCCGGCCGGATGAGGTCGGGGTGTGGCGCGACGTCGGGATTGGAGAGGACGAGCCAGCGCAGGGACGTGCCGTAGCGACGGGCGATATCCCATAGGGTGTCGCCAGGGACGACGGCGTGCAGGGCGTACGGCAGCGGCACGGCGGCGTCCGCCGGGACCGCGGCCTCCCGGTAGACCTCCGGAGCAGCCGGGCCGTCCTGATGCAGGGACAGGTCGATGGGCATCACCATCGGGTCATCACCTCCACGCCCTGTCCGGAGCGCACAGCTCCCGCCACAGGCGCGAGACCGCATAGAGCGGCTGGTCCCGCAGGCAGGCCTGGGCAGCCTGATAGGCGCCACAAAGGGCAAGCGTGTGCGCGTTATGGCCCCGGTCGTCGTCGGGCCGGCAGCCGCAGTTGCGGGCGGCCCTCGCCTCGAATTGGACATCGATGGCGCCACATGATGGGCACTGGCACCACTGCTGGAAATGGTCCCAGCCCAGATCGGGGTAGACCACGTAGTAGCCCTCGTAGTCGTCCGGCAGCGAAGGGCAGCGGCCGCACAGGTCGGACCAGGACGAGCTCAGGGCAGGCGGCATGGTGGCTATGTAGAGGGGGGCACCTATGAGCCGGGCGAGGCTCGTGACCGGGGTGAGGGCATAACCGATGGGCTCCTCCACAGGAAGGGGCGGGAGGACGAGCCACCCCTTGGCAAGGGAGGGCAGCCAGAACCAGGTGACGGTGTAGCAGGAGGCATCGGGCGGGTGGCCACGCCATACGCAGGCCAGGCGCAGGTGTCCCACCCGGTACTCCACCGGCATGCGCAGGGCGCCGAAGAAGACGCGCCAGGCCAGGTCGTGCGGGTCCGGCGCCTGCCAGTGGCGCCAGGCGTACAGGTGGGCGCTACGGCCTTGGCGATGCTCCATACAGGGCAGGATCAGGGCCTCACACCTCCTCCTCCGGGCCGGCCTCCTCGATGGCGGCCGAGGCGCGCTCGATGGCGCGCGATAGCCGGTGCAGCTCCTGCTGCAGGGTCGCCAGCTCGTCCCTGGCCAGGGCCAGCCGCTGGGGCAGGGACAGGAGGGAGGACTCCTGCTCCAGGCGGCGTCGCAGCTGCCACACCTCCTGCCAGAGGGCATCGCGCTCCCGCTCCAGCGCCTCCACGCGGCGGCGGAGGCGCTCCAGCTCCTCCTGCCAGGGCCGGGCGGCGAGGAGCCGTCGCAGGTGCTGCACCGCTGCCTGCAAAAGCGAGCGTGTCTCCTGCCACTGGGCCATGAGCTCGTCCACGACGGCCGGGAGGCGAGGGGCGGCATCGTCCGTGCGGCAGCCAGGTGGGTGGAAGGGCGCCGTCATCGCCATCACCTCGCCCCGCGCAAGCTCTGCACCAGGTCCAGGACGGCAGGTCCCATGAGCACTACCATCATCGCGGGCAGCAGACAGAACGCCATGGGCAGGAGCATCTTGATGGGCGCCTGGCGCGCCTCCTCCTGGGCCCGCTGCCGGAGGCGGCCCCGCAGGTAGGAGGCCTGGGAGGCCAGGGCGGGGGCGAGGCCCCCTCCCGTGCGCTCGGCCTGCATGATGGCCGAGATGAGGGAATGGGCCTCCTCCAGGTCCAGCCGGCGGGCAAATGTTAGGTACGCCTCCTCGCGGTCGTATCCCAGCCGGAGGCGGTGGAGGAGGCGCAGCACCTCCTCGCCCAGGGGCCCCGAGAGGTGGCGGCCCACGTGGGCGAGGGCGGCATCGATGCCCTGGCCGGCCTGGACGGCGACGCGCAGCAGGTCCAGGAAGAGGGGCAGTTCGCTCAGGGCAGCCTGCCGGCGGTGGCGTATGCGCAGCCGGAGCCAGTAGGGCGGCGCCGCAATGCCTGCTGCCAGGGAGAGGACGATGAGCAGGCGTGACAGGGGGCCCCCGTCCCCCATGAGGAGGGCCGGAAGCGGCAGGGCAAGGGCCGAGAGAGCCCAGAGGAGGGCGAAGGACGGCAGGTTGAGGGGTAGGCCGGAGCGGTCCAGGTCGAAGGCGAGGGCGCTCACGAGACGCGAGGGGAGGAGGCGCACGAGGAGGCTGCCCAGCCGCTCCTGCAGCGAGGCGAGCACAGAGCGGAGGCCGCTCCCCCTCGCGGCCGTCGTCTCCTGAGGCCAGAGGAGGAGGACGACGGCAAGCCCTGCCAGGACGGCAGCGATGTTAGCCACCGTATACCTCCACCCTCATGAAGGAGCGCATGAAGAAGTAGCCCACCGCCTGGAGGAGGATGGCGCCGGTGAGCATGAGGCGGCCGGCGGTGGTGAGGAAGAGGCGGGAGGCATAGTCGGGCGAGAAGAGGGATACCCCGCCCATGACGGCGAAGGGCAGGGCCAGCAGCAGGTAGGCCGTGAGCCGCTGCTGGGCGGTGAGGGAGCGTACCTCTCCCAGCAGCTCGTGCCGGCTGCGGATCCCCTCCTCGGCCACCTGCAGCACCTCGGCGAGGGGGCCGCCCGTCTCCCGCTGGAGGGCGACGGCCATGGCCAGGGTGCGCACCGGCGGCAGGGGCCAGCGGGCTGCCATCTCCTCCAGCGCCTGAGGGAGGGGGAGGCCCAGGCGGACCTGGGCGAGGACGCCCTCCAGCTCCTCACGCAGGGGCGGTGCCGCCCGCGAGGCGAGCTCGGCCAGGGCGAGCTCGATGCCCACCCCTGCCCGCAGCGAGGCGACCAGGGACGGCAGGGCTCCCACCAGGGCAGCCTCCATGCGGCCGCAGGCACGGTCGGCACGCATGGCGACGATGGCGCTCCCAAGGAGCAGGGTCGCCAGGGGCAGGGGCAGGAGGGCAGGGACGGGCAGGCCGGCCAGGGCGCCGGCGGCAGCGATGAGGGCGCCGGCGCCGATGCAGAGGGCCCGGAAGGCGGCGCCCCGCATGGGGATGCCTGCCTGTGCCAGCCGGCGGTCCAGGATGGCCTCTCGGCGGCGGCGCAGCGGCACCGGCCGGGGCCGCGACCGGCGGTGCGGCAGGTCGCCGCGCACCAGCTCGGCAAGGGTCGGGCCGGGCGGGGGCAGGAGGGCCAGGAAGACGGCGATGCCGGCGAGCAAGGCTGCCGCTAGCGCCAGGATGCCACCTCCTCGGCCATGGCCATGAGGGAGCGCACCGCGTCGGCCAACCCCGCCGCCTCCAGGCGGTCGGCCAGGCGGGGCCGCAGGGGGGCTACCTCGTCGCGGCCTACGACCTGGCCCGATGGGTCCACCCCCATCTGGCGCCAGCGGTACAGCTCCTGGCGCGACACCTGGTCGCCCTCCATGCCCAGGACCTCCATCACCTGGACGACGCGCCGGCGGCCGTCGGGCAGGCGCGACACCTGGACCACCAGGTGCAGGGCCGACGCCACCTGTTCCCGCACTGCCCTGAGGGGGAGGTCGAACCCGGCCATGAGGACCATGTTCTCCAGGCGGTGCAGCGCGTCGTCCACCGAGTTGGCGTGGATGGTGGAGAGGGAGCCCTCGTGGCCGGTGTTCATGGCGTTGAGCATGTCGAACGCCTCGGGGCCGCGCACCTCGCCGACGATGATGCGGTCGGGGCGCATGCGCAGGGCGTTGCGCAGGAGGTCGCGCTGTGTTACCTCCCCCCGCCCCTCGATGCCCGGCGGTCGCGCCTCCAGCTGCAGGAGGTGCTCCCGCTTGAGGCGGAGCTCGATGGGGTCCTCGATGGTGATGACGCGCTCGTCGCCGGGGATGTGCCCCGCCAGGGCGGCAAGGAGCGTCGTCTTGCCCGATCCCGTGCCGCCGGAGATGAGGATGTTCGTCTTGGCCTGCACGGCAGCTGCCAGGAAGGCGGCAAGGGGGGCAGGCAGGCTGCCGAGGCCCACCAGGTCGTCCAGGGAGAACGGCTCCGAGCGGAAGCGGCGGATAGTGACGGCCGGGCTGCGGGGGCACAGGGGAGGGATGATGACGTTGACGCGGGAGCCGTCGGGCAGCCGGGCGTCCACCATGGGCGACGCCTCGTCCACGTGGCGGCCGAGGGGGGCGAGGATGCGCTGGACGATGCGCATGATGTGCTCCCCGTCCCGGAAGCGCACGGGGACGCGGAGGAGGCGGCCGCCGCGCTCCACGAACACCTCGACGGGCGAGTTGACCATCACCTCGGTGACGGTCGGGTCCCGCAGGAGCGGCTCCAGGGGTCCCAGCCCCACCACCTCCCAGAGGGCCCTCTCTATGAGCCGTTCCTGGAGGGGGGACGAGAGGTCGGGGTGGCGCGCCTCTACCTCACGCCTGGCCGCCTCCCTGGCTGCTGCGGCGGCCTCCTCGGGAGAGAGGCGGCCCAGGCGGGCCGTGTCCAGGTCGCGCAGCAGGGCGTCATATATGGCGAGGGCCGCCTCTTCCAGGTCGGGAGGGAGGGCTGGCGGCCCGGCCGGCTCCGATCCGGCGCCCCCGGAGGGCTCGGGCGCCCGCACCGGGGGAGCCATGGGGGGCAAGCGCGCAGGCTGGCCCGGCGGCGGCCGCTCAGGACGGCGCCATCCTGTGGGCATGCTCGGCGTCACCTCGCTCCGCTACGGGAGGCATTATAGCATGCGTTAGACGTGACATATGACGCCTTTCTCACACAGCGCCGCCCCGGCGCCGCAGGAGGGCAGCCAGGAGGGGCGGCAGGCTCAGGCGGCGCCGGCGGGAAGGGTCGCCCACGCCCGCCAGCCGGGCGGCCAGCCGGAGGAGGGAGCGGGCGGCCGGCGAGGAGGGGGCGGCCAGCACCGGCGTCACGCCCTCTCCCGCCAGGCGTCGCAGCCGCCGGTCGTAGGGGATGTCGGCGACCACCTCCCAGTCCAGGGCGCGGGCAACCTCCGCCGCCGGTGCCGTATGGGAGGGGTGGGTGCGGTCCAGGACCGCCAGGAGGCGGTCCGGCGGGAAGCCCCAGTCGGCGAGCTGCCTGATGGCGCGGCCGTGCTCCCTGAGGGCCCCCACCTCCGGGGTCGTCACCAGCAGGGCCAGGTCGCAGAGCTCGAGGGCGCGCAGCGCCTCCTCCCGCAGGCCGGCAGCCGTGTCCACTACCACCCAGTCGTGGGCGCCCGCCAGCCGCTGCGCCTCTTCGAGGGCCGACGGCGGCAGGACGGCCGGCGCCCCTCGGTCGTGGGGCAAGAGGGCGGCAGCGCCGCCGTAGGGGTCGCAGTCGATGAGGACGGCCGAGAGCTCCAGCCGCGCGTGGAAGGCGGCAGCAAGGCCGGCGGCCACCGTCGTCTTGCCCACGCCGCCACGGGCCGACACGACGGCGAGGACGGCGCCGCCTGCGGGGAGGGCGCCGTCGGCGCTGCGGAGGCGCCCTTCCGCCGCCAGAACGGAGCGCACGGCCTCCACCAGGGCATCCCCCGGGCGGTCGGGCAGGCAGGAGCGGGCGCCAAGGGCCATGGCGCGGCCCGCGAAGGACGGCATGCCGTAGAGGAGGACGGGGACATCCGGCGCCGCCCGGCGCAGGCGCTCCAGCATCGCCTCCACCCGCTGCGGCATGCCCCTTGCCGCCATGACGACGGCATCGGGGCGCATCTCCTGCAGGAGCCGCACGGCCTCGGGCCCGTAGCCGGCATGGGCTACCACCGCTAGGCCGGCCACCGACAGGAGGCGACGCGTCTCCTCGCGAGCAGCCTCGTCGGGGTCCACCAGCAGCAGCGATGGGACGGCAGGCATGCTAGATCACCTCCGGCAGTGCCGCACCGTCAGGCGCCTCCCTGAGGGCAGCGAGGAACCACTGGGGGAAGAGGCGCCGGTGGCGCGCCAGCAGGCGGCCCACCCCGGCATCGAGGATGTAGGTGACGCCGTAATCGTCGGGACCACGGCAGACACGGCCGCAGGCCTGCACCAGGGCGCGCACCGTCTCGCGGGCATACCACTCCTGGCCGCCGGGCGCCCGGAGGCGGGCCTCCACCCACGGGTCCGACAAGTTGGGGTAGGGGGCCTTGAGGACCACAGCGAAGCGGGCACGGTCGCCGGCGAAGTCCACCCCCCGCTCCATGGAGGGGGAGATGAGGACTGCGTCCTCGCTCTCGGCATGGCGGCGGAGGGCGCGGCTGCGACCGGCCGCGTCCTCGTGGCCCAGCAGGCGGCGCCTGTGGCGGCTGTGGGACATGACGTAGGCGGCGAGGCGGTAGCTCTGGGTATGGACGATGCCCCGCTCCCCCCGGTGGCGGTCCAGGATGCGGTCCAGGGCACGCACCGCCAGGGGCCAGGTGTCGGCGGCGTTGGTGTGGGAAAGGGGCGCCACGGGCATGTAGACCACGGGCCGGCGCTCGGGCGGGATAGGTGATGGGAGGGAGAGACGCTCCCACGAGCCCTCGGGGAGGCCCAGGTCACGGGCAAGGGCGGCGGGGTCCAGGACGGTGGCGCTCATGAGCAGGACCCGCCCCTCGGTCCTGCCCCACAGGAGCCCCCTCGCGTACGCCGCCGGATAGAGGGGCCGCAGGGTGAAGGGGCCCCGGCGGGGGTCCTCCACGGCCGCCACCCAGGGGGAACGGCCTCCTGCCGCGAGCCGCTCGAGGCGGGGCTGCAGCGCCTCCAGGCGATGCAGGTCCCGGGCAAGGCCCGCCCTCTCGAAGGGGTCGTCGTCGGCCTCCAGCAGCTCCGACAGGCGGTCGCAGGCGGCGTCGAGGGCACGGAGGGCCTCGCTTGCCCACCCCTGCCAGGCGTCGGGCAGGGAGGGGTCATGAGGCGGGCCCATCCCCAGCAGGTCCAGGTCATCGGCCGTAATGTGGACCGTCAGGTGCTGCACGAGGGCCGACGGCAGCTCGTCCGCCTCGTCGATGACCAGGAGCTGCCGGCCGGTGGCGAGGCCTCCTCCCGCCTCCAGGTCGTGCAGCAGGTAGGCCACGTTGGCGACGACCATATCCGCGTCCTCGGCAAGGGCGCGGGCGCGGAGGTAGGGGCAGCGGGAGGGGGCATCACAGCCCGGCGTCGGGCCGCTGCAGCGCAGGCGCGGGCTGCAGCAGTGGGGGCAGTGACGCCTGCCGGGCCGCAGCTCGCACGCCTCGGCTGTGAGGGAGGGATGGTTGGCGGTGGGATAGTTGTTGCGGCCCATGATGACGGCCACCGGGAAGTCCCGCGCCAGCTGCTCCTGCAGCTGGCGGGTGTAGACGACGTACAGGAGGCGCGCCCCCATGGCCCTGGCGGCGGCCACGGCTATGAGGCTCTTGCCCGACCCCGTGGGCGCCTCCAGCATCACGTAGGGCCGGGAGCTCTGGAGGAAGGACTGCACGACCTGCCGCTGCCCGGGCCGCCAGGACGAGAACCCGGACAGGCCCAGCCGGGCAGGGGTGGAGGGCAGGGATGGCGAGGCTTTTGAGCGATGCGATGCCACACTCATCAAGCGTCAATATAGCACGGCGAGAGGGAACGCTGCCAGGAAAGGGGTGGGCAGGGGATTCAGGGACGGTGCGCGACGGGGAGGCCGTCCACGGCCCAGATGGCCGGTGTTAGTTGTAGGTTATCCCTGTTGTCAGGGTGAGAGAGTCCAGGTACTATCATTGCCAGGATATCGATTGCTGGCCAGGGCAGGAGTTCGTATGGCCCGGCTCAGGTTCACGGGCCCCCTTTTGGACGACTCTGTCGTCTCTCGGGCTGAGACGCTGCGCTACCTTTCCCTGGACGAGCAAGGTGCCCTCATAACCTACCATTGTCGCCAGGCCCGTACCTGTGACTATGGTCATCCCGAGGAGCGTGTTCGAGCACGCCTCTATGCCTGGCTGGTGCTCGATCGGGGGTACAACCCTTGGGACATCGCAGTCGAGGTGCGTGTTCCCAAGAAGGGCGATGAGCGTGCGGACATTGTCTTGTATAACGCCAGAAGGCCTTACCTAGTGGTAGAGGCCAAACGCGAGAATTGCAGCTCCAGCGAGTGGGAGGAGGGATTGCGACAGGGTTTCGGTTATGCCGCTAGCCTCCGGGCCCGGTACCTTTTGGTGGACGACGGCCACACATCGGTCCTTATTGACGTCGATAACTGTCCCAGCCCGGATGACATCGAGGAATATGTACTAGGGGATCGCCGTTCTCTGCCTAAGGCATTTGGCACAGCCGTACGCTTGCGCCTCGTTGCCGGCTCGACGCAAGATGTTCGCCCCGTAGACGCTCGCACCCTTTCAGCCCGCATCAGGCAGGCCCACGGACGCATCTGGGCTGGCGGGAGAAGGGACCCGCTTACAGCCTTCGACGAGTGGAGCAAGCTCATGTTTGCCAAGGTGTGGGACGAGCGCTTCACTCCCAATGGTGATCCCCGTCAGTTCCAGGCAGGCGTTGGTGAGCCTCCCACGGATGTAGCCAGGCGCATTCGCCAGTGCTACAGAGAGGCCATACGACAGGACCCCACCATATTCGCCGATCCGGAGATCCACCTGCCAGACGAAACGATATGGCAGGTAGTCCAGCTGGTGCAGGACATCGGCTTCACTATGTGCGAAGTCGATGCGCTGGGCACGGCCTTCGAGAGCTTCTTCGGGGAAATCTTTCGCGGGCAGCTTGGGCAGTATTTCACCCGTCGCGAGATCTGTCGCTTCGTATGTGCCTTGCTGGCACCGACACACAAGGATTTTGTCCTGGACCCAACGGCCGGCAGCGGCGGCTTCTTGCTGGAGGCCCTCTTGCAGGTATGGCGGCGGATCGATACCAGCTTCGTCGGGAGACCTGACATCGAGCGCCTCAAGATCGAATTCGCCCAGAAACATGTCTATGCCATAGAGATACATGAGGTAGTTGGGCGCATCTGTAAGACCAACCTCTTATTGCATAAGGATGGCCACCTTAATGTCGAGGTGGGGCACAGCTGTCTCGATAGGCATTTTTCCGTCGCCGGGCTCGACCTAGGACGCTTCACAGTCGTAATGGGCAATCCGCCGTTCGGCGACGAGGTCCGGGAGGGAGACCGTGACCGTCTGGGTGATGCGTCGCTGAGCGACTTTGCCGTAGCCAGAGGCAGGAGCAGGATCAGCAGCGAGATCGTCATTCTGGAACGGGCTATCGACTTCCTTGCCCCTGGGGGACGGCTTGGCATGGTAGTCCCCGACGGCCTTCTCAACAACGCGAGCGAAGCGAGCGGCTGCCCGGCTGCCCGCCGCCTCATCCTGAAACGGACGAAGGTCTTGGCAGTCGTCTCGCTACCGGACTATGCCTTCAGGAAAGCTGGCGCTCAGAACAAGACTAGCCTTATCTTCCTACAAAAGTTCACCGACGAGGAGCATGCTCGGTTCCAGGAGGCCTACAACAGATGCCTGCTGGACACCTCCAGTAGCCATATCCTGCCCGAAGATGCCGCTATTCATGCCGGACTGGCAGCGCTAAATTATCCCGTCTTCTTCGCAGAGGCCGAGCATATCGGGTACTTGCCGGCCGGGCAGCGATCTCCCCGCAATGACCTGTACTCGCTCACCGACGACGGCCACATTTGCGAAGATGACCCGGGCACGGTGTTGGGTCAATGGCGGGTGTTCCTCCGCAATCCCAGCTCCTTCGCGGGGAGCGACACGCCACGCACCGCTTGTGCCTCCATTGTTGATATCTTCCAGGCACACCCCTCCCGGAGGCTGGACGCTAAGTATCACCTATTCAGGCTGCGTAGCCTGACTCATGCCGGCAGGACTACCATGGCCCGCCTGGGCGAAATCCTGGTCCGAAGGCGCGAAGTAGTGCGACCCTGGCAAGAGCCTGAGCAGGAATTTGTAACTATCGAGCTGGGCCAGGATGGCACTCTGCGCCGGAGGGAGGCCGGCAAGGGCATCAACCCCCCTGCCTGGCAGGGCAGCTACTTCCGTCCAGGCACCGTCTGGTACCGTGTCCATGCAGGCGATGTGCTCTTTTCTCGTATCGACCTCTGGCGTGGCTGCATCACAGTGGTCCCTGAGGAGTATGATGGCGCTATCGTAACCCAGGAGTTTCCGGTCTACCAGGTCCGTGAGGAATGGCGCAGCAGGATCGACCCGGACTACCTGACCATCCTCCTTCGGAGCAACACGTTCCGCGCTGCCTTGCGAGCTATCACCACCGGGCATTCCAACCGGCGAAGAACGCAGCCGGTGGATTTCGAATCGCTGATGGTGCCTGTCCCACCGCTAGAGCAGCAACGTGCCATAGCTCAGCAAGTACGTGTCGCTCGCCAGGAGCTGGACGAGGCGAAGCAGAAGCTGGAGCGTGCTCTGGCCGATGCTGAGGCCAGCATCTTCGAGGGCATTGCCGCGCTTGGCGCGGGCGGTCCCGAGGGCCAGGCCCATGCCGGCAGGGATGATGCCTAGCCCGCCGCGCCGCCGTGGGGCCTGGGCCTGGCCCAGGCGGCGAGGAGGGAGGCCAGTAGGAAGCGCAGCTCACGGCAGGCGCGGACCCGCCAGATGAAGCGACGGCGCTCGCCGTCCAGGGTGACTACCGTCAGAAGGAGGATGTCATTGCCCGGATAAGCATGCACCAGGTCCACCACCGACCGGAGGAGGCCCAGGTCGCTCGCCTCGTTGGTCGTCTCACGCAGGGTAAGGCGGATGGCGGGCCTTGCACCCATGCTCATGGCCATCCTGACGAGGGGTGACGGGACGAGGGCAGGGAGGAGGAATGACCCAGGGGGAGGGCGCGACGCGTCCTGCCCCGGCCCATGTCCTACCGGCGAGCGGCCCTGCGCCATCGACTACCTCCTTCAGCCATCGACGACGGCGGCCACCTTCCGAAGGGGCACCGCCACGGTCATGGCGCCCCCTTGCTCGGCCGGCACCGTCAGCACGAGGCTGTCCAGCCGCCAGAAGGCCAGGTGCCCCTCGAAACGGGAGAGGATGCCCACCAGGGCGCGCCCGTCCCGGAGGACGACCGCCACCGGCCTGCCCTTGCGGGCCTGCAGGGCGGCACGCAGGAGGTGGCCCCGCGGCCTGGGGTCAGTGGACGAAGGCGACGGCATGCTTGAAGACCAGCACCTCCTTCGGCTGCTCGCCCTCCTCGGCGGAGAGGCGGACGAGCAGCGTATAGTCGTCGTAGCCGAGGAGCACCCCCTCGAGGACCATATGCGGCGCCGACAGCTCGATGGCGATGGGCTTCCCCAGGCAGCGGCTGAGAAAGCGCTCCTGCACAGGGAGTCTTGGCGGCCTCTCCTGGGCCGTCCCATCACCGGCCTGACGGGTCTTGTCCATGCTCTGCCTCCCTACGTCGTGGCACACGTCATGGCATGAGGAATACCCGTTGCTCCCGGGAAGCGGCGAGCCGCGCTGCCGCCTCCTTGCCAGGGAAGGTCTTGGCCAATGACAGGAGCGTATGGAGCCGCGTCGGCGGCGGCAGCGGCTTGTAGTACGTGGCCAGGAGGTAGCGGATGGTGCGCCAGATGTCCGGGTGCGGGCAGCGGTGCAGCATGTCCATCAGCAGGCCTTCGCTGTAGAGGCGGTGCAGGCGCCGCCAGGCGGTCCTGCCCAGCCAGGTAGCATGTAGCTCCTTGGCCCAGAGGAGGAGGCGGCACCTGGCCCACCATGGCACCTCGCGGAAGCCCCAAGCGAACCTGAGGATGCGCCGTAGCTGCCATCCCTGCAGCTTGCGCTCATCGTAGGCCTTGAGGAGCCAGGTAAGGAGGCCGCCCGCGTTCCGGGGCCGGTAGCCGCGCTGTCGCTGGTAGATGACGTAGTAGAGGGCCGCTGCCACGTTGGCAGCGCCGTAGCGGTGGATGATGCTGCCTGGCGCCACGCTGCCCAGGCGGCGCAAGAGGGGGATGAGGCGCTCGCGACAGGGCTCTATCTCCTCGGGCGGCACGAGGAAGCGGCATGGCCGGCGCGCTTGTGGGGGTCGAGGCGTCTGGCGAGGGCGAGGCGCCAGCCCGCGCTGCGGCGGCCGGGGCCGGAGCAGCGTGACGCCTGTCTGCGATCGAGCCGTCATAGCAGTGGCCATGGTGACACCTCCTTGCGCTGTGGGGCCGTGGCCAAGTGTTGGCGGCGGCCCCCTAAGTCTATTCCTGCCGTTGTGTTGCCTATGGTAGCTCGTAAGCCAAAGACCGCCGCCTTCCCTCTCATCTCCCTTCTGGGCAGCAGCCATACCGTTCTCCTGGCAGGCGTACCCAATAGGCCAATGGTAGCAATGGCTAACCGGTCCCGTCCCCTTATACACCATTTGGCATGAGGTACGCTTACGCTACCCGGTAGTGTATTAAGCGCGCCGGCGGCCGTTTCGCTGCCGCTCGGCATATCTGCGCCCGCCCGTTTGGGCACCGCAACTGTTGATGCACCTGTTGGTCGACGCCCCCCACCAACACTTGCGCCCCGGCCGTATTTGGAGACCGGCCGTTGGCCCCCAAGTGTTGTATCTACCAACACTTCCGGAAGTGTTGTATCTGCCAACACTTCCCGAGGCGCTGCGGCCAAATACGACTTGGCTGCGTGCAAGTGTTGGCGCAAGTGTTGGCGAGGGGCCTTCATCAGACAGATTGCCCGTAGGTCAATCTTTTTGTGATAGAGCATGTCTATCATAGCTCGTCCTCCCCCTCCCCTTCCTCGCCGTCCAGGGGCAGCGTGTCCTGCCTGAGGGCATACAGCACTTCCTTTCCTGAGCGGTAGGCGGTGACGGCCCCCTTCGCCTGGAGGGCCGAGAGGGTATTGACGACATGTGAGCGGGAGTAGCCCAGGAGCTCGGCCAGGTGGGCAGCGGTCATGGGCCCTTGATCGAGGATGGTCTCGACGATGAGGTCGGGCAGCGGCAGCTGCCGCTCGGCCTCGATCTCGGGGAACTCCCGCGGCGCCGCCCTGCGTATGGAGACGAGGACGCCGCCGTCGAACTCGTAGCAGAGGATGGGGAAGCGGGGTAGGGGTGGTATGTCGTTGGCCTTCGTGACCTTGAGGCCGACGCCCAGGGAGCGGTCCTGGCGCTGGGTGATGACCTGGACGCAGATGTCGGCGGCGGCATCCAGCATGATGGAGCCGAAGACGTGGGTGGCGTCGGCCCTGGGCGTGTGGGCGATGGCGACCCAGGGGACGTGGAGGGAGTTGAGGGCGTCCATGACCCTGTTGGCGGAGGCGTCCTCGACGAGGGATCCCATGCCTGCGCGAGAGAGGGAGTCCACTACCACCAGCTCCACGCCCTCGGAGGAGACGGCGTGCTCGATGGCCGACAGGAGGTCGTGGAGGGTGTGGCCCCGGGCGGGCGTCATGAGGAGGGGGCGGTCGGGCGGGAGCTCCAGGGCGACGTTCACGGCATAGAGGCGGCGGGCCATGCTGATAGTGGGGCGCTCCAGGTTGACGTACAGCGTCCGCAGGGGGCGGACGGGCCGGATGGGGCCCAGGGGGACGCCCGCGTCGGCGGCGACGGCCAGGGCGAGGGCGGTGTAGGACTTGCCGCGGCCGGGAGGGCCGTAGAGGATGGTGCCCCCCTCCTCGATGATGAGGGGAGGGTCGAGGAGGGGGTTGTAAGGGGGGCCAGGCTCCGGCACCAGGGGGATGGGCGTGAGGGCCTCGGTGTAGACGGGCCAGACCTGGCGACAGAACTCGTCCAGCCAGCGGATTAGGTCCTGCTCGGCGGGGCAGTCCTTGGCCGTGTCGGGCGCGCTCTTGAGGATGCGGTGGGCCTTGCGGGCCAGCCGCCCCCGCTCCTCGTCGCGCTCGACGTTGCAGGTGGTCCAGGCGAGCTCGTGGTCGCCCAGGACGATGTGGAGGGTGGCGTGGATGCCGGTGCGCTCGCGGCGGACGTTGGTGGCCAGGAGGCGCAACGGGACGCCCCCGTTCACCGGTATCTCGGCGAGGACGGCGCGGCCGATGCGGTAGATGTCCATCTCGGGCCTGCCGGAGGTAGCAGCGGCGTAGGGCATGATGCGGGGGCCGCTCTTGTCATGGGGCGAGGATTGTGCTATCCTGAGGCCGCTAGGGGTCTCAGGATAGGTTTTGGGGGCCTGCGGCCAACGGGGTGGTCGCAGGCCTTCAATTTAATGCGGCCCGTTCACCTCCTTTCCCCTTCGTGCCGTCCTCAGTTGGCGCCGCCCCGGCCCTCTTGCGGCCTCTGGGCGGCGACCTTCTCCCGCACCTGCTGGAGGGCGTCCTGCCAGGTGCGGCCGTGCTGCTGCAGCCAACGGACGATAGCGGCCCTGCCCCTTTCGGGCTCGGGCACGCCCAGCAGGCGGGCGATGGTGACGTGGACGGGGACGTCTGGCGAGAGGTCGTGGGCTATGTCTATGAGGGCCCTCTCCGCCGCCAATTCGGTCACCTCGGTCTGGGAGGGGCGCTGCCGCCTCTCCGACTGTGTGGGGGCCTGTTGTGGGGCGGCTAGGCGAGGAGCGCTGCCCGGCTGCGCCCGGGGTGGGGGCTGTGACGGGGCGCTCTGGGCCTCCCCTTGTGACTCCTGCTTGCGTGGGGCCGGGGAGCGTGGGGGCTGCCCCCCTGCCTGGATCTCGGCATCGGGCAGGAGGGCGCACGCCTCCAGGACGCCCGGCAGCTGGCGGATGGCGTCCGCCTCGGCGCGCTTGGCGGCCATCTTGAGGATGGTGTTGTCCAGGTCGTCGGGGTCGGGGTTGTAGACCCGGTAGCGGGCCGAGCTGCCCTGGCCACGGCTGGGGAGCCGGGAGGGGTCGGCGCCGGCGGGTAGCTCCCGGTCCGACACCCAGCGGTAGAGGTGGCGGGTCTCGAAAGAGCTGGCGCTGCCTAGCCCTTCGGCCACCAGCCGCTCCTTGCCGTCGGGGGAGATGTGCCACAGTTCTGCCCGAACGACGTATTTTATGAGCAGGCGGTGCTCCGTGCTGCCGTCGGGGCGCTGGACGGGCACCGGCTCGCGCAGGGCGAGCTCCACGTGGTGGCGCGGCACGAGCCGCAGGACGCTCATGATGTAGGCGACGCCGGCATCGAGCAGGACGGGCCTGGGGAAGTAGGTCTCGCCCAGCTTGTAGGTGTAGTGGACGCCCGGCTGCATGTGGTCACGGATGACGGCGGCGATGCGGTCGGCCACCATGGCGTTGTAGCGGGCCTGGGCCTCGATCTCGTCGAGGGCGATGGCCATGGGCCAGGGGGCCGGGCTCTGGGGGGCGTCACGCTGCTCGGTGGGCAGCTGGGTCGTCATCGACCTTCACCTCGTTTCCTGGCGGACGGTGGGACGCCTTCGGGGCGGGGCGGCAGCAGTCCTGTTGTCTGGGCCATCTGGATGGGGATGGCGCCTCGCGATGCCAGGATCCAGCGGACGGCCTGCGGCGAGATGCGGTACAGGCGGCCGATGCGAGCATGGGGGATGAGACCGCGCCGGCAAAGGCGGTAGACCGTCCGCGTGCTTAGCTGAAGGAGGCGGGCTGCCTGGGCAGGGGTCAGCGCCGTATCTACAGCTGCCGGCGGGTGGCGCGTTGTGGCGTGCCCCCGGGGCGTAGCCGCCGCAGTGGCGGACGGGGCGGCATCGTGTGTGCCGTTGCCCTGGCGCAGCGCGTTGACCAGCGGGCCGTAGGCCATGATGCTCTCGGGGCTCGCGGTGCCGTGCAGGATGCGGTATACGAGGGTGGGCGAGATGCCGAGCTTGGCGGCGATGGAGCGGATGCTGCCCGGCTGTTGCGACCGCATCTCTAGGGTCTCATGCCATGTCGTGTGACACTCGCGACCTTGTGCACTCAGCATATCTGTTCGAGCAGCGGTTGTCAAAGGGGGGGCGCGCGGCCGGAAGTGTGGCGCCGGGGTGGTGGGGGCGGTGTGCGGAGATCTGCCGTCTGCGACGGCTGCGGGGGAGGTGGGGCGAAGATGGGCGTGATGGCTTACGATAGCAGCGACCGGGATGCGAGCGGACCTGCTGCGAGGAGGCGGCTATGTTGAATGGATCTGCGGGACGAAGGGGCCGGCGGCGCATGGGGGGCAGGGACCTTGTGGAGGTTACCCCGGCCAGGGCATGGGCTGTCTACCGGCGGCGGCGGCAGCTGGGGCTCTCGCGGGAGCAGGTGGCGGAGATGGCCAGCCGGCGGCTGCTGGAGCAGGGGGCAAGGCAGGGTGTGGTGGCGGACTACATCCGGCGGGTGGAGTGGGGCGAGGTGGCGTGGACCTCGGAGGCGAAGCTGCGGGCGGTGGCAGAGGTGCTGGGGCTGGAATGGGAAAAGCTGGGGGAGGGGGAGGAGGGACAGCGCTTCCCCGGGCCGGCATGGCGCCATCCCCAGGACGCCTTCGCCCGGCGGGTGCGCCTGCTGCGGGCGGTGGAGGAGTGGCTCAGGCGCTGCGGCGACAGGGAGCTGGCGGTCCTGCAGGAGGTGTGGCCCGTCGCGGCTTCGCTCTCATCGCGGCTGGCCGGGCTGCTGCAGGAGGGGACGGGTGGCGCCGGGCCGTTGACACCCGAACATGTGTTCGAACAGAATATGGGCAGCCTGTGGCGGACGCCGCGGGACGTCTACGAGTGGCTGGAGAGGCTGCTGGAGCTGCTGGAGGAGGTGATGCCGTGGCAGGAACGGGTGAGACGGGCGCGGCGGGCGCTGCTGTCGGCCCTGGAGTGGCCCCCGGAAGAGGGGGGAGGCGAGGGGAAGGGGAAGACGGGGGAAGGCGGCTGAAGATGATGGCCGAGGCAGGGGGATGGTCCGGCGATGACCTGGAGGCGCTCGTGCGGCTGACCGTGCGCCTGCTTGCCCACCTGGTGGCCGCTGCCGGGTGGCAGGAGGAGATGCGGGGCCGGTGACGGGATGGCGCTGGTGGACAACCCACGCTGCACGTCGGGGGTGGGCCGTGCCCGAGGGGATCGAGAAGCGGGGAAGCAACTCGTGGTCCGTGCGGGTCTACATGGGCTACGACTCGCGCCAGAAGAAGCGGACGTACATACGGGTGACCGTCCGCGGCACATACAAGGACGCTCAGCGGGTTAGGGCGGAGCTGCTGCGCAGGCGGGACGAGGGGAGGCTGGGGCAGGCGAGGGGGACGGGGAGGGTGACGGTGGCGGCGTATCTGGAGAGGTGGCTGGCGATGCGGGAAGGAGGCCTTGCGCCGGCTACGGTGGAGGGGCAGCGGATCGTCGTGCAGCACCACCTGGTGCCGGTCATCGGGCACCTGCGTCTGCGCGAGCTGACGCCGATGGACGTGCAGGCGGTGCTGCTCCGGGCGCGGGAGAGGGGCCTGGGCCAGGGTTCGGTGAGGAACATCCACGCCGTGCTGAGGCAGGCCCTGAACGATGCAGTGAGCATGGGGCTGCTCCCAGACAACCCGTGCGCTCGGGTGAGGCCCGGAGTGTACCGGCCGCGCAGGCCCGAGCTGCCGTCGCCGGAGGGCCTGGCGCGGCTGCTCAGGGAGGTGGAGGGGTCGCCGGTGGGGCCGGCGATAGCGCTCATAGCGGCGACGGGCATGCGGTTGGGAGAGGCGCTGGGGCTGCGCTGGGGGGATGTGGACCTGGAGCGGCGGCTGGTCCAGGTGAGGCGCACCCTGAGCCGGACGAGCGGCGGCGTGCACGAGCGGGGCGCCAAGGCAGGCTCGGACAGGACCATCCCTATCGGGGACATGGCCTGCCGGGCCCTGGAGCGGCAGGCGGCGGCGTGGCGACAGATGATGGGGCGGGAGCCCAGCCCCGGTGATTATGTGTTCGTGAGGGAGGGCGGGGCGCCGGAGAGCGCCCGCCGGGTCCAGTACTACCTGGGGCAGGCCGCGGCCAGGCTGGGCATGGCCGGGCTGCGGGTACACGACCTGCGGCACCTGGTGGCATCCCTACTGCTGGGGCACGGCGTGAGCGTGCGGGTGGTTGCCGAGCTGCTGGGGCATCGGGTGCCGTCCACCACTCTGGACGTCTACTCGCACGTGCTGGCGGGCGGCAGCGAGGAGGCCATGCGCCTCCTGGACCGCCTCGTGGGTGGCGAGGGGCGGGAGACGGGCGAAGCGCTGCGTTAGCGCGTTACGTGATGTTATAAGGGCGGGGGCCTCCTGCCCTACAGTGGGGGTAAAGAGAGAAACCCTGAGGGAAAGGAGGCCCCAGAGAGATGTTCTATGCGGGCCTGGACCTTGAGGGGAAGGCACTCCTACCTGGCGGTGGTGGACGAGAGGGGTAGGACCGTGAGGCAGGGGAGGGCCGAGAGCAGCCCCGAGGGGTTGCTTGCGGCCCTTGCGGGCCTGAGCGGAGGGCTCAAGGTGGCCCTGGAGGCCACCAGGGCCTGGGAGTGGGCCATGGGCCTCCTCTCTGACCAGGGCTGGAGGTGACCCTCGTCCATCCCTACAAGACAAGAGCCATAGCCTCGGCCAGGCCGGGGAAGCGACCGGCCGGACGCCCACATCCTGGCCCGGAGATGCGGGCAGACCTGGTGGCGAGGGCCTACGTGGCCGACAAGGAGACGAGGGCCCTGAGGGAGCTTTTGCGCTACCGGGCCTTCTTGGTGGGCCTGCAGAGGGCGGTGAAGGACCGCATCCACGCCCTCCTGGACCGGCTGCCGGTGCGGCCGCCCATGCCCACCCCCTTCTCCAGGAAGGGGCTCGGGTGGCTGGCGGGGCTCAGGCTGCCCGAGCCCTACGGCGAGGAGCTTGGGGGCCTGTTGCGGCTGCTCTCGGCCCTCAGGCAGGAGCTTGAGCTGCTGGCAGGGAGGGTGCGGGAGGTGGCCAGGAGGGACGAGCGGGCCCTCTTGCTCACCACCGTGCCCGGCCTAGGCTACTATCTTGCCCTCCTGGTGCTGGCCGAGATAGGGGACGTCTCCCGCTTCCCCAGCGCCAGGCACCTCGCCAGCTACGCCGGGCTGGTGCCCTCCACCTACGCCTCGGGAGGGGCGGTAAGGCACGGCGCCATCACCAAGCAGGGCTCCCGCTTCCTCAGGTGGGCCCTGGTGGAGGCGGGCACGGGCGCCGTGGGGCGGCCTGGGCCCCTGCAGGAGTTCTACCGGCGGCTCCTGGTGGGCAAGGGGACCCAGAAGGCGAGGGTGGCGGTGGCAAGGAAGCTCGCCAAGGCCGTCTTCTGGATGCTCAGGACGGGCAGGTCCTACAGGGAGGTGGGCCCGCACCTTGCTCCCCAGGGGCAGGCGGGCTCGAGCCATTACATGGCCTAGACGATGGCCGGCCCTGTGACCTCCCAGCCTGCCTCGCATACGGGACATATTGTCCTCGGGCAGGGACGGAGAGTGACTCTCGGCGCTGCTCGGGAGCGTGTCCTTTGGCCCTGTGGCCAGGAGGGAGGAGGCCATGGCGCCCTGAGGAAGCGTTGACTCGGCCCCCGCCCTTAGAGATGAATTGAGAAGTGGAGGCCTACCGCAGCACTAAAGGGGATGCAGACAACCCCAGCTGCGGAGGCCCCCAGTCTTGACGGCCACTGGCCGACCTGTTCGTCCACACTTGTGTGCTGGTTGACGACGCCATCGAGGAGGAGAGGGTCAGCATCCCCAACCGCCCAGGCCCCAAGCCCGCCTGCAGCGACGCCGACGTTGCTGGCCATCGCCCTGGTGCGCCACCTCCTGGGCTGCCACAGCGAGAAGGCCTTCCTGGAAGAGGTCAGGCGGGAGTGGCGCCACCGCTTCCCCCACCTGCCCAGCCAGAGCGAGCTCGCCCGTCGCCTGCGCTGGCTGCACGTCGCCTTCGAGGAGCTGCCGGCCTGCCTGATGGCCAACCTGCCCGAGGACCCCTGGCAGCAGGTGGACACCACCGCCCTGCCCGTCAAGCACCCCAGCCGGGTGCGGGGCGCAGACCAGTGGCAGGGGCCTGGTGGCCTGGTGGCAGGCTTCGGCTGGGATGCCGCCCACAGCGAGTGGACGTGCCGCTTCCGGCTGGCCCTGCGCAGCGAGCTGGCCAGCAGGCTCGTGCGGGCCTAGGCCATTGTGCCGGCCGCTGTCGATGAGCGGGCCGTGGCCGACCAGCTGCCGAGAGGGGCAGGCGCAGCTCATGGAGCGACTGGGCCTTGCTCGCCATAGGGCCAAGAGCTTCCGGGGCCTGCTGACCCGCACCGCTGCCGCCATCCTCGCCCACACCATCATGACCCTCCGGCTGGTCTAATGCGCATAATGCGCCTTAGGGCTGGGCCTCAACCGGTGGTCTTGCGTGCTCCGTCTCATCATGTCCTTCCCTACGACGGGACTGTTAGGGCCAGCGGGCATGTTGAGGCCGGGCCATCTGTTTCACACTGTTTCCATTATATGCAGACTTTATCTCCGGAGTTTTGTTGCCGGACCGTTTCCAACTGTTCCAGCGCCGGCCCATCTGTTTCGCAACTGTTTCAGTAGATACGGCTCCCCCGCCACGTCATATGGCGGTAGGCCTGGGCAGGACCTGTTGGGGGTGGCCGGCCCAAATCTGGCAGGGGGTGGTCAGGTTTTGATGACCAGTTTGATGACCAAGTGTAAAGTAAGGCCCTGCAGGCGGTCGCGGGCACGGCTACCGGCGATGGCACTTATCGGCGGCCAGCGGCAGTATGGGGTGATTAGGGACAAGAATGCCGTCTCTAGGTACGCTCCTTCCCAGGCCGACGCGGTAGATCGCGTCCTTCAGCAGGCGACGCCTGGGCGGAGCCACCTACCGGACCACAACGGTGCCGAGGTGACGTCGCCGTTGAAGCCGAAGATGTCGAAACCTCGCTCTTGAGCGATGCGGAAGTTCTCCTCCGAGCCGACGACGATCCAGTAGGCCATGGGTCACCTCCGGCGGTGGGCCAGTTCGTAGGCTAGCGGGCCGGCCCGCCCTTGTAAAGGGGCAACGCCATAGCGCGGTCAGGCCCCGGGGGTCCAGATAGCGAGGATGCAGGCTCCAGAGCCGCAAGCGCGTCAGTGGTGCCCGATGCCGTCAGTGGCAGGGCCGGGGCGCCCCGCCGCCCTCGGCGGTGGCGAAGGAGTGCCCGCAGGCGCAGGTACGGACGGCGTTGGGGTTGTAGATGGTGAACCCGGCCTTCATGAGGTCGTCCACGTAGTCGATCTCCGCCCCTTCCAGCAGAGCGGCGCTCTCGGGGTCCACCACCAGGCGGATGCCGTCCTTCTCAATGACGAAGTCGTCCTCTTCGACCTCACGGGCTAGGGCCATGCCGTACTGGTAGCCGGAGCAGCCGCCGCCGACAACGAACACGCGCAGACCGCCCTGGGGGCCGATGCCCTTCTGCTCCAGTATCTCCTTGGCCTTGCTGGCTGCCCGTTCGGTCATGTTGATCATGGCTCCATCCCCCGCTTTGCTGGCGCTCGCACCCCTCATTATAGCGCCTGCGCCCGCCGATGGCCAACGCAGTGGCGCCCCAGGAGGGACTCGAACCCTCGGCCTGCGGCTTAGGAGGCCGCCGCTCTTCCTACTGAGCTACTGGGGCGCTCCCCTACATTGTAACCCGGCTGCCGAGGCTAAAGCCCACCGCTGGCGCTGTACTATTCTTTCATTAGCTACTTGACCAAAGTAAGGCACGCCCCTTAGCCTGGAAACCAGAGACAGAGACCAGCGACGAGGGAGGTGACGGTATGACCACTGCACCTGCGCCGGCTGCTGTCAGCACCTGGGTCATCGACCCCAGCCACTCCCTGGTGGAGTTCTCCGTCCGCCATATGATGGTCGCCACCGTGAAGGGGCGCTTCCGCACCTTCGAGGGCACCATCCGGCTGGACGAGACCAACCCCGAGAACTCCTCCGTGGAGGTCACCATCGACACGGCCAGCATCGACACCAACGAGCCCCAGCGCGACGCCCACCTGCGCTCCGACGACTTCCTCAATGCCGAGAAGTACCCCAAGATCACCTTCCGCAGCAAGCGGGTGGAGCTGCTGGGCGAGGACAGGGCCCGTGTCATCGGCGACCTCACCATCCGCGACGTGACCAGGGAGGTTGCCCTGGACGTGGAGTACCTGGGCCGCACCCGCGACCCGTGGGGTAAGGAGCGCATCGGCTTCAGCGCCCAGACCGCCATCAACCGGCACGACTTCGGCGTAAAGTGGAACGCCGTCCTGGACACGGGCGGTGTGGTGGTGGCCGACACGGTGCGTATCAACCTCGAGGTGGAGGCGGTCAAGCAGGACTAGCCCCGGGGCGGTGGCAGGAGCAGGGGGCACTTACCCCCCTGCTTTGGTGTACGCAGCGCGCTCAGAAAGCGTCCAGCAGCCGCTCCACCGCTACTTGCAGCGCTAGCCCCACTACCAGATAGGCGCCGAACTGCCGCGTGTGGTAGAAAGCGAAGTTGACGAACCACAACGGCCAGCCGGGCACCGGCCGGCGGGGCTGGGTCGGCTTGGGGCGCTGGAAGACGGCCAGGACTCGCCTGGCCACGGGCAGGGCGAGGGCCGCCAGCAGCAGCCCGGGCATGACCTGCCAGATGGCCACCGCCAGGGCGGCCAGATAGCCGGCCACAATGAGGGCCTGGGTGAAGCGTCGCGCCCGCGCCTCGCCCAGCAGCCTCGGCATGGTCCAGACGCCGCGAGCGGAGTCGAACTCCAGCTTGTCGATGTGCTTGCCCATGAGCACCGCCGTAACGGCCAGGCCGTAGGGGAGGGATGCCACCCAGACGTGGGCAGGCACGGTCTCGGCCATGACGTAGTACGTCCCGCCCACCATCAGCGGGCCCCACACCAGCAGCACCGAGGGCTCACCCAGGCCCACGTACTTGAGGGACCAGGGAAAGCCGGAGTAGAACAGAAGAACGAAGGCGCCGCCGAGGGCGAAGGCCAGCACCCACGGGCCGGCCAGCACCACCAGCCACACCCCCACTGCGGTGGCGGCAGCCAGCACCAGGGCCGTAGCCAGGGCGAAACGGGCCAGCGAGGCACCCCCGTGGGCCAGGCCGTGCGGGCCGTACTGGGCCCGGGGCGAATCGGGCGCGTCGATGCCCCGCAAGTAGTCGCCCAGGTCGTTGACCAGGTTGGAGCCCAGGTGGGCGAGCACCAGCCCTACCAGGGCCAGCACGAAGCGGGGGCCGTCGAACACGCCGTCCCTGGCTGCCAGCAGCCCGCCAATGGCGGCCGAGGTCACCGTCATGGCCACCACCGCTGCCCGCGACAGCACCAACCAGCGCGTTACCGGGTCCACGCGCGACAAATCTACCTGGGGCACGGTGTAGATGGCCTGCCACCAGAGCTTGGGCAGAGCGGTGCGACCGACTGTGGCCATAGCGTCCTCCCTCGGTGGAGTCCCAGGCCCATTTTAGCAGCGTCGCCTAGTTGCAGGAACGACGAGGAAGCGGCGAGGGGTGGGCCCCGCGTCCCACCCCCGCTGCGGCGGTGACAGTCTGGCCTCAGAGCTCGCGGTATTCGCCCTCCACCGTGCCCTCGTCGGGGCCGCTACGGCCCTCGCCGGGCGGCGGCGTGCCGGCGCCGGCCTGGGCGCCGTACACGGCGGCGCCGGCCTGCTGCAGAGTGTAGGACAGGTCGTCCATGGCCCGGCGCACGGCGGTGATGTCCTGTCCCGCCAGGGCCTCGCGCACGCGCCGCACCCGCTCCTCGATCTCGCCCCTCAGGTGGGCCGGTATCTTGTCGCCCACCTCGCGCAGGGTCTTCTCGGCGCTGTAGGCCAGGTTGTCGGCCTGGTTGCGCAGCTCGATCTCTTCCTTGCGGCGGCGGTCCTCCTCGGCGTAGAGCTCCGCCTCCCGCTTCATGCGCTCGACCTCTTCTTTGCTCAGGCCGGTGCTGGGCTGGACGATGACCTTCTGCTCGCGCCCCGTCGCCTTGTCCCGCGCCGAGACGTGCAGGATGCCGTTGGCGTCGATGTCGAAGCTGACCTCGATCTGCGGCACCCCGCGGGGCGCCGGCAGGATGCCGTCCAGGATGAAGCGGGCCAGGGACTTGTTGTCCTTGGCCAGCGGCCGGTTGCCCTGCAGCACGTGGATCTCCACGCTGGTCTGATTGTCGGCGGCGGTGGTGAATATCTGCGACTTGGTGGTGGGGATGGTGGTGTTGCGGGGGATGATGACTGTCATGATGCCCCCCAGGGTCTCGATGCCCAGGTCCAGGGGCGTCACGTCCAGCAGCAGGACCTCCCGCACCTCTCCCTTGAGGACGCCGGCCTGGATGGCCGCGCCCACCGCCACCACCTCGTCGGGATTGACACCCCGGTGGGGCTCGCGGCCGAAGAACTTGCGCACCGTCTCGATGACCAGCGGCATGCGGGTCTGGCCGCCCACCAGGATGACCTCGTTCACCTGGTCGGGGCGCAGGCCCGCGGCCTGCAGCGCCTCCCGGCAGGGGTCCAGGGTGCGCTCCACCAGGTCCATCACCATCTGCTCCAGCTTGGCGCGGGTGAGGGTGCGCACCAGGTGCTTGGGGCCGGAGGCGTCGGCGGCGATGAAGGGCAGGTTGATCTCCGTCTGCATCAGGGTCGAGAGCTCGATCTTGGCCTTCTCCGCCGCCTCCTTGAGGCGCTGCATGGCCACCCGGTCCTGGCGCAGGTCGATGCCCGTCTCGTTCAGGAACTCCTCCACCAGCCAGTTGATGATGCGGTTGTCGAAGTCGTCTCCACCGAGGAAGGTATCGCCGGCGGTGGCGCGGACGTGGAACGTCCCCTCGCCGATCTCCAGGATGGAGATGTCGAAGGTCCCGCCCCCCAGGTCATAGACGGCCACGATCTTCTCGCCTTCCTTGTCCAGGCCGTAAGCCAGGGCGGCCGCGGTGGGCTCGTTGATGATGCGCAGGACGTTGAGGCCGGCGATCTCCCCTGCCGCCTTGGTGGCCTGGCGCTGGGCGTCGTCGAAGTAGGCGGGCACGGTGATGACCGCCTCCGTCACCGGCTCCCCCAGGTAGGCCTCGGCGTCCATCTTTAGCTTCTGCAGTATCATGGCCGAGATCTCGGGGGGGGAGTAGGAGCGGTCTCCCATCCAGACGCGGGCGTCGCCGTTGGGGGCGGCGTCGACCTTATAGGGCAGGTACTTGAGCGCCCGCTGCACCTCGGGGTCGTTGAACTTGCGCCCCATGAGGCGCTTGATGGAGAAGATGGTGTTGTCGGGGTTGACGATGGCCTGTCGCTTGGCGGGGCGGCCCACCAGCCTCTCCCCGCTGCCGGAGACGGCCACCACCGACGGGGTGATGCGCTCCCCTTCGGCGTTGGGGATGACCTTGGGCTCCCCGCCCTCCATGACTGCCATGCAGGAGTTAGTGGTGCCCAGATCGATTCCTATGGCACGGCCCATGCTGCCCACCCCCACTGCTGTTGGCTGTACCGGTCGCTCATGATGTCGTTCCCTCCTGGGCCTGCTGGCTGCCCTGCTGGCCTCCGCCGCTCTCGGTCAGACGCTTGCCCACTATGACCAGGGCCGGGCGCAGGACGCGGTCGTGCAAGGTGTAGCCCTTCTGCACCACCGCCAGCACCTTGCCCTCATCGCCCTCGGCATAGTGGATGGCCTCGTGGTAGCGGGGGTCGAAGGGCTGGCCATCGGCCGGGATCTCCTTGACGCCGGCGCTCTCCAGGACGGCCTGGAGCTTGCGATAGATGAGACGGATGCCATCGAACCAGGTGAGGCCCGCCAGACGGGCGTCTAGGCTCTGGAGCGCGCGCTCCAGGTCGTCCAGCACCGGCAGTATGTTGATGATGAGGGAGGCGTTAGCGAAGCGTCGGGTCTCCTCCCTCTCCTGTTCGACCCGCTTCTTGTAGTTGGCGAAGTCGGCCTCGGCCCGGCGCCAGTTGTCTAGGTAGCGCTGGGCCTCACTGCGGGCGGACTCGAGCTGGGAGCGCAGGTCGTCAACCTCTTCCTGGGGCGTCGCCTGCCCCTGGGCCGGACGCTCCTGGGAGACTTTCTGCTCCTCGGCCAAAGCTATCTACCCCCCGAAACTGGCGGCGATGAGTTCGTCCAGCAAGGAGGCCACGAAGCGGACCATGCCCACGGCGCGGCCATAGCGGAGGCGGGTGGGGCCCACCAGGGCCACTGCCCCCACGGCACCGGGCAGGCCGTAGGCCGCTGCCACCACGCTGTAGTGGCGCAGGGACGCCTCGGGGTGCTCGCTGCCGATGATGACCTGGACCTGCCCCCGCTGTGGTGTGGGGAAGGGCAGGAGGCGGCCCAGGCGGCTGCCCTCTAGGAACTCCAGCAGGCCGAGCACCCGCTCCCGCTCCTCGAATTCGGGCTGGTGGAGGACGTCCCGCAACCCTTCCACCGCCGCTGCCTCGTGGCTGGCGCGGTCTTCGGCCTCGAGGATGGAGGCCACGGCCTCCATGACCGACCGCTCCACCTCTGGGAGGCCCTCCAGCCGGCTGCGCACCTCCTGAGCGCCCAGGCCAGCGAAGCGCTCGCTGAGGGAACGGGCCAGCGCTGAGAGCTCGTCCTGCTCCCGGGCCTCGGGCAGGGCCAGGAGCTGCTGGCGCACCTGGGCATGCTGCAGCACCACCACCAGCAGGGCCAGAAGCTCCTGCAGCTTCACCAGCTCCAGCCAGCGCAGTCGGGCGGGCCGGGTGCGGGGCGCCGTCACCACCGCCACCGCCTGGACGTGGGCGGAGAGGACCACCGCTGCCAGCCGGGCCCAGTCCTCCAGCCGCTCCTCCACCTGGTGGAACTGATGGCGGACCATTAGGCCCATCTCGCGGGAGGGGGCCTCCTCGCGCATGAGGCGCTCCACGTAGTAGCGGTAGCCCTTATCGGAGGGGACGCGGCCGGCGGAGGTGTGGGGCTGAGAGATATAGCCCTCCTCTTCCAGCCGCATCATCTCGTTGCGGATGGTGGCTGGCGAGACGTGGGCCAGATACTTGAGGGCCACCGTGCGCGAGGCCACGGGCTGGGCCGAGTCTATGTACTCGTCGACGATGGAGCGCAGGACGGCGGCCCGCCGCTCCGTCAGCATCCCGCTGACACCCCCTTGCCGTTTAGCACTCTCGACCCGAGAGTGCTAACCAAGGATAACTTTATCACCGCTGCCGTTGCGGCGTCAAGGACGGCCAAGGCAGCGTCGACGCCCTTGAGCGTAGTCGCTGCACGATGGGGCTATACGGGATGGGGCTCGGCAAGCCTTGACATAGGCGGCCATCGAGGTATCAATGGCGACAAGGTCTAGCATTGATGGTATGCCCTGTGCAGCCCTCTGTATCTACCGCTGTAGGAGGATGTGAGGCCACGGACCACGGTTCGCTGCGCAGCTACCGGGAGACGGAGCGCGATCGCCTTTTGTGGCGACGGCGACTAGACAGGCGACGCTTTATGCAGTACGCGGCTGCTGGCTTGGGAGTTACTGGGCTCACCCTGGCCTGCCGTGGAGAGGAAGGGGCGCCCATGGCCACAGCCCCGGCCGAGGCGAGACCCCCCGCCCGGGGGCAGGGCGGCACCATCGTCTTCCGCGACGTGGGCGACCCTGGGGTGTTCGATTACTACAAGAACTGGCAATACCGCTCCATCCAGCACTTGGCCCTGGTCTCGCCCAGGTTGTTGAAGTACAAGGTAGGGGCCGATGTCGGCCCCCTCGACTACGACGTGGTGCCCGATTTGGCCGTAGCTATGCCCGAGCAGCCTGACGCCACCACATATATCTTCAAGCTACGTCCCGCGCGGTGGGAGAACCGGCCGCCCGTGAATGGCCGGCCACTCACGGCCGAAGATGTGGTCAAGAACTGGGACCGCTTCAAGGCGGAGCATCCCAACCGCACGTTGCTGGCCGACGTGCAGAGGGTGGAGGCAGTAGCTCCGGACTTGGTGCGCTTTTCCCTGGCCCGGCCGCTCGGGCCATTCCTGGCCCACATGGCCCATCACGGCATGTTCTACGTGATGCCGTACGAGCTTTTCGGCACGGGCCAGCTGGACAAGGACCTCTGGAGCGCGGGCCTGTTCCTGTTCCGGGGGTACGACGTGGGTGCCGAGGCCCGCTTCGAATACAACCCCGACTATTTCTTGGTGGACAGGCCATATGCCTCCCGTATCGTCATACGTTATCTGCCCGACCACTCAACTTTCCTGTCACAGCTGCGCACGCGCCAGATCGATGCCGGGCTCACTACCCTCAGCAGCCTGCCCAGCGCCAAGGACTTGCCCGAGCTGCAGCGCGACCTGCCATCGGCGACCTACACGCGCTGCCCGCTTCTGGTGGACGTGATGCTGCATATGGATCTGCGGGAACCCCTTTTCCGCGACAAGCGTGTGCGTCAGGCCATGTCCATGGCCATCAACCGCGACGACCTGGGCCGAATCTCGGGCGAGGGGGTATGGGCGCTGGAGTACGCCACCCTCAGCCGCTGGTACTTCGACCCCAAGAAGAACGAGTTCGCCAACGCCAGGAACTACCAGTACAACCCGTCCGAGGCGCGAGCGTTGCTCAGGGCTGCTGGCGTCGAGCGCGCGGGCCCCTATGATCTGCTCATCGCCCGCTATCTCTGGGCCGAACAGGTGGAATGGGCCCAGTACGTGCAGCAGCAGCTGCGCGAGGTCGGCATCGAGACCAGGATCAAGGAAGTCCCCTTCCCGGAGTTCGCGTCCCAAGTGGTCATCGGTGGGCGTTGGAACGGCAGCCTTGCCCTGGGCCAACACCTTGCCGGCAGCGACCCCAACGAGTACTACACCATTCTTTGGACCCCTGGCAGCCCGAGGCTGCACAGCCCTGGCCTGGAGCCGCTGCTTCGTGAAGACCAAGAGCTGCTGGACCTGCTTGAGAGGCAGAGACGGGAGCTCGACCCCGCCCGCCGGCGCGAGGTGATCCGGCAGGTGGTCAACACCGTTGCCGACCGGCTGTACGCCATACCCCTGGCTGTGCCGGTGGTCTATCACGTGCGGCAGGACAACGTGGAGCTTCCCTGGATCAACTCGTACGGTATGGAATACGCCGTCGAGGCCTGGAAGAGGCAGTAAGAGCGCCTTAAAGCGGGTGTATCTCATGTGACAGGAGGCAACCAGGATGACCGCTCCAGGTAGCCGCCCTTCCCTCGGCCAGGCGCCTGCCCCGTGCCTGGAGGAGGTCTCCCCGGGCATCTATGCCTATCTCCAACCTGACTGGAGCTGGTCCCTAAGCAACACTGGCTTCATCGTCGATAAGCGGGGCGTCATCGCCGTCGACGCCTGTGCCACCGCCTCCCGCACCCAGGCCTTCGCCGACGCCATCCGGCGAGTGAGCCAGGCGCCGGTGCGGGC